>NZ_JARAUO010000041.1:0-93759 GCF_033792105.1 Streptomyces sp. WI03-4A
ATTTTTGGCACGCTGTTGAGTTCTCAAGGAACGGTCGCTTCCTTTGTACTCACCCTCTCGGGCTTTCCTCCGGGCGCTTCCCTTCGGTCTTGCGTTTCCGACTCTATCAGATCCTTTCGGCGTCCGATTCCCGGTCGGCGGGATTGTCTGGGGCTTTTGGCTTTCGCCCGTCGGCCTTTCGACATTCACTACGTTAGCGGAGTCCCTCGGGAACTCATAATCGAGTCTCGCGAGTTCGAATTAGGGCACGCGGGCGCGCCACAATCGGCCCCGCTGAGGGGTTGTAGCTAGGTAGTGGTTTGGCCGCTCCGGCTGCAGGCGATCGCCGTACCCGGTTCAGCGGCTCGGGCCACATTACGCACCTTCCAAGGTCGAGTCAACTTCGACGGCGCCTCGGAACATGGGCCCGATAGGGGCTGACGGTCGGGTCGTCGGCCACCCAGTACCGCCAGGGATGGATCTCGCCGTCGCCGCCTTCGCCGGCCACTCCGGTGCGCGGACCGTTGCGTACCTGGTCGGAGGCAGCGGGAGTGCCGGTCAGGACCCTGAGGGTTGTCTCGCCCGAGGCACAGGCGTCCGTGCCGTCCAGGGCCCGGCCCACGTCGAGGGCGGTGGCCAGACGGGCCGGCCCCTTGGCCAGTTCCTTGTCGTTGCGGGCCGAAAGTCGACGTTTGCGGGCCAGTTCGGCCCCCTCGATCACCTCACCCGCGCGCAGCAGCACGGCGCAGGCCCGGCCCTCCGGTCCGCAGACCAGGTTCATGCAGTGCCACATGCCATAGGTGAAGTAGACGTACACGTGTCCGGGCGGACCGAACATCACCGCGTTGCGGGCGGTGGGGCCGCGGTAGGCGTGGGACCCGGGGTCGTTCGGCCCGTCGTACGCCTCCACCTCCGTGAGGCGGACGGCGATCGGGCCGTCGGGGGTCGTCCGGACCAGGATGCGGCCGAGGAGGTCGGGTGCCACCTCTAGTACGGGGCGGTCGAAGAACTCTCGGGGCAGTGGCATACGGTCCGGGGGCGCGATCATGCCCTCCGAGGGTAGTCCAGACGTGGTGCGGTCCCGGCGGAACCGGTCGTGGCCCGATCGCGTTTGTAGGGGTCGAGGGTCCATTCGTAAAGGGAGAGTCATGGCGTTCAAGAAGCTGCTCGCGAGCCTTGGGGCCGGTGGGGCGTCGGTGGAGACGGTGCTGACCGAGTCCAACGTCGTGCCCGGCGGGGTCGTCCAGGGCGAGGTGCGGATCCAGGGCGGGTCCGTCAACCAGAACATCGAGGGCCTGTCGGTGGGCCTGCAGGCCAAGGTCGAGGTGGAGAGCGGCGACCAGGAGTACAAGCAGGACATCGAGTTCACCAAGGTGCGGCTCGGCGGTGCCTTCGAACTGCAGGCGGGCGCCGTGCACACGGTGCCGTTCGGCCTGGAGATCCCCTGGGAGACGCCGGTCACGATGATCGACGGGCAGGCGCTGCGCGGCATGCACATCGGTGTGACGACCGAGCTGGAGATCGCGCGGGCCATCGACTCCGGCGACCTGGACCCGATCAACGTGCACCCGCTGCCGGCGCAGAAGGCGATCCTGGACGGCTTCATCCAGCTGGGCTTCCGCTTCAAGAGCGCGGACATGGAGCGGGGGCACATCCGGGGTACGCGCCAGCGGCTGCCGTTCTACCAGGAGATCGAGTTCTACCCGCCGTCGCAGTACCGGGGCCTGAACCAGGTCGAGCTGAGCTTCGTGGCCGACGAGCACGCGATGGACGTCGTCCTGGAGATGGACAAGAAGCCGGGTCTGTTCAGCGAGGGCTCGGACACCTACCGCTCCTTCCAGGTCGGTCTGAACGACTTCCACGGGACCGACTGGGCGGCTTACCTCAACCAGTGGCTGTCCGAGGTCGGCAGCAAGCGGAACTGGTTCTAGGCTCGGAGCCACTGAACGAGAACGATCAGGAGGTACCGAGGTGACCGAGCTCAAGCGGCGGCCGCTCCCCCACGACTTCCATCCGCCCGTGCCGTCGTTCACGGTGACGAGTGAGGACATCGAGCCGGGAGCGACGCTGGGCAGCGCCCAGGTCCAGGCGGAGGGGAACACCTCGCCGCAGTTGCGGTGGGACGGTTTCCCCGCGGAGACCAAGAGCTTCGCCGTGACCTGCTACGACCCCGACGCGCCGACCGGCAGCGGGTTCTGGCACTGGGTCCTGTTCGACATCCCGGCCTCCGTGACGGAGCTGCCGGCGGGTGCGGGCGGCGCGGGGTTCAAGGGGCTGCCCGAGGGTGCCGTGCACGCGCGCAACGACTACGGGTCGAAGGACTTCGGCGGCGCCGCCCCGCCGCCCGGGGACGGACCGCACCGGTACGTCTTCACGGTGTACGCGGTGGACCAGGAGAAGCTGGGTCCGGACGCGGACGCCTCCCCGGCCGTCGTCGGCTTCAACCTGCGGTTCCACGCGATCGCGCGCGCCCAGCTCATCGGCGAGTACGAGAACCCCGCCCAGGGCTGACGCGGCGCGGTTCCGCGGCCCGACGTTCATTGAACGTTTGCCCGCCTCTGGTCTTGGAAGTGATCAGAGGCGGGCATTTTTTATTGCGTTGTCCATCTCGGCGCGCCCGTCCAGAGTTGATCCGAGCCCGCCGGGGGGTGGGCGGTGCACACGGGAGGTGGGCCGGATGCGTGACACGCTGGTACTGAACGCGAGCTTCGAGCCGCTGTCGACGGTGACTCTGAACCGGGCCGTCGTGTTGGTCCTGCAGGACAAGGCCGTCGTCGAGCAGGCCCACCCCGAACTGCGCATGCGCGGTGCCGAACTGGACATACCCGCGCCCCGGGTGATCAGACTCTGCAGATACGTACGGGTGCCGTTCCGAAGACAAGCCCCGTGGTCGAGGCGGGGGGTGCTGGTCAGGGACCGGCACAGATGCGCGTACTGCGGGCGCAGGGCGACGACCGTGGACCACGTGGTGCCGCGGGCGCAGGGTGGGCAGGACACGTGGCTGAACACGGTGGCCGCGTGCGCGGAGGACAACCACCGCAAGGCGAACCGCACTCCGGAGGAGGCGGGGATGGCCCTGCTGCGGGAGCCGTTCGAGCCGACTCCGGCGGACGCGATGCTGTTGGCTCTGGGGCAGGACGACATGGCCGCTCTTCCCGAGTGGCTCGCCCGGGCCGCGGCCTGAGCGGCCGTAACCTCGTGGTGCTCCGCGCCCCCCGGTGGGGCGCGGAGCGGGACCGGTGAGTGGCAGACCTCTAGTCGATGCTCGGCTTCTCGCGGCGTTCGCCGCCGGGACCGTTGTTCTGGGACGGGACGGAGGCGCCGCCGCCGTTGCCGCCACCGCCGAAGGGGCCGAAGTTGCCCATCGCTCCGGACAGGCCCTTGAGGGCGTCGCCGATCTCACTGGGGACGATCCAGAGCTTGTTGGCGTCGCCCTCGGCGATCTTCGGGAGCATCTGCAGGTACTGGTAGGACAGGAGCTTCTGGTCCGGGTCGCCCGCGTGGATGGCCTCGAAGACCGTGCGGACGGCCTGGGCCTCGCCCTCGGCGCGCAGTGCGGCGGCCTTGGCCTCACCTTCGGCGCGCAGGATCTGGGACTGCTTCTCGCCCTCGGCGGTGAGGATGGCCGCCTGGCGGGTGCCTTCCGCGGTGAGGATCGCCGCGCGCTTGTCGCGGTCGGCGCGCATCTGCTTCTCCATCGAGTCCTGGATCGAGGTGGGCGGTTCGATGGCCTTGAGTTCCACGCGGTTGACGCGGATGCCCCACTTGCCGGTGGCCTCGTCGAGGACGCCGCGCAGGGCCGCGTTGATCTCCTCGCGGGAGGTCAGGGTGCGTTCGAGGTCCATGCCGCCGATGATGTTGCGCAGCGTGGTGACGGTGAGCTGCTCGATGGCCTGGATGTAGCTGGCCACCTCGTAGGTGGCGGCCCGGGCGTCGGTCACCTGGTAGTAGATGACGGTGTCGATGTTCACGACCAGGTTGTCCTGGGTGATCACCGGCTGGGGCGGGAAGGGTACGACCTGTTCACGCAGGTCGATGCGGTTGCGGATGGTGTCGATGAACGGCACCACGATGTTCAGGCCCGCGTTGAGCGTGCGGGTGTAGCGGCCGAAGCGCTCGACGATCGCGGCGCTGGCCTGTGGGATGACCTGGATGGTCTTGATCAGGGCGATGAAGACCAACACCACCAGAATGACCAGGACGATGATGACCGGTTCCATCGTGTACCCCGTACCCCTCTCCGCCTCGGCGCCTTCGGCGGAACCCGTGGTTGCCGAAGATCTTGCTGGTCGAGTCTGACAGACGGCCGCCCAACTCGTGGGCAGGATGCCTCAGATGATGATCGCGGTGGCTCCTTCGATGTCGACGACGTCCACCTCCTGGCCGACCTCGTAGGCGCGTGCGTTGTCGAGGGAGCGGGCCGACCAGATCTCTCCGGCGAGTTTGATGCGGCCGCCGGAGCCGTCGACGCGCTCCAGTACGACGGCCTGCCTGCCCTTCAACGCGTCGATTCCGGTGACGAGTTGGGGGCGCTGGGCGCCGTGGCGGGCCGCGATGGGCCGGACGACGGCGATGAGGGCGACGGAGACGACGACGAACGCGAGGACCTGGACCACAGCGTCGAAGCCGAGGCCGGCGGCGACCGCCGCCGCGACGGCACCGACCGCGAGCATGCCGAACTCGGGCATCGCGGTGACCACGAGCGGGATTCCGAGCGCCGCCGCGCCGACGAGCCACCACACCCATGCGTCTATGTCGTTCACAGGGGTCATGGTAGGACCGCGGTCGGGCGGCGGACAGGGCGCGAAGGGGAGCGGGGAGGGCTCCCGAGGGGTCAGGACAGGGGCAGGCCCTGGGCGGTCCAGCGGTCGCCGACCTGTTCGACGACGAGCGGGAGACCGAAGCAGAGGGAGAGGTTGCGCGAGGAGAGTTCGAGTTCGATCGGGCCCGCGGCGAGGACCTTGCCCTGACGGATCATGAGGACGTGGGTGAAGCCGGGGGCGATCTCCTCGACATGGTGGGTGACCATGATCATGGAGGGGGCGATGGGGTCGCGGGCGAGCCGGCCGAGGCGGCGGACGAGGTCCTCGCGGCCGCCGAGGTCGAGGCCGGCGGCGGGCTCGTCGAGCAGGAGCAGCTCGGGGTCGGTCATCAGGGCGCGGGCGATCAGGGTGCGCTTGCGCTCGCCCTCGGAGAGGGTGCCGAACCTGCGGTCGAGGTAGTCGCTCATGCCGAGGCGGTCGAGGAAGGCGCGGGCGCGCTGCTCGTCGACGTCCTCGTACTCCTCCTGCCAGCCGGCGGTCATGCCGTAGGCGGCGGTGAGGACCGTCTGCAGGACCGTCTGGCGCTTGGGGAGCTTCTCGGCCAGGGCGATGCCGGCGACGCCGATGCGGGGGCGCAGTTCGAAGACGTCGGTGCCGGGGGTGCCGAGGGTCTCGCCGAGGATGGTGGCGGTGCCCTTGCTGGGGTAGAGGTAACTGGAGGCGACGTTCAGGAGGGTGGTCTTGCCGGCGCCGTTGGGGCCGAGGATGACCCAGCGCTCGCCCTCCTTCACCGACCAGGAGACCTGGTCCACCAGAGCCCGGCCCTCGCGGACCACGGATACGTCCTGAAGCTCCAGAACATCGCTCATGAGCGCGTTGTCTCCCCTTGCAGTGTGCCGGTCTCGGCTGTCGCGTACGCCTGTGGCTCGGTCCGCCGCGCCGGTGGGCGCAGCCCCCATGAAATCTACGCCACGAGCGCACCCCACCATTCCATCGGTCCGGTCCTTAGGGTGGGGGCATGCTCACGGAACCGCGTTCAGGACGCCTCGCCGCTTGGGGAAACGCCCTTTTGGCCGGACTTGTCTCTCCGGACGACGCCGCTCTCGCCATTGTGGGCGAGGACACGGTGCACCGGGTGGAGGGGCTGCCGGGTGAGCCGGCGCCGGTCGGGCTCACGCTCGCGCTGGGGCGGCTGCGGGCGCTGGGGGTGACCGGTCTGCGGGTGGCGCTGCCCGCTCCCGGTCATCCGCTGGGGCTGAGCGGGCCGCCGGAGTTCAATGCGCGGGCGCTGGCGGCGGAGGAGGCGGTGGTCTGCTTCGGCGCCGCGTTCGGGCTGGTTCCGGAGGCGTACGAGGCCGGGCCCGAGGGTGATGTGCACGCCGAGGTGGTCTGGCGGGTGCTGCCGGTGCGGGAGGCGCCGCCCGCGGACGTGCCGTCGCTGGGCGAGGCGGAGCGGGAGCTGGCGGAGGCCCTGCGGGAGGCGACCGAGGTGCTGGCGAAGCTGGATCTCGCCGGGTCGGGGCCGGTGGCCGAGGCGGCGATCGACGCGTACCGGGCGCGGTCCGAGCGGGGCCGTGAGGTGCTGGCGCCGGGCTATCCGCCGCGGGCGGTGCGGGTGCTGGAGCTGGCCCAGCGGGTGGGGCTGCTGATCTCCCTCGCCCGCGGCAACGGGGACGGGGCCGCGGTCACCGCCTCCGAGATGGCGGCCCGCTCGCAGGCGCTGCGGCCGGTGGAGCGGACGGCACGGCGGGCGCAGGTGGCGGCGTACAACTCCATCGTGGAGGAGCGGGAGCGGGGGGTGCGCTGAACCTCGCCGGACCCGGGAACCGACCCGCGTGCCGGATGTACGGCACCGACGCCGGCGGCCGGAAACCCGACAGGCCTCCCGGTGGGCCCGGGAGGCCTGGGTTCGGTGGCCGCGGTGTCAGTGGTTGACGCCGAGGTTGCCGAAGGCCGGGTTCAGCGCGCCGATGACGTTGACGCTGTCGCCGACCACGTTCACCGGGACGTGCACGGGGACCTGGACGACGTTGCCCGAGACAACGCCCGGGGAGCCGTGCGCCTCGCCGCCGGCCCAGGCACCGTTCGTGGCGGAGGCCGCACCCGCACCGGCGGCGATCAGCCCCCCGGCCACCATCGTCACGGCCGCCGCCTTCTTCAGGTTCTTCACTTTCCAACCCCTCCTGGACGTTCACCGCGGTGTTCACCGCGGCACGCACTGGAGAACGGCGGGGATCGCCGGAGGATGCGCCATCCGGGTGACATTCCCACGACGGTATGAATCTCAGCCTGGAGCGGAACCGCGCGGATCGGCGCCGGCGCGGCGTCGGGCACGGGCGTCTCAGCCGGTCACGCCGTGGCGGACGGCCCACAGGGCGGCCTGGGTGCGGTCGGCGAGGTCGAGCTTCATCAGGATGTTGGAGACGTGCGTCTTGACGGTCTTCTCGGACAGCACGAGGGCTCGGGCGATCTCCCGGTTGGAGCGGCCGTCGGCTATCAGGCCGAGCACCTCGCGCTCCCGGTCGGTGAGCGAACCCCCTCTGCCCTGACCGGAGTTGATTTCGTCCTGGGAGAGCAGGGCGCCGGCCACCTCCGGCTGGAGCAGGATGTGCCCGGCGTGCACGGAGCGGATGGCGCCGGCCAGGGCGTCGGGGTCCACGTCCTTGTACACGTACCCGGCGGCGCCCGCGCGCAGGGCCGGGACGACCGTGCGCTGCTCGGTGAAGCTGGTGACGATCAGCACGCGTGCGCGGTTGTCGAGTTCGCGGAGCCTGCGCAGGGCGTCGATGCCGTCGGTGCCCGGCATCTTGACGTCCATGAGGACGACGTCGGGCCGCAGCTCCTCCGCGCGGGCGACCCCCTCGGCGCCGTCGGCGGCCTCACCGACCACCTCGATGTCGTCCTGCACCTCCAGGAAGGTGCGCAGACCCCGGCGGACGACCTGGTGGTCGTCGACGATCAGCACCTTGATCCGGTCAGCCACCGGGGACCTCCATCTCGATCGTGGTGCCCTTGCCGGGCGCCGATTCCACGGTCAGCTTGCCGCCGACGCCGTCGGCGCGGTCCCGCATCGAGACCAGGCCCAGGTGGCGTCCGGCGCGGCGGACCGACCTGGGGTCGAAGCCGCGGCCGTCGTCGGTGACGCGCAGGACGGCGCCGCCGCCGCGCCGGTCCACGGTCACGTCGACGTGGTCGCCGCCGGAGTGGCGCAGCGCGTTGTGCAGGGCCTCCTGGGCCACCCGCAGCAGGGCCTCCTCCTGGGCGGCGGGCAGGGCGCGGAAGCCGTCGCAGGCGAAGGTCACGCGCGCGGTGTGGGCGCGGTCGAGGACCTGGATCTGGGTGCGCAGGGTGGCGATCAGGCCGTCCTCGTCCAGGGCGGCGGGGCGCAGCTCGACGACGGCGGCGCGCAGTTCGTCGGCCGCCTCGGCGGCGAGCGCGGCGACCTGGTGCAGCTCGTCCTTGGCGCGGGCCGGGTCGCGGTCGACCAGAGCGGTCGCGGCCTGGGCGGTCAGGCGCAGGGAGAAGAGTTTCTGGCTGACCGCGTCGTGCAGCTCGTGGGCGAGGCGGGAGCGTTCCTCGGCGATGGTCAGCTCGCGGCTGCGTTCGTAGAGGCGGGCGTTGGTGAGGGCGATGGCGGCGTGCTGGGCGAGCAGGGCGAGGAGTTCCTCGTCCTCCTCGGTGAAGCCGCAGCCGCCGGTGGGCCTGGGGCAGTTCTTGTTGGCCAGGAACAGGGCGCCGATGACCTCGTCGCCGTCCTTGACGGGCAGGCCCAGGAAATCGGACATGTCCGGGTGGGCGGACGGCCAGCCCTCGAAGCGCGGGTCCTTGCGCACGTCGGCCAGGCGCTCGGGCCGGGCCTCGCGCAGCATCGCGGCGAGGATGCCGTGCTGGCGGGGCAGCGGTCCGATGGCCTTCCACTGGTCGTCGCTGACGCCGTCGACGACGAACTGGGCGAAGCCGCCGTGGTCGTCGGGGACCCCGAGGGCGGCGTACTGCGCGTCGAGCAGTTCGCGGGCGGAGGCGACGATCGTCTTGAGGACGTCGCGCACCTCGAGGTGCCTGCTCATGGCCAGCAGCGCGGCACTGACCGCGGCGAGGCCGGACCGGGGGCCTTGACTCATGACCTCACGGTACCGGCGGGGTGTGACGGCGCGGATCGGGCCGGCGGGGGGCGGGTCCGGTCCCATCGGCCTAGGTCCTGGGGGCTAGGTCGGGCGTCCCCGGGCGTGCGGTCTACGCCGAAGGGCCCCGCCGTGTTGCGTCCCGCGGCCGAGGCGGCGGCGGTGCGGCCGTTCCTAAGTTGTGATCACCGCCCGGCGGGGGCGGCCAGTGACGAGGGGACGGATGTCATGCCGGTAGCGATCATCACAGGGGCGTCCAGGGGGCTGGGGCGGGCGCTCGCCGAGGCGCTGGCCGCCCGGGGGTGGGATCTGGTGCTCGACGCCCGGGGCGCGGGACCGCTCCGGGAGGCCGCGGAGGCGGTCGAGGCGCGGGGCGTGCGGGTGGCGGCGCTGCCCGGGGACGTCACGGACCCGGGGCACCGGGCCGGCCTGGTGGCGGCGGCGCGCCGGCTGGGCGGGGCCGACCTGGTGGTGAGCAACGCGAGCGCGCTGGGCGCCGAGCCGCTGGTGCGGCTCGCCGAGCTGCCCCCGGACGGGTTGCGGCGGGCGCTGGAGGTGAACGTGGTGGCGGCGCTCGGCCTGGTCCAGGAGGCGCTGCCGCTGCTGCGGGAGTCGCCGGCGGGCACGGTGATCGCGGTGAGTTCGGACGCGGCGGTGGAGGCGTACGGGACGTGGGGCGGCTACGGGGCCTCGAAGGCGGCCCTGGACCAGCTCGCGGCCGTGCTCGGCGCCGAGGAGCCGGCCCTGCGGGTGTGGGCGGTGGACCCCGGGGACATGGCGACGGAGCTGTACGCGGCCGCGGTGCCCGGTGACGACGATCCGCGTCCGGCGCCCGTCGACGTCGTGCCGGCGTTCCTGCGGCTGCTGGACGAACGTCCGGCGAGCGGGCGGTACGCGGCGCCGGCGCCGGCGGTGGGGCGATGAGCACGGCGGTGCGGGTGCCGGAGGAGCTGTCCGCGCGGGTGCCTGCCGAGCAGCGCGGGCCGGGTCTGGACCGGGACTCCGTGCGGCTGCTGGTGTCGCACGGTACGGAGGTGACGCATCACGCGTTCGCCGAGCTGCCGCGACTGCTGCGGGCGGGGGACCTGCTGGTGGTGAACACCTCGCCCACGCTGGCCGCCGCCGTGGACGGACGGATCGGGCACGCGCGCGTGGTGGTGCACTTCTCCACGCGCGGTGACGACGGCCGGTGGGCGGTCGAGCTGCGTGAGCCGGACGGAACGGGCACCACGCGCGCGCGGACGGGTACGCGTGCGGGGACGGAGGTGGTGCTGCCCGGAGCGGGGGCGCTGGTGCTGGAGGAGCCGCTGAGCGCGCGTGGGGAGCGGCTGTGGTGGGCCCGGGCGGCCGGGGACGTCCGCCAGGCGCTGCGGGTGCACGGGCGGCCCATCCGCTACTCCTACACGGAGCGGGACCAGCCGCTGCCGGTGTACCAGACGGTGTTCGCGCTGCCCTCGGCGGACGGGGCGGGCAGCGCGGAGATGCCGAGCGCGGCGCGGCCCTTCACGGCGCGCCTGGTGACCGAGCTGGTGAGCCGGGGGGTGCAGTTCGCGCCGGTCAGGCTGCACACGGGGGTGGCGTCGATGGAGGCGCACGAGCCCCCGTACCCGGAGCGGTTCGCGGTGCCGGAGGCGTCGGCGCGTGCGGTCGAGGCGGCGCGGGCGGGCGGCGGCCGGGTGATCGCGGTGGGGACGACGGCGGTGCGGGCCCTGGAGTCGGCCGCGGGGCCGGACGGCGCGCTGCGCGCGGCCCGGGGGTGGACGGATCTGGTGGTGACGCCCGGGCGGGGGGTGCGGGTGGTCGACGGGCTGCTGACCGGGCTGCACGAGCCGGAGGCCTCGCATCTGCTGATGCTGGAGGCGGTGGCGGGGCGGGCCGCGGTCGAGCGTGCCTACGCGGAGGCGCTGCGGGGGCGCTATCTGTGGCACGAGTTCGGCGACGTGCATCTCATCCTCCCCGCCGAGGCGGCTCACTGAGAGCATTGCGGCGGCAACTCCTTGTGAGAGACCCGCGCCGCCCGTGTGAGCCCGCGCATAGGGCCCACATCACGTACGAAAGGGCATAGGAGATAAACACGCCCATATGAACGGGACAGACGGCCTAGTCTGTCCCGTTTTGCCCCTCCCTGATCCACTATCCCGGATCGTACGTCACACCTTTGCCTGGGCATTTTGCGCCCGCTAAGAATTGCTTCCGTCGCTCAGCGCCGTGGGTTTCCATCCCGCGGCGTTCGTGTGGGAGGAACCGATTCCCCCGGCGGACGCAGAGCGACCTCCGCGCCCGAACGAAGAGGTCCATCAGCCATGCCCAAGAACATCCTCAGTAGCCGTCTCAGTCGCACGCTGACCAAGCAGCAGCAGAAGATCGCCCTCGCCGGTGTCGGCACGCTCGGCGTCGCCGCCCTCGCCTTCTCGGCCGTCCCCGGCAACGCCGACACGGTCACCACCGGCGCACCGGCCGCCGCGTCCGCACAGGTCGCCGCCGCCCCGCAGGTGAAGAACGTCAAGGGCGCGCTGACCGACCAGCTCGCCGGCGAGACCGTCAAGCTCGACACCCTGGCCGCGCAGAAGAAGGCCGCGGCCGACGCCGCCGCCAAGAAGCAGGCCGCGGCCGACGCGAAGAAGAAGGCCGCCGACGCCGCCGCCCGCAAGGCCGCGCAGGACCGCGCCGCCCAGGCGTCCGCGAACCGCTCCGCGCAGCGCCCGCAGGTCCAGCTCGTCGCCGCCAAAACGTACGCCAACAACCTGGACGGCTGGATCCGGCAGTCCCTGGACATCATGCGCGCCAAGGGCATCCCGGGCAGCTACCACGGCCTGCACAAGAACATCATGCGCGAGTCCTCCGGCAACCCCCGTGCCATCAACGACTGGGACATCAACGCGATCAACGGCATCCCGTCCAAGGGTCTGCTCCAGGTCATCCCGCCGACCTTCAACGCGTACCACGTCGCCGGCACCTCGTGGAACATCTACGACCCGGTCGCCAACATCACCGCCGCCGCCAACTACGCGGCCGACAAGTACGGCTCGATCGACAACGTGAACAGCGCGTACTGAGGTCGGCGCGGACCTCTGACACGACGCGGAAAGGGCGGCACCCCCTCGGGGGTGCCGCCCTTCGCGTGTCCGGCCGCGGTTACTTCCTCATGACCTCCGGCTCGTGCCGGCGCAGGAAGCGGGCGACGAAGAAGCCGCAGACCACACCGAGGACGATCAGGGCGATCATGTCCAGGCTCCAGGCCCCCGCCGTGTGGTTCCACAGCGGGTCGGTGCTGGTCGGGTCGTCGGTGTTCGGGGCGATGTTGTTGAAGTCCAGCGTGGCGCCCGCGGCGGCCACCGCCCAGCGGGACGGCATCAGGTACGAGAACTCGTTGACGCCCGGGGTGCCGTGCAGGGTGAAGAGGCAGCCGGTGAACACGACCTGGATGATCGCGAACATGACCAGCAGCGGCATGGTCTTCTCGGCGGTCTTCACCAGTGAGGAGATCACCAGGCCGAACATCATCGAGGTGAAGCCGAGCGCCATGACCGGCAGGCACAGCTCCAGCAGCGTCGAGTGACCGAGGACGACCCCCTCCTCGGGGATCTCCCGGCTGGAGAAGCCGATCAGGCCGACCATCAGGCCCTGCAGCACCGTGACGGCACCGAGCACGACCACCTTGGACATCAGGTACGCCGAGCGGGACAGGCCGGTCGCGCGCTCCCGCTCGTAGATGACCCGTTCCTTGATCAGCTCACGGACGGAGTTCGCGGCACCCGCGAAGCACGCGCCGACGGCGAGGATCAGCAGGACGGTGGTGGCGGTGCCGTTGGGCACGTGCAGCCCGGTCTTCGGGTTGACCGCCTCGTTGACCAGCAGCCCCTTGTCACTGTCGATCAGCAGACTGACCGCGCCGAGCACGGCGGGCAGGATCACCGTCAGGGCGAGGAAGCCCTTGTCCGAGGCGATGACCGCCACGTAGCGCCGGATCAGGGTCATCAGCTGCGAGCCCCAGCCCTGCGGCTTGGGCGGCTTGATGGCCTGCGGCGGCGGCATGTGTACGGACTGCGGGGCGACCGCGTCGATGTCCGCGGCGTACATCTGGTAGTGCTGCGAGCCCTTCCAGCGGCCCGCCCAGTCGTAGTCGCGGTAGTTCTCGAAGGCGGAGAAGACGTCGGCCCAGCTGTCGTAGCCGAAGAAGTTCAGCGCCTCCTCCGGCGGGCCGAAGTAGGCCACCGCACCGCCCGGCGCCATCACCAGGAGCTTGTCGCAGATCGCCAGCTCGGCCACGGAGTGGGTCACCACGAGGACCGTGCGGCCGTCGTCGGCGAGGCCGCGCAGCAGCTGCATGACGTCACGGTCCATGCCCGGGTCCAGACCGGAGGTCGGCTCGTCCAGGAAGATCAGCGACGGCTTGGTGAGCAGCTCCAGCGCCACCGAGACACGCTTGCGCTGGCCACCGGACAGGGACGTGACCTTCTTGTCCTTGTGGATGTCCAGCTTCAGCTCGCGCAGCACCTCGTCTATGCGGGCGTCGCGCTCGGCGGCCGTGGTGTCGGCGGGGAAGCGCAGCTTGGCCGCGTACTTCAGCGCCTTCTTGACGGTCAGCTCCTTGTGCAGGATGTCGTCCTGCGGGACCAGACCGATGCGCTGACGCAGCTCGGCGAACTGCTTGTACAGGTTCCGGTTGTCGTACAGCACCTCGCCCTGGTTGGCGGGCCGGTAGCCGGTCAGCGCCTTGAGCAGGGTCGACTTGCCGGATCCCGACGGGCCGATCACCGCGATCAGGGACTTCTCCGGGACGCCGAAGGAGACGTCCTTGAGGATCTGCTTGCCGCCGTCGACCGTGACGGTCAGATGGCGCGCCGAGAAGGAGACCTCACCGGTGTCGACGAACTCCTCGAGGCGGTCGCCGACGATGCGGAAGGTGGAGTGGCCGACGCCGACGATGTCGTTCGGGCCGAGCAGCGCCGTACCGCCCTTGGCGATCGGCATACCGTTGACGTACGTGCCGTTGTGCGAGCCCAGGTCACGGATCTCGAACCGGCCGTCGGGCGTGGCGTGGAACTCGGCGTGGTGCCGCGAGACCTGAAGGTCGGAGACGACCAGCTCGTTCTCCAGGGCACGGCCGATGCGCATCACGCGGTCGAGCGAGAACTGGTGGAACGTGGTCGGGCTGCGGTCGCCGTAGACCGGCGGCGCCCCCGCGCCACCACCGGGCGTCTTCTGCGCGTACTGCTCCGGCGGGGCGCTCTGCTGCTGCGGGAACGGCGCGGCCTGCTGCGGCTGTTGCCAGTCGGCCTGCGGCGCGGACTGCTGCGGCGCCTGCTGCGCCCAGCCCGCCCCCGCCCCCTGGGCGGCGTACGGCGCGGCCTGCTGCTGCGGCTGGGCGGCCGTGGCGCCGGCGAGGTTCAGCCGCGGGCCGTCGGTCGCGTTGCCCAGGTACACCGCCGAGCCGGGGCCGATCTCCATGCGGTGGATCCGCTGGCCCTGCACGAAGGTGCCGTTGGTGCTGCCGTGGTCCTCGATGACCCAACTGCGGCCGTCGAAGCTGACCGTGGCGTGGCGCCAGGAGACCCTGGCGTCGTCGAAGACGATGTCACCCTGCGGATCGCGGCCGAGGGTGTAGGGCCTGGACGCATCGAGCGTCCAGGTCCGTCCGTTTGATTCCAGTACGAGTTCCGGCACTCCATGCCCCACTGAGTTGTCCCCCGAATTTCCCCCATCACAGGGAGTCTAGGGATGTCGAACATCGTGGGGAACTATTTCAGGCTCGGCCCCATGACCGAAAGCCGGGCCTTGCGCGCGGCGCGGTGCGCGCATCAACTCGCCCCGTTGACGGGGTTGAAACCGGGCCGGAGAGTGGTAATCCCCCGCGAGGGGGACGAGCGCGGCCTCGGGACCGCGCCGCGGATCGGGGGGTCTGCCATGAGCGCCACGGGCGTCGAGACCGCACGGCACGGCACACCGCTGCCGTGGACGGACATCCTGCTGTCCGCGATCGCCGCCGTGAGCTGGGCGTTGATAGGGATGGCGGGCACGGCCGCGCTGGGCCTGCACCTGCTGCGGGCGGACGCCGCGGGGTCTCTGGGCCCCATGACGGCGGCTGTTGTGGCCCTCGGGGCGGGTGGTTCGGTGTCACCGTCGGGCGATGTGTCCGCTTTCGGACTGAAGAGCGCCGAGGCCCACACGGCCGTCGAGATCACGCCACTCGGGGTGAGCCTGGTCGGAGCCCTGCTGCTGGCGTGGTTCTTCCTGCGGTCCCTGCGCACGGCCGGAGTTGTGATCGCGCCGGCCGAACTCCTCGCGCGCGCGGGTGCGGTGACCGCCCTGTTCGTGGCGACGCTGGGCGGCCTCGCGTGGGCGGGGCACGACGTCGTCACGATCGACGGCGGCGCGCTCGGCCTCGACCGGCTGCCCGGCGGCGCGGGCAAGGGCGGCGGCCTCGACATCCCCGGCGTGGGCGACGTCGGCGGGCTGCTGCCGGACCGGATCGGCGACCTGATCCACGCCAAGGCGGCCGTCGGCTTCACCGTGGACACCGCGCCCACCCTGCTCGGCGGCCTCGGCTGGTGCGCCGGTGTCCTGCTGATCGCCCTGTTCGCCTCCCGCCGCACCCCACTGCCGGCCGGCTGGGACGCCGTGCACCGGGTGGTGCGCCCGGCCGTCTCGGCACTCGTCACCGTGCTGCTCGTGGCCGTGGCCGCCGGGCTCGCGGCGGCGGCGTACGCGGCGATCGGCGACGACCACCCGCGCCGGATCGCGGGCGCGGCCCTGCTGGGCGCCCCGAACGGCGTGTGGCTCGGCGTGCCCGTCGGCCTGTTCGTCCCCTGGGACGGCCGGGCGACCGGCGTCCTCGGCACCGTGCTGCCCGACCCGCTCGACCGGCTCCTGGGCTCGAACTCCGACGAGCCCGTCACGCTGGGCCGGCTGGCCGAGCTGGACGGGCGGGTGTGGCTGCTCGCGGTCGCGGCGGGCCTCATGATGCTGCTCGCCGGGGTGCTCACGGCGGTACGGACCCCGGTGGACGGGCAGGTCGGAGCGGCGGGGTTCGCCGGGCGCTGCGCCCTGCGGCTCGGGGCGGTGACCGCGCTCGCCCTGCCCTTCCTGGCCTGGCTGGCGGACGTGTCGGTGAACGCCTCGCTGTCCGTGCTCGGCTTCGACGCCTTCGGCGCGGGCATCGAACTGCACGGGCACCTGGGCATGGCGTTGCTCCTGGGCGCCGTGTGGGGGGCGGGCGCCGGGGCGGTGGGAGCGCTGCTGGCGCGGGCGACGGGGGCAGCGGGTGCCCGGGCGGTGCGGCCGGACCGGGACGCGGGGACCGGCGCGGACGGGCCCGGGGGCCCGGGCGGCTGGGGCGGCTGGGACGGCTCCGCGGGAAGCGGGCGGCCGGGGAGCGGGAGCGTCGGCGGTGGCGGCACCGGGGGCGGTGAGGCCGGGCCGTACCTGCCGAGCAAGCCGTTCCGGCCGCCGAATCCCGACACCAACCCCTATCTCGAGGTGCCGCGGGAGCTGAGGGCGGAGCCCGAGGACGCGAGGCCGCCGGCGGCCGGGGACGACGTGTACGGCGCCCCCACCGTCGTCCGGCCGCTGGGGCCGCCTCCCCCGGTGCCCCGCGGACGGGGGCGCGCGCCGGGCCGGCCGGACGGCCACGGCTCGCCGGACGACGGGCCGACCGGGCCTCCCCCACCGCCCCCGCTCCCCCCGCGGCCGAAGGGCGGCCCGGCCGGTGGCCCACGGCGCGGACCCCGACGCTGAGCCCGGCCGGGCGGTGAGCCTGATCCGGCGATGAGCTGGGCTCCGGCGATGAGCTGGACTCCGGCGGTGCGTCCGGCTGGGCTGACAGCCTGACCCGACAGTAGCCCGGCTCCGGCAGCGGGCGTCGGGCGTCGGCAGTCCCCTCACCGCGACCGCTTCCGCCGCGGCCGAAGGGCGGGCCGACCCGTGGGCCGCGGGACGGGCCGCAGCGCTGAGCCCGGCCGGGCGGTGAGCCTGATCCGGCGATGAGCCTGATCCGGCGATGAGCTGGGCTCCGGCGGTGCGTCCGGCTTGGCTGACAGCCTGACCCGACGGTGAGCCCGGCTCCGGCGGCCGGTGTCCCTGCCCCAGCGATCAGCCCGCCCCGGAGGCGATCCCGCCCCAGCGGCAAGCGCCCGCCGGCTCCTCACCGTGCCCCGGGTTCCGCCTCGTGGCACAGTCGTGGTGGGGCCGGAACCGAGCCCCGCCGTTCGCGCCGTCCGCGTCTGCGCGCGGGCGGAGCGGGCAGATCGGGCGGGTCGGGCGGACGTCGGTCACGGGCAAGGTTCGCGACACCGGCCGGACACCCATTGTTCCGTGTCCGTCAGGCGGACCGGGCGGGCGGAAGGCACTGGGTGCCGGATACGGTGGTGACACCATGAGCGCTTCGCAGACCTCCGAGGTCCCCACTCTCCTCGTCAAGATCTTCGGCAAGGACAGGCCGGGCATCACGGCCGGCCTCTTCGACACCCTCGCCGCCTACGCCGTCGACGTCGTCGACATCGAGCAGGTCGTCACCCGGGGCCGCCTGGTCCTGTGCGCGCTGGTCACCCACCCGCCGGCCGGCGTCGAGGGCGACCTGCGGGCGACGGTGCACAGCTGGGCCGAGTCGATGAAGATGCAGGCGGAGATCATCTCGGGACACGGCGACAACCGCCCCCGAGGTCTCGGGCGCTCTCTGGTGACGGTGCTCGGCCACCCGCTCACCGCCGAGTCGACGGCCGCCATCGCCGCCCGGATCGCCAAGGCCGGCGGCAACATCGACCGCATCTTCCGCCTCGCCAAGTACCCGGTCACCGCAGTGGAGTTCGCCGTCTCCGGCGTGGAGACCGAGCCGCTGCGCACGGCCCTGGCCTCGGACGCGGCGGCACTGGGTGTCGACATCGCCGTCGTCTCCGCAGGTCTGCACCGGCGCGCCCAGCGGCTGGTGGTCATGGACGTGGACTCGACCCTCATCCAGGACGAGGTCATCGAGCTGTTCGCGGCGCACGCCGGGTGCGAGGACAAGGTCGCCGAGGTGACGGCGGCGGCGATGCGCGGCGAGCTGGACTTCGAGCAGTCGCTGCACGCGCGCGTGGCGCTGCTGGAGGGGCTGGACGCCTCGGTGGTGGAGAAGGTGCGCAACGAGGTCCGGCTGACGCCGGGCGCGCGCACGCTCATCCGCACCCTGAAGCGCCTCGGCTTCCAAGTTGGCGTCGTCTCCGGCGGGTTCACCCAGGTCACGGACGACCTGAAGGAGCGCCTGGGGCTGGACTTCGCGCAGGCCAACACGCTGGAGATCGTCGACGGCAAGCTGACCGGGCGGGTCACCGGCGAGATCGTGGACCGCGCGGGCAAGGCGCGGCTGCTGCGCCGGTTCGCCGCGGAGGCCGGGGTCCCGCTGGTGCAGACGGTGGCGATCGGTGACGGCGCCAACGACCTGGACATGCTGAACGCGGCCGGTCTCGGTGTCGCCTTCAACGCCAAGCCGGTGGTCCGGGAGGCCGCGCACACGGCCGTGAACTTCCCCTTCCTGGACACGGTGCTCTACCTGCTGGGCATCACCCGGGAAGAGGTCGAGGCGGCCGACACCCACGACGAGGGCTGAGCCGCCCCGCGGCGGCTCAGCGCTCCGGACGCGAGGAGGGCCCGGCACCACGGGGTGCCGGGCCCTCCTGTCGTGCGTGCCGTCACTCGGAGGGCGCCCAGTAGTCCGTCAGGGTGGCGACGCCCGGCTCCAGGCTCTTCCAGGTGCCGTCGAAGGTGAGCACGGCGAAGCCGGCGGCGGGGAAGCCTCGGCGGTTCATCCGCTCCCGGGCGTCGCCCTGGGAGTCGCCGGCCAGGACCTCGGCCAGGCCGTGGATGCCCGGGTTGTGGCCGATCAGGATCGCGTTCCGCACGTCGTCCGGAATCTCGTTGAGCACGGCGATCAGCTCGCCGGGCGAGGCCTCGTAGACCCGCTCCTCGTAGTGGGTCTTCGGCCGGTGAGCGAGTTCATGGACGGCGAGCTTCCAGGTCTCGCGGGTCCTGACCGAGGTGGAGCACAGGGCAAGGTCGAAGGTGACGGCGGTGTCGGCCAGCCTGCGTCCGGCGACGGCGGCGTCCATGCGGCCCCGCTCGGCCAGCGGGCGCTCATGGTCGGACACCTGGGGCCAGTCGGCTTTCGCATGCCGGAAGAGGACGATCTCACGGGGTTCTGCGACGCTCATGAGATCCAGCTTCGCATGAAACAGGCCACCCGGCGCAGGGAGTTGACATGCGATTTCACCGGATGTGCGGGCTCGGTGTCAGCGTGCGAGGAACTGCTGCACGCGTTCGAGGAGCTGGGTGATCGCGGGGTCGCCGCTCGCCGCGTGGGCCTGGGACGGGTTCAGTATCAGCGCGAACAGCATGATGAAGGCGAGTGCCGGCAGGGCGAGCGCCCACCAGCGCAGCCGGATGTCGACGCCACCGCCCGAAGGCGCCGGGTGGGGCCGGGAGTGGGTGCGGGCCGGCATGTCGCCTCCGTGGGTCGTCGAGCGGTTCGGGCCGCCTGTCGCGGTCACATCTCGAAGCTACGGAATCCGGGGCCGCCAACCCATCCGGTGACCCACCCACTTGACCCTGACCCTGGCCCCCTAGGGGATGGTGGGGCCACCCCCACCATCGGGCGCCGCGACCGGGCCGGGCGGGGTGGGGTCAGGGCGAGGCGATCGTCGCGATGATGGCGATGATCACGAAGATGGCGAGGAACGAGCCGAAGACGAGCAGCATCTTCTTCTGGCCGTTCTGGGGGTTCGGGTCGAGCACGGGCATGCGGTCAGTGTCCCACCTGCCGCGCCCGCCCCTCACCCCGGGGTGCGGCCCGGGTCAGCGTGCCGCCGCCGCCTCGTCCTCGACGACGCGGTCGCGGCCGGCCAGGAAGCCCACGACCATCTGGGGCAGCATCAGGGCCGCCATCAGGGCGATCGGCAGGCCCCAGCCCCCGCTGTGCTGGTAGAGGACACCGACCAGCAGCGGTCCCGGGATGGAGATCAGATAGCCGGTGCTCTGGGCGAAGGCGGACAGCTGCCCCACGCCGGGGCCGGTCCGGGCGCGCATCCCGACCATCGTCAGCGCCAGCGGGAACGCGCAGTTGGAGATGCCGAGCAGCACCGCCCAGGCCCAGGCGCCGCCGGCCGGGGCGAAGTACAGGCCCGCGTACCCGGCGAGGCCGCAGGCGCCCAGGACCAGCACGATGGGCCCCTGGTGGGGCAGCCGGGTGGCCACCCGCGGGATGACGAAGGCCAGCGGCACGCCCATCACCATGGTGACGGCCAGGAGGATGCCCGCGGTGCCGGCCGGGACGCCGGCGTCGCGGAAGATCTGCGCCATCCAGCCCATGGTGATGTAGGCGGCGGTGGCCTGGAGCCCGAAGAAGACGGCGAGCGCCCAGGCGGTGCGGCTGCGGGTGATGCGCAGCGGGGCCTGCTGCCGCTCCCCCGCCGGGCTTCCGGGCCCAGGGGCGGGAGCCGGGGAGGGTTCAGGGGCTGCTGCCCGGCCCCGCACCAGCGGCAGCCAGGGCAGTACGGCGGCGGCCGCGAGCCCGGCCCAGACGGCGAGGCCGGGGCGCCAGCCACCGCCCAGGACGTGGGTGACGGGCACCGTGAGCGCGGCCGCGGCGGAGGTGCCGAGGGCGAGGGCCATGGAGTACAGGCCGGTCATGGAGCCGACCCGGTCGGGGAACCAGCGCTTGACGATGACCGGCATGAGCACGTTGCTGACGGCGATGCCCATCAGGGCGAGCGCGCTCGCGGCCAGGAAGCCGGCCGTGCCGCCCGCGTAGGGCCGTATCAGCAGGCCGGCGGCGATGGCGACCATGCCGGCGCAGACCACGGCGGCCGGTCCGAAGCGGCGGGCCAGCCGGGGCGCGGTGACACCGAAGACGGCGAAGCACAGCGGGGGCACGGAGGTGAGCAGTCCGGCCACGCTGCCGCTCATGCCGAGCCCGTCGCGCACCTCCTCCAGGAGCGCGCCGAAGCTCGTGATGGCCGGCCGGAGGTTCAGCGCGGCCAGCACGATGCCGACCACGACGAGCCGGGTCGCCCACGCGCGCGTGCGGGGTGTTTCGTCTGTGCGCGCGACGGTGGAAGCACCGCGTTCGGTCGAAGGCATCGACGTACGGGTGTCCACGGTCCGCGTTTCCTCACCAGCCATGTCGACCATCATAGAATCATGGGATGATTGGTTGTCCATTCCCGGGGTCTCTCCTCCCCGGCCCAGCGTGCGAAGGTGTGCCATGCCCCTGAGCCACCCGCGCCGGTCGGCGCTGTCCGAACAGGTCATCGCCGAGCTGCGCAACCAGATCGCGTCCGGCGAGTGGCCGGTCGGCTCCCGCATCCCCACGGAGCCCGAGCTGGTCGAACAGCTCGGGGTGGCCAGGAACACCGTGCGCGAGGCCGTTCGCGCCCTCGCGCACAACGGGCTGCTGGACATCCGCCAGGGCTCGGGCACGTACGTGGTGGCGACGAGCGAGCTGGCGGGCGTGATGCACCGCCGGTTCGCGGACGCCGACCCCCGGCACATCGCCGAGCTGCGGTCGACGCTGGAGTCGGCGGCGGCCCGGCTGGCCGCCGAGCGGCGCACGGAGAAGGACCTCAAGCAGCTCGACACGCTCCTGGTGCGGCGCGAGGAGGCGTGGGAGACCGGCGACGCGGAGGCGTTCGTGACGGCCGACGCGACCTTCCACCTGGCGGTGGTGGCCGCCTCGCACAACGACGTCATGACGGCGATGTACGCCGACCTCGGCGAGGTGCTGCGGGACTGGCTGCGCGCGGACGTCGGCGCCGACCTGACGCCGGAGACGTACATGGAGCACACCCGGCTGGTGGACGCGATCCGCACCGGCGACGCCGAGGCGGCCGCCGCCGAGGCCGCGAGCTACCCGTTCCTGTGCCGGCCGGGACGGTTCAGCGCGCCTTCTGGTGGCTGATCCACGCCGAGCGGACCTCCTTCCAGCAGCGCCCGGTCAGCCGTACGGTCATGGCGGCCGCGGCGTCCGCCGGGGCGCTGTCGGTGTCGATGTCCCACCAGCGGGCGCACTCGATGTGCAGCCGAACCCGGTCGGTGTCGACGTAGGGGTTGTGGCAGTAGGCCACGACGTGGGAGCCGTGGACGGCGGTGCGGCAGGCGGCGCCGAACAGGCGCGGCGCGGGCGGCTTGCCGTCGGACACGCGCGCGTGGGACATCGCGTCGTACGGCAGTGACAGGACGAGGGCTACGGCCACGGTCACCGGGGCCAGGCTGCGGGACAGGCGCACAAGGGGACCTCCTCGGCCGGGCTGCGGAGGGAAGGCGCGGGGCGCGGGGTGAACCCGTAGTCCAGAGTGGCCCGCCGGCCCCGGGTGCCGCCCGGCCGGATGCGCCGAACGAGTGACGCCCCGCTCCCCGCGCGGTGCGGGGAACGGGGCGTCGGGCTCGGGGCCGGGATCAGGCGCCGATGGCGTGCAGACCGCCGTCCACGTGGACGATCTCGCCGGTGGTCTTCGGGAACCAGTCGCTCAGCAGGGCGACGACGCCGCGGCCGGCCGGCTCCGGGTCCTTCAGGTCCCACTCCAGGGGCGCGCGGCTGTCCCAGACGGACGCCAGCTCCGCGAAGCCCGGGATGGACTTGGCGGCCATGGAGCCGATCGGGCCGGCCGAGACCAGGTTGCAGCGGATGTTCTGCTTGCCCAGGTCGCGCGCCATGTAGCGGCTGGTGGCCTCCAGGGCGGCCTTGGCCGGGCCCATCCAGTCGTACTGCGGCCAGGCGTACTGGGCGTCGAAGGTGAGGCCGACGACCGAGCCGCCGTTCTGCATCAGCGGCAGGCAGGCCATGGTCAGCGACTTCAGGGAGTACGCCGAGACGTGCATGGCGGTGGCGACCGACTCGAACGGCGTGTTCAGGAAGTTGCCGCCGAGCGCGTCCTGCGGGGCGAAGCCGATGGAGTGGACGACGCCGTCGAGGCCGCCGAGCTCCTCGCCGACGACGTCCGCGAGGCGCCCGAGGTGCTCGTCGTTGGTGACGTCGAGCTCGATGACCTTGGTGGGCTTCGGCAGCTTCCGGGCGATGCGCTCGGTGAGCGTGGGACGCGGGAAGGCGGTGAGGATGATCTCGGCGCCCTGCTCCTGGGCCAGCTTGGCGGTGTGGAAGGCGATGGAGGACTCCATCAGCACACCGGTGATCAGGACGCGCTTGCCCTCGAGGATTCCGCTCATGGTGATCAGTGACCCATTCCCAGTCCGCCGTCAACGGGGATGACGGCTCCAGTGATGTACGAAGCGTCGTCCGAGGCGAGGAACCGCACCGCCGCGGCGATCTCCTCCGGCTGCGCGTAACGGCCGAGCGGCACCTGCGAGACGATGCCCTCGCGCTGCTGCTCGGTGAGCACCTTGGTCATGTCGGTGTCGACGAAACCGGGCGCGACGACGTTGAAGGTGATGTTGCGCGAACCCAGCTCACGGGCGAGGGAGCGCGAGAAGCCGACCAGGGCGGCCTTGGAGGCGGCGTAGTTCGCCTGGCCCGCGGAGCCGAGCAGGCCGACCACCGAGGAGATCAGTATGACGCGGCCCTTCTTGGCGCGGAGCATGCCGCGGTTGGCGCGCTTGACGACGCGGAAGGTGCCGGTGAGGTTGGTGTCGATGACCGAGGTGAAGTCCTCCTCGGACATGCGCATCAGGAGCTGGTCCTTGGTGACGCCGGCGTTGGCGACCAGGACCTCGACCGGACCGTGCTGGTCCTCGATCTCCTTGTAGGCCTGCTCCACCTGCTCGGCGTCGGTGATGTCGCACCGGACGGCCAGGAAGCCGGCCGGCGGCTCACCCGAGCGGTACGTGATCGCGACCTTGTCGCCGGCGTCGGCGAAAGCGCGGGCGATGGCGAGGCCGATGCCCCGGTTTCCTCCGGTGACGAGAACCGAGCGGCTCAACGGATCACCCTTTCGATAGCGGTCTGCAGCGGTCCAGCACCCGCCCGAACACCTCGATGACAGGCGGCTTCATCGAAAACCTATCGGTAGCGCCCCTCCCGCGGGGAAGCGGGCACCGACAGTGGCTGAAGTGCGTCGCTGTCGGGTCCCTACAGAAAGGACGCGGCGCCGTACCGAAACCTGTGGTCCGCCGGGCCGGTCCCGCGACATGATCGGAGGCGACAGGCCACGACAGCAGGGAGACCTCGGTGCCTCATTCCATCGACGAAGCCTTCACGGCACTTCCCCTAAGGGCCCTGGCCGACGCCGCGCTCGCGCGTGCGCGGGCGCTGGGGGCCGAGCACGCGGACTTCCGGTTCGAGCGGGTGCGCAGCGCGTCCTGGCGGCTGCGGGACGCCAGGCCGGCGGGTTCGTCGGACACCACCGACCTCGGGTACGCGGTGCGGGTCGTGCACGGCGGGACGTGGGGCTTCGCGTCCGGGGTCGACCTGAGCCTGGACGCGGCCGCCAAGGTCGCCTCGCAGGCGGTGGCCATGGCGAAGCTGTCCGCACAGGTGATCAGGGCGGCGGGGTCCGAGGAGCGGGTGGAACTGGCCGACGAGCCGGTGCACGCCGACCGGACGTGGATCTCGTCGTACGAGATCGACCCGTTCTCGGTGCCCGACGAGGAGAAGGCCGCGCTGCTCGCGGAGTGGAGCTCCCGGCTGCTGGCGGCGAACGGCGTGAACCACGTGGACGCCTCGCTGCTCACCGTGCACGAGAACAAGTTCTACGCGGACACGGCCGGGACCGTGACCACGCAGCAGCGGGTGCGGCTGCACCCGCAGCTCACGGCGGTCTCGGTGGACGAGTCGAGCGGCGAGTTCGACTCGATGCGGACCATCGCGCCGCCGGCCGGGCGCGGCTGGGAGTACCTGACCGGGACCGGCTGGGACTGGGACGGCGAGCTGGAGCGGATGCCGGAGCTGCTGGCCGAGAAGATGCGGGCGCCGAGCGTGGAGCCGGGGCTGTACGACCTGGTGGTCGACCCGTCCAACCTGTGGCTGACCATCCACGAGTCCATCGGGCACGCCACCGAGCTGGACCGGGCGCTCGGTTACGAGGCCGCCTACGCCGGCACCTCCTTCGCCACCTTCGACCAGCTCGGCAAGCTGAGGTACGGCTCCGAGCTGATGAACGTGACCGGCGACCGCACCGCCGAGCACGGCCTGGCGACCGTCGGCTACGACGACGAGGGCGTCGAGGCGCAGTCCTGGGACCTGGTGAAGGACGGCACGCTCGTCGGCTACCAGCTCGACCGCAGGATCGCCAGGCTGACCGGTTTCGAGCGGTCCAACGGGTGCGCGTTCGCCGACTCCCCGGGCCACGTCCCGGTGCAGCGCATGGCCAACGTGTCGTTGCGCCCCGACCCGGCCGGGCTGTCCACCGAGGACCTGATCGGCGGCGTCGACCGGGGCATCTACGTCGTCGGCGACCGGTCCTGGTCCATCGACATGCAGCGGTACAACTTCCAGTTCACCGGGCAGCGCTTCTTCCGGATCGAGAACGGGCGGATCACCGGGCAGCTCAAGGACGTCGCCTACCAGGCCACGACCACCGACTTCTGGGGCTCGATGGCGGCGGTCGGCGGTCCGGGGACGTACGTGCTGGGAGGCGCCTTCAACTGCGGCAAGGCCCAGCCCGGCCAGGTCGCCGCCGTGTCCCACGGGTGCCCCTCCGCCCTGTTCAAGGGCGTCAACATTCTGAACACCACGCAGGAGGCCGGCCGATGAGCGCCCGTACCCACAAGCCGCACGAGGTCGTCGAGCAGGCGCTGGCGCTGTCCCGGGCCGACGGCTGTGTCGTCATCGCCGACGAGCACTCCACCGCCAACCTGCGCTGGGCGGGCAACGCGCTGACCACGAACGGTGTCACCCGCGGCCGGACGCTGACGGTGATCGCGACGGTGGACGGGCAGGAGGGCACCGCCTCCGGGGTCGTCTCGCGGTCCGCCGTGACCGCCGAGGAGCTGGAGCCGCTGGTGCGGGCCGCCGAGGCCGCGGCGCGGGGTGCCGGGCCGGCGGAGGACGCCCAGCCGCTGGTCGACGGCGTCCCGGCGTCCCCGGACTTCACCGACGCGCCCGCCGAGACCTCCTCCGCCGTCTTCGCGGACTTCGCGCCCGCGCTCGGCGAGGCCTTCGCACGCGCGCGTGCCGGCGGCCGCGAGCTGTACGGTTTCGCCAACCACGAGCTGGTCTCGACGTACGTCGGCACGTCCACCGGACTGCGGCTGCGGCACGACCAGCCCACCGGCACGCTGGAGCTGAACGCCAAGTCCCCGGACCGCACCCGCTCGGCGTGGGCGGGCCGGTCCACCCGGGACTTCAAGGACGTCGACCCGGGTGCCCTGGACGCCGAGCTGGCCGTGCGCCTCGGCTGGGCCGAGCGGCGGGTGGAGCTGCCGGCGGGCCGGTACGAGACGCTGCTGCCGCCGACCGCGGTCGCGGACCTGCTCATCTACCAGCTCTGGTCGGGCTCCGGCCGGGACGCGGCCGAGGGCCGGACGGTGTTCTCCCGGCCGGGCGGCGGCACCCGGGTCGGCGACCGGCTGAGCGAGCTGCCGCTGTCGCTGCGCAGCGACCCGAACGAGCCGGGCCTGGAGTGCGCGCCCTTCGTGGTCGCCCACTCCTCGGGCGGCGACCAGTCCGTGTTCGACAACGGGCTGCCGGTGCGGCCCACCGAGTGGGTCGACGAGGGGGTGCTCAAGAGCCTGACCACCACCCGGCACAGCGCGGGCCTCACCGGCCTCCCGGTCGCCCCGGTGCTCGGCAACCTGATCCTGGACGGCGGCCGAGACCGCTCGCTGGAGGACATGGTCGCGGACACCGAGCGCGGGCTGCTGCTGACCTGCCTGTGGTACATCCGCGAGGTGGACCCGGCGACGCTGCTGCTCACCGGGCTCACCCGGGACGGCGTCTACCTCGTGGAGAACGGCGAGGTGACCGGGCAGGTGAACAACTTCCGGTTCAACGAGTCGCCGGTGGACCTGCTCGGCCGGGCGGTGGAGGCCGGGCGCACCGAGAAGACGCTGCCGCGCGAGTGGAGCGACTGGTTCACCCGGGCCGCGATGCCCGCGCTGCGGATCCCCGATTTCAACATGAGCTCTGTCAGCCAGGGCGTATAACCTCGTAGGCGGCTGTCACCCGACCGCCCCAGGATCACCGAGGAGACACGAGAACCGTGACGGACATCGTCGACGAGCTGAAGTGGCGTGGGCTGTTCGCCCTGTCCACCGACGAGGACGCCTTGCGCAAGGCGCTCGCGGACGGTCCCGTCACGTTCTATTGCGGCTTCGACCCGACGGCGCCGTCGCTGCACGTGGGGCATCTGGTGCAGGTGCTCACCGTGCGCCGGCTCCAGCAGGCCGGGCACCGGCCGCTGGCGCTCGTCGGCGGCGCGACGGGCCTGATCGGCGACCCGCGCCCGACCGCCGAGCGCACGCTGAACGACCCGGAGACCGTGGCCGGCTGGGTGGGCCGGCTGCGCGGCCAGATCGAGCCGTTCCTGTCCTTCGAGGGCGAGAACGCGGCGGTCATGGTGAACAACCTCGACTGGACCGAGGGCCTTTCCGCGATCGAGTTCCTGCGGGACATCGGCAAGCACTTCCGCGTCAACAAGATGCTGACCAAGGACTCCGTGGCCCGCCGCCTGGAGTCCGACCAGGGCATCAGCTACACCGAGTTCAGCTACCAGATCCTGCAGGGCATGGACTTCCTGCAGCTGTACCGGCGGTACGGCTGCACGCTCCAGCAGGGCGGCAGCGACCAGTGGGGCAACCTCACGGCCGGTCTCGACCTGATCCACCGGCTGGAGCCGGACGCCGAGGCGCACGCCCTGGCCACGCCGCTGATGACCAAGGCGGACGGCACCAAGTTCGGCAAGACCGAGGGCGGGGCCGTCTGGCTCGACCCGGAGATGACGACGCCGTACGCGTTCTACCAGTTCTGGCTGAACGTGGACGACCGTGACATCTCCAAGTACATGCGCATCCTGTCCTTCAGGTCCCGGGAGGAGCTGGAGGAGCTGGAGCGGCAGACCGAGGAGCGTCCGCAGGCCCGCGCCGCGCAGCGCGCGCTGGCCGAGGAGCTGACGACGCTGGTGCACGGCGCCGACCAGACGGCCGCCGTGATCGCCGCGTCGCGGGCCCTGTTCGGCCAGGGCGAGCTGGCGGAGCTGGACGAGCGGACGCTGGCGGCCGCGCTGTCGGAGGTGCCGCACGTGCGGGTCGCCGAGCTGGGCCCGGTGGTGGACCTGCTCGCCGAGGTCGGCCTGGTGGCGAGCAAGTCGGCCGCGCGCCGGACGGTCAAGGAGGGCGGCGCCTACGTGAACAACGCGAAGGTCACCGCCGAGGACGCCGTCCCGGCGAAGGAGGACCTGCTGCACGGGCGGTGGCTGGTGCTGCGGCGCGGGAAGAAGAACCTGGCCGCGGTCGAGGTCACCGGCGCCTAGGCGCGGAGTACGTGACGGAGGGCGGCTCCCAGCGTGGGGGGCCGCCCTCCGCCGTGTCGGTCGCCGGGCCGGTGTCCGGCGTCGGGCCGGTGTCCGGCCGTCCGCTGTCAGGCGCGTTGTCTCCGCTTGCCCAGGGTCGCCATGTAGAGCATGTCGACGGCGAAGACGATGATGATCGCGGCGATGAGCTGGAAGGCGTGCCGGCTCCAGTCGATGCCCCGGGTCGTCTCGACGCCGAGGGCGCGGGCGATGGCGTTGCCGACGATGGCGCCCAGCATGCCGCAGATGGTCGTCAGCCAGAGGGGGCTGTGCTGCTTGCCCGGGATGACGGCCTTCGCGATGAGGCCGAGGACGAATCCCACGATGATCGCCCACAACCAGCCCATGGCTGCCTCCTCGTACGGCTCGACGTGAGCATTGCTGCCAGTCTCGGCCGCTCCCCCGGGCGCCGCATGTCGGCCGCGGCCGTACGCGGCACGGCCGGCGGCGTGCGCGCGGTACGTGGGGCGACCCGGTCTCGTGGACGGTGCGGTCGCGGCGTAACGTGGGAGTGTCCTGGGCCCGGTTCCCCGCCGGACGGGACGCGAGTGCGGGCCGGGGAGTCCGATGCGGGCGGATGGTGGGAAGTGACGCGGAAGCAGCACGGCGGCGTCGAGGTGTTCCGGATCACCGGGGCCCGGACCGGGCTGGCCGAGGACGTGCGGGGCCGGCAGCGGCGGTACGTCATCTCCATGACGGTCCGCACCGCCTCGGTGATCCTGGCGGCCACCCTGTGGAACGTCGAACGGTACGTCGCGATCGTGGCGCTGGTGCTGGGCGCGGTGCTCCCCTACATCGCCGTGGTGATCGCGAACGCGGGCCGGGAGCGGCCGCCCTCCCTTCCGTCGACCTTCGTCACCGCGCCGACCCGGCCGATGATCACGCCGCCGCAGCCGCGGGAAGAGGGCGCGCGGGCCGATTCCGTAGCGGGGGACGTGCCGCCCGATCCGGCCGCGGGAACGCGGGGCGAACGGCCCGGAGGGGCGTGACCACGGCGGACACGGGAAGGCTGCCGGAAGCGGAAGACCGACCGCCGCCAAGCTCAAGAAAAGCTCAGATCAATCGTGCTGTTCCGGTGCCGGGCGGCGGGTGACCCATGACATACTGCGTACGCGCTCCGCATCCCCCGTCGGAGCGACGGACCGACGCCGGGCAGCTCCCCCCGTGGCTGCTCGGCGTCGCCTTGTGCGCACCTTCTCTGTGAGACGAATCCGTGAGTGAGACGCCCATCTGTTCCGCCAAGGGCTGCCGTGCCGACGCCGTATGGGTGCTGGCGTGGAACAACCCGAAGGTCCACACGCCGGAGCGGCGCAAGACCTGGCTCGCCTGCGAGGAGCACCGCGAGCACCTCGCGCAGTTCCTCGGGGTCCGCGGCTTCCTGAAGGACGTCGTCAGGTTCGAGGACTGGGAAGCGCGCGAGGACTCCTAGCCGCCGGCCACCGGCTTCGGTCGGCAGCTAGCCGCCGATCGCGGACATCGGCCGGTCCGGCTGGACGAACGACGGGTCGTCGAGTCCCGCTCCCGCCTTCTTGCCCCACATCGCCGTGCGCCAGAGGCGGGCGATCTCCTCGTCGGGGGCGCCGGAGCGCAGGGCCGCCCGCAGGTCGGTCTCCTCGGTGGCGAACAGGCAGGTGCGTATCTGTCCGTCGGCGGTCAGCCGGGTGCGGTCGCAGGCGGCGCAGAACGGGCGGGTGACCGAGGCGATCACACCGACCCGGTGCGGGCCGCCGTCCACCAGCCAGCGCTCCGCCGGTGCCGAGCCGCGCTCGTCGGCGCCCTCGGGGGTGAGCTCGAAGCGGGTGCGCAGCGAGGCCAGGATGTCCCCGGCGGTGACCATGCCGTCGCGCTTCCAGCCGTGCTGGGCGTCCAGCGGCATCTGCTCGATGAACCGCAGTTCGTAGTCGTGCTCGACGGCCCAGGCCAGCAGGTCCGGGGCCTCGTCCTCGTTCAGTCCCGGCATCAGGACGGTGTTGACCTTGACCGGGGTGAGGCCGGCCTCGCGGGCGGCTCTCAGTCCCTCGATCACGTCCTTGTGCCGGTCGCGCCGGGTGAGCGTCTTGAAGACGTCCGGGCGCAGGGTGTCCAGCGAGACGTTGACGCGGTCGAGGCCCGCCGCCTTCAGCGCGGACGCGGTGCGCCCGAGACCGATGCCGTTCGTCGTCAGGGACGTCCGGGGCCGGGGCGCGAGGGCCACGACCCGCTCGACGATGCCCACCAGGCCGGGGCGGAGCAGGGGCTCACCGCCGGTGAAGCGGACCTCCTCGACGCCGAGCAGGCGTACCGCGATGTCGATGAGGCGGACGATCTCGTCGTCCGTCAGCAGGTCGGGCTTGGCCAGCCACTGCAGGCCCTCCTCCGGCATGCAGTAGGTGCAGCGCAGGTTGCACCGGTCTGTCAGCGAGACCCTCAGGTCGGTGGCCACTCGGCCATAGGTGTCGATGAGCACGTGGGCCCCCTCCCTCGTTCCGGAACACTTATTCTCCCGTCACCTGCGAGCCTACGTGAGAGCGCCGACAACGACAGCGGCCCGATCCCACGAGGTACGACGCGGCCGCGTCGTAGGACCGTACAGTCCGGTACGACGCGGCCGCCCGTAGGAACGTCAATGGGCTCCGGTGCCGGTCAGGGACCGCACTTCGAGCTCCGCGTACTTACCGGTGTCCGGGACCTCCTTCGACAGCAGGGTGCCCAGGGCGCCGAGGAGGAAGCCGACCGGGATCGAGATGATGCCCGGGTTCTCCAGCGGGAACCAGTGGAAGTCGACGTCGGGGAACATCGAGGTCGGCTTGCCGGACACCACCGGTGAGAACAGCACCAGGCCGACCGCGGTGACCAGGCCGCCGTAGATGGACCAGAGGGCGCCGGCGGTGGTGAACCGCTTCCAGAACAGGCTGTAGAGCAGGGTCGGCAGGTTGGCGGAGGCGGCGACCGCGAAGGCGAGGGCGACGAGTCCGGCGACGTTGAGGTCGCGGGAGAGGGCGCCGAGGACGATGGAGACGGCGCCGATGCCGACGGTGGCGTAACGGGCCGCGTTGATCTCCTGTTTCTCGGTGGCCTGGCCCTTCTTGATGACGTTGGCGTAGATGTCGTGCGCGAAGGACGAGGAGGAGGCCAGGGTCAGGCCCGCGACGACCGCGAGGATCGTGGCGAAGGCGACCGCCGAGATGGTGGCGAGCAGGATCGCGCCCCAGTTGGAGTCGGTTCCGCCCAGGTGCAGCGCGAGGAGCGGAGCCGCGGTGTTACCGGCCTTGTTGGAGGTGATGATCTCGTCGGGTTTGATCAGCGCGGCCGCGCCGAAGCCCAGGGCGAGGGTCATCAGGTAGAAGGCGCCGATCAGGCCGATCGCCCAGATGACGGACTTGCGGGCGGCCTTGGCGGTGGGGACGGTGTAGAAGCGGATCAGGATGTGCGGCAGGCCGGCGGTGCCGAGGACCAGGGCGATGCCGAGCGAGATGAAGTCCAGTTTGGTGGTGCCGGAGGCGCCGTACTTCAGCCCGGGCTCCAGGAACGCGGAGCCCTTGCCGCTGTTGTCGGCGGCCTTGCCGAGCAGGTCCGAGATGTTGAAGTGGAACTTCAGCAGGACCAGGAAGGTCAGCAGCACGGCGCCCGCGATGAGCAGCACCGCCTTGACCATCTGCACCCAGGTGGTGCCCTTCATGCCGCCGATGGTGACGTACACGATCATCAGCAGGCCGACGAGGGCGACGATGCCGATCTTTCCGCCGTCGCTGGTGATGCCGAGGAGCAGCGAGACCAGGACGCCGGCACCGGCCATCTGGGCGAGCAGGTAGAAGATCGACACGACGATGGTCGAGGTGCCGGCCGCCGTCCGCACGGGGCGCTGGCGCATGCGGTACGCCAGCACGTCGCCCATGGTGTAGCGGCCGGAGTTGCGCAGCGGTTCGGCGACCAGCAGCAGGGCGACCAGCCAGGCGACCAGGAAGCCGATGGAGTAGAGGAAGCCGTCGTAGCCGAAGAGGGCGATGGCACCGGCGATGCCGAGGAAGGACGCGGCGGACATGTAGTCGCCGGAGACGGCGAGGCCGTTCTGGAAGCCGGTGAACTGCCGGCCGCCGGCGTAGAAGTCGGCGGCGGACCGGGTCTGCCGGCCCGCCCAGACGGTGATGACGAGGGTCGCGGCGACGAACACCGCGAACAGCGTGATGATCAGCGGCCGGTGCTCGCTCGCCTCGCCGGCGGCGAGCAGGGTGTGCTGTGCGGGGCTCATGCTCCGCCCTCCATCCGGGACTTGATGGCCTCGGCCTTGGGGTCGAGGTCGGCGGCGGCGTGCCGCGCGTACCACCAGGCGATGAGGAAGGTGGTGAGGAACTGGGCGAGGCCCAGGACGAGGGCGACGTTGACGTTGCCGGCCACCTTGGTGCCCATGAAGCCGCCCGCGTAGTTCGAGAGCAGGACGTACAGCAGGTACCAGGCGATGAAGCCGATCGTCAGCGGGAAGGCGAACGAGCGGTGGGAGCGGCGCAGTTCACCGAACTCCGCGCTCTGCTGCACCTCGGTGAACTCCTCGGTGGAGGGAAGGTGGGCTTGGGGTTTCGCGGGGGGCGGTGTCTCGGTGGCCACGGAGTCTCCTCGCGTTGCGGACATGCGCTTCGGATCTCACTGGAACGGGAGACCACGCTACAGCCAGTCATCGGTCGACTCCCCGGCGTGATTCCCGTGGAGGGCCTCGATCCTGGTGGGCCCTCCGTCCACGGTCACGGCGCCACGCGCGGTGCGGTTCAAGTCGGCCGCGCCCTTTCGTGGATCAGTGCGGGCCGCGCCCTTTCGTGGATCAGTGCGGGGAGATAGCTTCGGCCTGGCACCACCCGTCATGTACCTGCCCGAGCACCACCTGTGTCTCGGGCGGTTCCGTATCCGGATGATGTGGAGATCCCATGGCTCATCTGCGTTCCAGACGCCGACTCGCGCTCGCCGTGCCGGTCGTGCTGTCGCTGACCGCCTCGCTCGGCTTCCTGCCGACGGCGGCCTCGGCGTCGACCCCGGCTGCCGCGACGGCGCGGACTGCGGACGGCCCGAACCTCGCGTATGTGGTCAACACCTCGACGGACCACCGCACGGTCGAGTCGGTGACGCGGGCGATCACGCGCAACGGCGGCACGGTGGTGGCGAGTTACGACCGGATCGGTGTGATCGTCGCGCACTCCGCGGCCCCCGACTTCGGCGCCCGGATGCGTGCGGTGCGGGGCGTGGACTCGGCGGGCGCCACGCGCACCGCCCCGCTGGCCCCGGCCGGAACGACGGACGAGGGCGCGGTGCGGGTCCTGTCCAAGGCGGAGGCCGCGAAGATCACCAAGGGTGCGGCGCCGGGCGAGGAACCCCTCGAGGCCGACCAGTGGGACCTGCGGGCGATCGGTGCGGACAAGGCCGCCACGATCAACCCCGGAAGCCGGAACGTGACCGTCGGTGTGATCGACACGGGTGTGGACGACACCCACCCGGACATAGCCCCGAACTTCTCCGCCTCCCAGTCCGCGAGCTGCGTGAGCGGCAAGGCGGACACGACGTACGGCGCCTGGCGGCCGGCGGACGCCGACCACTACCACGGCACCCATGTGGCGGGCGAGATAGCCGCGGCCCGCAACGGCATCGGCGTGGCGGGCGTGGCGCCCGGGGTGAAGGTCGCGAGCATCACGGTGGCCCAGCCGGACGCGACCTCGCTGTTCTACCCGGAGAGCGTGGTCTGCGCGTTCGTGTTCGCGGCGGACCACGGCATCGAGATCACCAACAACAGCTACTACGTCGACCCGTGGCTGTACAACTGCATGGACGATCCCGATCAACGTGCCATCGTGGACGCGGTCAACAGGGCCCAGCTGTACGCACAGCGCAAGGGCACGCTCAACGTGGCCTCGGCCGGCAACTCGGGTGACGACCTCGACTCGCACGCGATCCAGGACGACTCCAGCCCCGACGACTCGACCGCCGTGCCCCGTACGGTCGACCCGCACAAGTGCTTCGACGTGCCGACCCAGTTGCCCGGCGTGGTCACCGTGAGCGCGGTGGGCGTCAAGGGCGCGAAGTCGTACTACTCCAGCTACGGGCAGGGCGTCATCGACGTGGCCGGTCCGGGCGGCGACAAGTACCAGATCCCGGACACGCCGTCACAGAACGGCCGCATCCTGTCCACGCTGCCGAACGACCAGTACGGCTTCCTCCAGGGCACGTCGATGGCGTCCCCGCACGTGGCCGCCGTGGCCGCGCTGCTGAAGTCGGCGCACCCGCACGCCACTCCGGCGCAGCTGCGGGCGCTGCTGAAGGCGCAGGCGGACAACCCGGGCTGCCCGGACGGACCCTACGACTGGAACGGCGACGGGGTCGTGGACGCCACCTGCGTCGGCGGCAAGCGCGTCAACGGGTTCTACGGCTTCGGTGTCGTGAACGCGCTGCGTGCGGTGCGCTAGGGCGACGGGGCCCGCCGGTCTGCCCGACGCCGCCATGTACACCGATCCGCCTTCATATTGATTGAATCAATAATGCATGCTTAACGCATGACCAATCAATATGCAGCGTGGACGGCGCTCGGCGGTGACCCCGCCCTCCTGCCGGCCGTCACGGCCGTCGGGCGGGCGGGGACGCTGCCCTCGAGGCTTCCCGTGCGGGAGCTGGCCCGCGCCTGCGTGGGCGCGTGCGCGCTGGCCGCCGCCGAACTCGGGGCGCGGCGGACCGGGCATGCCGAGGTGCCCGGGGTGCGGGTGGACGACGGCGCGGTGGCCGCCGCCTTCCACAGCGAGCGGCTGCTCCAGATCGACGGGCGGGCGCCGGTCGCCTTCGCTCCCCTGTCGCGGTTCTGGCGGACGGCCGACGGCTGGGTCCGCACCCACGCCAACTATCCGCACCACCGGGCCCGGCTGCTCGGCGCCCTGGACCTGCGGCCGGACGCCTCGGCGCCGGACGTCGCCGGCGTGCTCGCCGGTCGCTCCGCCCTGGAGGTGGAGGAGACGGTGTACCGCGCGGGCGGTCTCGCCGTCGCCTTGCGCACCCCGGCGCGGTGGGCGGCGCACGAGCAGGCCGCCGAGGTCGCCGCACGGCCCCTGGTCGAGAGCGAGCGGCTGGCCCCGGCGTCCCCGCGCGTGCTGCCGCCGCTCGACCCGGCCGCCGCTGCCCTGCTGCCCGCCGCCGGGCTGCGGGTCCTGGACCTGACCCGGGTACTGGCCGGTCCGGTCGCCACCCGCACCCTGGCGCTGCTCGGCGCCGACGTGCTGCGGCTGGACGCACCGGGGCTGCCCGAACTGCCGGACCAGCACGCCGACACGGGGTTCGGCAAGCGTTCGGCGACGCTCGACCTCGGCGCCGACCGGGACACTTTCGACGAGCTGCTGGCCTCGGCGGACGTCGTGGTCACCGGCTACCGGCCGGGCGCCCTCGACCGGTTCGGGCTGTCCCCGCGCGCGCTCGCCGAGCGGCGCCCGGGGCTGGTCGTGGCCCAGGTCTCGGCGTGGGGCGGGTACGGGCCCTGGGGCGGGCGGCGCGGCTTCGACAGCCTGGTGCAGGTCGCGACGGGCATCGCGGCGACGGAGGGGACGGCCGGCGAGCCCGGCGCGCTGCCCGCGCAGGCGCTGGACCACGGCACCGGCTACCTGCTGGCTGCGGCCGTCCTGCGGGCGGTCACCGAGCAGTCGTACGACGGACACGCCCGCGGGGTGCGGCTGGCGCTCGCCCGGACCGCGCTCTGGCTGACCCGGGAGGTCCGGCCGGAGCCGGCGGCGGACGACGCCGGGTACCCGGGCCCGGTCCCCTGGCTGGCCGAGACGGACAGCCCCCTCGGCCGGCTGCGGCACGCCCTGCCGCCGGTGTCCTTCGCAGGCGGCCCCACCGACTGGGCACGGCCTCCCGTGCCGTGGGGCACGGGCCCGGCCACCTGGGACTGAACGCCGAGCCGGGCCCGGCCCCGGCCGGAGACGTCCGGGCCGGGGCGGTGCCGTCACGCCCGCCGGGCGGCCGGCCGGACGTCACCCGCCGTTGGTCACGAGCACCTTGAGCGCGGTGCGCTCGTCCATCGCCTTGTAGCCCTCCGGGACGCCCTCCACGCCGACGGTCATGTCGAAGACCGGCGAGGGGTCGATGGAGCCGTCGAGGACGTCGGGCAGCAGCTCGGGGATGTAGGCGCGGACCGGCGCGACGCCGCCGCGCAGGGCGATGTTCCGGTCGAACATGACGCCGAGGTCGAGGCCGGTGCCGCTGCCGTGGGGCACGCCCACGAAGCCGATGGCGCCGCCGTCGCGGGTGATGTTCACGGCCGTGCGCATGGACTGCTCGGTGCCGACCGCCTCGACGACGGCGTGCGCGCCCTGGCCGCGGGTGAGCTCGCGGACGGCCTCGACGGCCGCCTCGCCGCGCTCGGCGACGACGTCGGTGGCGCCGAACCGGCGCGCGATGTCGGTGCGGACCTCGTGCCGGCCCAGCGCGATGATCCGCTCGGCGCCCAGCCGCTTGGCGGCCAGCACCGCACACAGGCCGACCGCGCCGTCGCCGACGACGGCGACCGTGGCCCCGGGGCGCGCGCCCGCGCCGAGGGCGGCGTGGTGGCCGGTGCCGAGGACGTCGGAGAGGGTCAGCAGGGCGGACAGCAGGTGGTCGTCGGAGGCCGCCTCCTTGGGCAGCCCGACGAGGGTGCCGTCGGCGAACGGCACGCGCACGGCCTCGCCCTGCCCGCCGTCGTAGCCGACGGCGCCCCAGAAGCCGCCGTGCTCGCAGGAGGTCGTCAGGCCCTCGCGGCAGTAGTCGCAGACGCCGTCGGACCACATGAAGGGCGCGACCACCAGGTCGCCGCGCCGCACCGTGGCCACCTCGGAGCCGGTCTCCTCGACGACGCCGAGGAACTCGTGCCCGATGCGCTGGCCCGGCTGCCGGGCCGCCTCACCGCGGTACGCCCACAGGTCGCTGCCGCAGATGCAGGAGCGCAGCACCCGCACCACGGCGTCGGTGGGCAGCTGCACCATGGGGTCGGGCACGTCCTCCACGCGCATGTCGTACGGGGCGTGGATGGTGGTGGCGCGCATAACGAGGGTCCTTCTCGTGCGGGGAGTACTGCGACGCGCCCAGGGGGTGGTCGGGCGCACTTCACGGTACGCCGCCGCGTTCCCCGGCCGCTCATCGAGGTGCCCGGTGACGGCGGCGGCCGCCCGGCGCGGGCCTCACACCCCGGCCGCGCCCAGCAGTCTCCCGGTGACGTAGGTGACCAGCATCGCGAGCGCGCCGCCCAGGACGTTGCGCAGCACCGCGCGCCGGGGGTCGGCCGCCCCGAGCCGGGCGCTGCTCCAGCCGGTGAGGACGAGCGCGGCCAGCACGGACACCACGGTGACCGGGAGCCGCCAGGCGGCCGGGGGCAGCACGATGGCCAGCAGGGGCAGCAGCGCGCCCACGGTGAAGGCCAGGAAGCTGGCCCAGGCCGCGTGCCAGGGGTTGGTCAGCTCGTCCGGGTCGATGCCGAGCTCCACGCGCGCGTGCGCCCTGAGCGCGTCCCGCGCGGTGAGCTGTTCGGCGGCCTCCCGGGCCACCCCCCGGGACAGGCCGCGCACCCGCAGCATCTCGGTCAGCTCCTCCAGCTCGGCCTCCGGCTGCTCGCGCAGCTCCCGTTTCTCCACGGCCAGCGCGGCCATCTCGGAGTCGCGCTGGGTGGACACCGAGACGTACTCGCCCGCCGCCATGGACATCGAGCCGGCGAGCAGCCCCGCCAGGCCGGCGGTGAGCAGGGCGGCCCGGTCCTCGGTGGCGCCGGCCACGCCTACGACCAGGCCCGCGGTGGAGACGATGCCGTCGTTGGCGCCCAGCACGGCCGCGCGCAGCCAGTTCAGCCGGATGCCGAGCGCGCCCGCGTGGGCCTCGTCGTGGGTGGGTTCCGTCACAGGACGGAGGATCGCATCCCGGCTGCCGGACCGGTGGCACCGGCGCCCCGGGCCTTCACCACACCCGCACCGACGCCCCCCGGGCGAAGAGCGGGCTCGTCGCGTCGGCCGGCGGCTCGCGCAGCGGCTCGGCGATCTCGGCCACGGTCGGGCCCACCCGGGCCGCTATCGGGTCCAGCAGGCCGAGGTCGAAGCCGTAGACGCGGGCCGCGTTGCCGCCGAGCAGGGCCGTCAGCTCCGCGCGCGGGACGTCGGCGCAGGCGTAGCGCAGGCCCTCGCGGGTGTAGGGGTAGGTGCCCTCGTCGTGCGGGTAGTCGCTGCCCCACATGATCTTGTCGACGCCGATGCGGTCGCGCAGCGGGACCTCGTGCGGGCGCATGAAGCTGGCGCCGACATAGCAGTTGTCGTGCCAGACCTCGGAGGGCGGCCGGCCCATGCCGGCGGCGAGGCCGGCGCCGAACCTGGCCTCGGCGGTGGCGCTCCGGGAGGCGGCCGCGACGAGGCGGCCGTGGTAGTAGTCCAGCATGTCGAGGACGCCGGGGATCCAGCCGGAGCCCTGCTCGGTGAGGACCAGGCGCAGTCCCGGGTGGCGGCGGAAGGCGCCGCCGAAGACGAGGTGCCAGAGCGCGCGGTGGGAGAACCAGGTCGTCTCGACCATGAAGACCGCGCGGGCGGCGGGTTCGTCGCCGAGCGGCGGTGAGGCCGAGCCCGCGTGGTGGTTGACGGGGACGCCGAGTTCCGCGCAGGCGGCCCAGATCGGGTCGTAGGTGCGCGAGTACAGCTCGGGCAGTCCGCTGCCGGGCGGGGTGCCGGGCAGCATCAGGCCGCCCTTGAGGCCGGCCGCGGCGGCCCAGCGGATCTCCCGGACGGCCTCCTCGACGTCTCCGAGGAGGATCTGGAAGACGCCCGCGCGGCGGCCGGGCGCGGCGGCGCAGAAGTCGGCGAGCCAGCGGTTGTGGGCGCGCAGTCCGGCCCAGCGCCGTTCGAAGTCCTCGGTGGTGGGCGGCGGGGCCATGAGGGAGCCGGACGGGAAGAAGGGCGGGATCGTGTTGGGGAAGACGACCTCGGCGACGATGCCGTCGGACTCCAGCTCGGCGAGGCGCCGTTCCGAGTTCCAGTTCCGGTCGGCGGAGTCGGCGAGCAGGTCCTCGTGGGGGTTGACGTAGGTGGCCGCCCAGAGGTCGAAGTCGTCGTGGTACCGCTTGTCCAGGTACGGCCGGTAGTCCAGGAGGTCGGCCCCGGCGTGGCAGTCGGCGGAGATCACCGTGTAGCGGTCGCTCATCGGGTCGCCCCCAGCACCGGGAAGTCGTGGCCGGTCAGCCAGTGCCGGCCGGTCTCGCGCGAGCGCGCCCAGGACGCCTCCACGGCGCTCTGGTCGGCGGGCTGGCCGAGGTCGGCGGGGGTGGGGCCGATGCGCCGGGCCAGCGGGGCGAGGGTGGGCACGTCGAAGCCGAAGACCTCGGCCGCCGCGAGGCCGAGCATCCGGCGGGTCTCGGTCACCGGGATGTCGTGGAAGGTGCGCCGCAGCCAGCCTCGGGTGTCCGGCCAGGTGCCCTCGGGGTGCGGGAAGTCGCTGCCCCAGAGGATGTTGTCGACGCCGATCTCGTAGCGCTGGGCCAGCTCGCGCCGCTTGGTGTTGGTGGCGCAGACGAAGACCTGCCGGTCGAGGTACTCGTGCGGCGGGCGGCTCAGCTCCCGGAACGGGGAGAGCTTCTTGCCGCCGTGCGCGCCGAGGTAGAGGCGGTCCATGAACCACAGCAGGTTCGGCAGCCACCAGCAGCCCGACTCCGCGATGCCGAACCGCAGTCCGGGGTGGCGTTCGAGGACGCCGGACCAGAGCAGGAACCACAGCGGCCTGGCGGGCCACCAGGTCACCTCGCTCACGTAGATGCCGAGGTGGTCGCCGTACTCCTCGCGCGGGGCCGCCCCCGAGTGGGTGAGCACGGGCATGCCGCACGCGGCGGCGGCCGCCCACACCGGGTCGTAGCGGCGGTCGTGGTACGGCTCCCTGGCGCCCCACATGGCGGGGATCATCAAGGCGCGCAGCCCGGACTCCCGGGCCCGGTGGATCTCGGCGACGACCTGTTCGACGGGGGCCGTGACGGGCAGCAGGGCGACCCCGCAGTGCCGTTCGGGGCGGGCGGAGACGAAGTCGGCGAGCCAGCGGTTGTGCGCCCGGGCGCCCGCCATGCCGAGTGCGGGGTCGTGGTCGCCGGACAGGCCGAGGCCCACGCCGAAGGGCGCGGCGGTGCGGCTGTCCACGGCGTCGGCGTCCGGGAAGACGACCTCGGCGGCCACTCCGTCCCCGTCGAGTTCCTTCAGGCGCCGCGCGCTGTCCCAGCCGCCGCGCAGTCCCTCCTCGTGGTCGTGGAACCACCGTTCGGCGAACGCCTCGTCGCGGATGCCGAGCCGTGTCATGTCCTCGCGGCGCCGGTCGCGGCCCGCGAGGAACTCGTCGAAGTCCCGGTGGAAGCGTGACTCCAGGTAGGGCCGGTACCGCTCGGTGGGCGGTCCGGCGTGGCAGTCGGAGGAGATGATCAGGTACGGGTCACGGTCGGCCACCACGACCCCCTCTCAGTCCAGGATGAAGCTCTCGAGGTACGACGGGGCGGCGCGCTCCAGCATCGAGCGCGCCCGCGCGCGGATCCGGTCGTCGCTGTGCTCGCTCGCCGGCAGCAGCCAGAACCGGTCGGCCCGGACGCCGTCCACGACCAGGTCCGCGACCTCCTCGACGGGGGTGTAGCGGACCTCGTGACCGGCCGCGCGCATGGCGGCCTCCCACTGGCCGAGGCTGCGGTACGGCGTCCTGCGGGGCCGCCGCTTGGCGTAGCGGTCGGGGCGGTTGCGGTACGACTCCCACAGGCCGGTGCGCAGCATGTGCGGCCCGGGGAAGAGCACGGAGGCGCCCACGCGCGCGTGCTCGGCCCGCAGATGGGCGTACAGGGACTCGGTCATGGTGACGACGGCGGCCTTGGTGACCGCGTACACCGAGGCGGTCGGCAGGGGTGCGATGCCGCCGTCGCCGGAGGACGTGTTGACGACGTGGCCGGGCTGCCCGGAGCCGATCATCCGGGGGACGAACGCCTGGATGCCGTGGAAGACGCCCCAGACGTTGACGGCGAAGGCCCACCGCCAGTCGTTCGGGTCGTGCTCCCACATCCGGCCCTCGGCGCCCGAGCCGACCCCGGCGTTGTTGCACAGGACGTGCACGGCGCCGTAGGTGTCGTACGCCGACTCGGCCAGGGCCACGACCTGTTCGCGCACGCCGACGTCGGTCACGCGCGCGTGCACGTCGGCGCCCCGGGCGCGCAGGCCGGCGGCGGCCTTCTCCAGCGCGGCCTCCTCGACGTCGGCGAGGACGACCTTCAGGCCCTCGGCGGCGAACCGCGCGGCCAGGGCGAGGCCGATGCCGCTCGCGGCGCCGGTGACGACGGCGACCTGTCCCGGGCGCAGGTCCATCACGTGCTCCTCTCGGGGGGTCCGTCGTGGGCCTGGAGCGGGTCGTCGTAGCGCTGGTGGACGTACGGCAGCAGGGCCCGGGCGTCGACCCGTTCGGCGACCCGGCCGCTCTGGTCGCTGGTCCGCTCGCCCGCGGTGATCTCGCGCAGGCGCAGCACCGGGAGGTCGGCGACGGGGTCGAAGGCGGACTCGCGCAGGACCACGTCGCCGGTGATCCGCTCCAGTCTGCGCACCCGTTCGTGCCGTACGCAGTGCACCAGGACGGGGTCGCCGTCGAAGCCGGAACCGTCCACTGCGGGGAGGAACTTGAAGTAGAAGTCGGTCCTGCGCGACGGCTCCGGCAGGGGCAGCGCTCCGCTCACCGTGCCGCGCACCTCCACGAAGGCGATGCCGTGCCGTTCCAGCGAGGCCCGCAGGGCGGGGCCATCGCGCTCGACGGCCACCCGGCCGAGCTTCTTGGGTTCCCCGAAGACCTCGCGGCCGCCGGTCAGGGCGCGCTCGTGGGTCATCGGCATCACCAGCGGGTACCAGCCGTCGACCGCGCCGTGGGCGGCGGCGACCGCGACGGAGCCGGCGCCGAGCGGGTATCCCGGGAGCGCGACCTCGCTGATGCTCACGCGGACGAGCGGGCTGCCGGTGGGCTTCAGGGGTGGTGGCAGCACCGCCGCGACCGCGTCGGGGTCGGTCTCCCAGAGGGCGGTCACCCCGGTGGACCAGATGTCCGGGAGCCGGGCGGCCGCCGTGCGGGTGGCGGCGGTCTCCCGTTCGGTCCGTGCGCCGTACCGTACGCGTGCCATACGCCGTACCGCCCTTCTCCCGACGTCCCTGACGCTCCCGCCGTTTCTGACGGGCCGTCATCTGTCACACAGTTACCGCAGCCGGCGAACGGGGTGAAGAGACGTGCACGGACCGATCGGCACGCGGGCCGGCCGGCGCCGCCGCTCACCAAAGGGACATGGCGGACTTTCCGCAACTCGTCGGACACGTACGCGCGTACGACCGCCGAGCGGCCGGGCGGGCGCGCGGAGGCGGCGTACGCCCCTGGGGGACGGAACTGTCGGTGGCGGCCCGTATCCTCAGTGACCATGCTCGAAGACCGTGCGACCGCAGTGTCCTCCCCCACCCTGTGGCCGGCCGCGTATCCGCAGGGATACGCGGTCGTTGACGTGGAGACCACCGGCCTGGCCCGGGACGACCGGATCATCTCGGCGGCCGTCTACCGGCTGGACGGGCGCGGCGAGGTCGAGGACCACTGGTACACCCTGGTCAACCCGGAGCGCGATCCGGGGCCCGTGTGGATACACGGCCTGACGAGCGAGGTGCTGGAGGGGGCGCCCCTCTTCGCGGACGTGGCCGAGGAGTTCGCCGCCCGGCTGGACGGCCGGGTCCTGGTCGCGCACAACGCGGTCTTCGACTGGCAGATGATCGCCCGCGAGTACGCGCGCGCCCGGCGCGAGGCACCGGTGCGGCAGCGGCTGTGCACCATCGCGCTGTCCAAAGAGCTGGGGCTGCCACTGCCCAACTTCAAGCTGGAGTCGCTGGCGGCGCACTTCGGGGTGGTCCAGCGGCGGGCGCACCACGCGCTGGACGACGCGCGCGTGCTGGCCGAGGCGTTCCGGCCCAGCCTGCGGGCCGCGGCGGCGGACGGCGTCCGGCTGCCGCTGCTGGAGTGCCGGCCGCTGACGGAGTGGTCGGACACGCCCCGGATCGGCCGACAGGCGAGCGGCGGGTACGGCGGCCACCAGCCGTCGAGCTGGCGTCCGTCCCGGAAGCGGCCCGCCTGCCCCTACCCCAACCCGGGCCGCTACGAGGACGGCAAACGCCTCAAACAGGGCATGCGGGTGGCGTTCTCCGGGGACACCTCCACCGAGCGTGAGCTGCTGGAGGACCGGGCGACCGAGGCCGGGCTGCACGTGGCGACCAGTCTGTCGCGGCTGACCAGCCTCCTGGTCACCAACGATCCCGAGTCGGGCACCTCGAAGGTGGTCAAGGCGCGGCAGTTCGGCACGCCGGTCGTCGACGAGGCCGCGTTCGGGCAGCTGCTGCGTGATGTGGAGCCCGCCGACGGGTGACGGCGGCCACCGGGCCGACCGTACGGACGGGTGATTCCCGGCGACTCGCCCCGCGTCCGCTCGCCCGGGGACCGGCGACGGCTCACCCTGTGGCGCATGGCGAGATGCGAAGTTTGCGGCAATGACTACGGAATGACCTTCGAGGTCCACGCCCAGGGCGCAGTCCACGTGTTCGACTGCTTCTCCTGTGCGATCCACCGCATGGCCCCCATCTGCGAGCACTGCCGGGTGCAGATCATCGGGCAGGGCGTGGAGGTGGAGGGCCACTGGTACTGCGGCGCCCACTGCGCCCGGGCGGAGGGCCGGACGGGGGTGGTGGACCGGGTGTGACGCGGTACCCGGCGCACGGCACCCCACGGCCCGGAGGTAACGTCGTGGGGTGCACCGCTACCGCTTCCTGCTGTCCCGCCAGTGGGTGATCCTCACCCTCGTCGCGATCGCGCTGATCCCGGCGATGATAAGGCTCGGCTTCTGGCAGCAGCACCGGTACGAGGAGCGCACCGCGCGCAACAACCTGGTCTCCGGCGCACTGCACGCCGAGCCGGTCCCCGTGGAGCGGCTCACCTCCCCCGGCCACGCCGTCAGCCGCACCGAGAGGTACCGCACGGTCACCGCGACCGGCACCTTCGACACCGCCCGCGAGGTCGTGGTCCGGCGCCGGACCAGCTCCGACGGCGAGGTCGGCTTCCACGTCCTGACCCCGTTCGTCCTCCCGGACAAGAAGGTGCTGCTGGTCAACCGGGGCTGGATCCCCGCGAACGGCGCGCAGACCGACTTCCCCCGGATCCCCGCGCCGCCCGCCGGTCGCACCACCGTCAGCGGACGGCTGATGGCCGACGAGACCACCGCCGCGAGCGGCATCAAGAACGTCAAGGGCCTGCCGGACCGGCAGATCATGCTGATCAACAGCGCGGAGGAGGCACGGCGGCTCGGCGCCCAGGTGCTCGGCGGGTACGTCGAGCAGACGGCCCCGGGCGCCAAGGGCGGCTCCCCGGAGCAGATCTCCGACCCCGGCAGCGAGGACGCGCCGCTGAACTACGCGTACATGCTCCAGTGGTGGCTGTTCGCCGCGGCGGTCCCGGTGGGCTGGTGGTTCCTCGTCCGGCGTGAGCTTCGGGACCGCGAGGAGGCCGCGGCCGAGCACGACCCGGAGGAGCAGCCGGCCGCCGTGTGACGGCCCCGCCCCGGTACCTCACTCCCCCGGCGCACCCCCGGTGCGCGCTGATGAAGTTCCTGGTGTCGGCGTGGCGGCAGCCCGACGAGGGGCTGTGGGAGGTGCGCGGTGGTCGGCGCCACTTCGTGCACTCCAAGGTGATGGTGGGGGCGACTTCCCGCAGGCGTTCAGCCACATCGGGCTGGTCAGCACCGCCCTCGCCCTCTACGGGGGCGAACAGGCAGGATAGGAACCATGGATCTTGGACTGAAGGACCGGGTGTACGTCGTCACCGGAGCCACCCGTGGACTGGGCAACGCGGTCGCGCGGGAACTCGTCGCCGACGGCGCGAAGGTGGTCATCACCGGCCGGGACGAGAAGCGGGTCGCCGACGCGGCGGCCGAACTGGGCCCGAACGCGGCCGGCGTGGCCGTCGACAACGCCGAGGCGGGGGCCGCCGAGCGGCTCGTCGCGGCCGCCCGGGAGCACTTCGGCGGCTTCCACGGCGTCCTCGTGAGCGTCGGCGGTCCGGCCCCCGGGTTCGTCGCGGACAACACGGACGAGCAGTGGCAGGGCGCCTTCGAGTCGGTGTTCCTCGGCGCGGTGCGGCTCGCCCGCGCGGCCGCGGCCGAGCTGGAGGACGGCGGGGTCATCGGGTTCGTGCTGTCCGGGTCGGTGCACGAGCCGATCCCGGGGCTGACGATCTCCAACGGCCTGCGGCCCGGGCTCGCCGGGTTCGCCAAGTCGATCGCGGACGAGCTGGGACCGCGGGGCATCCGGGTCGTCGGGCTGCTGCCGGCCCGCATCGACACCGACCGCGTGCGCGAGCTGGACGGGCTGTCCGCCGACCCCGAGGCCACCCGGGCCGCCAACGAGTCCCGGATCCCGCTGCGCCGGTACGGCAGGCCGGAGGAGTTCGGGCGGGTCGGGGCGTTCCTGCTGTCCCCGGCGGCCTCCTACCTCACCGGGATCATGGTGCCGGTGGACGGCGGGATGCGGCACGGGTTCTGACGGACCGTCTGGCGCCGGTCGGGCCCCGGTCGGGCCAGGGTCAGGTGACCCGCTCCGGGCGGTGCCCGACCGCACCCAGGCGCACCTCGGCCGGAAGTGCCGGAAGGCCCGCCGACTCCCGGGCGTGCGCCAGGGCCTGACCGGTGAAGGCGGTCAGCGCCGCCGCGGGATCCACCGCCGGGTCCAGCCGGAGCCGGGCGCTCACCGCCGGTGCCGTACGGCGGCCCGTCAGCAGGATGCCGCTGCCGGCCACGCCCTGCTGCCGGGACGCGTCCGCGGCGAGCGCCGACTCCAGGGCCTTCCCGCGCAGCACGGCGCCCTCGCCGTCGCCGGTGTCGACCACGACCTCGGCCAGACGGCGCCGGCGCAGGATCGCGGTGAGCCACCACAGGGCGAGCAGCACCAGCACGGCCAGCACGGCGATGACCGTCGGCCACCACCAGCCGGCGTCCCGCCAGTGGGTGCGCTCCGCCCTGCTGAGCAGGACGTCGTGCGGCCCGGAGTGGAGCCACCAGTGGGGCGGGCGCACGCCCAGGCCCACTGCCAGCACCGAGCCGCCCACGGCGAGCAGCACCAGACCCACGAGCGCGGTCACCACCCGGTTCACACCGCCCCGGTGCACCCGCCTCACCCCTTCCGTCCGGCCCGGCGGACCCGCACCGACAGCGCGGGGACCCGGCTCAGCCCGAGCCCGCCGACCGCGTCGCCGAGCACGGCGTCCAGGTCGGCGCGCACCTCGTCGAGGTCGCGGAAGTGCGCCAGCGCGCGCACGGCGGCCCGCCCGCGGCGCAGCCGCACCCGCACCGACCGCACGCCGGAGACCTCCATGGCCCGGTCGCGCAGCACCTGTGCGGCCGCCTCGCGCCGCAGTCCGGCGCGTACGTCGGGGTGCGGGCGTCGCATCGGCAGCAGACTCCGCAGGCCGGGCGTGACGGCGAGCACGAACAGCCACAGGCCGAGGGCGGCGGCCACGCCCGCCCCGGTCAGCACCCAGATGTCGTCCAGGGGCCGTTCGGCGAGCTGCCGGGCCAGTGCCCGGCGCCACCGCGTCGCGGGCCGGCCGGCCCGCACGGCGACGACGTCGTACAGGAGCAGCGCCGAACCGGCCAGCAGGAGCACGGCCACGATGCCGGCCGGGACACGGCGCGCCGACCAGAAGCGGCCGCTGCTCCTCGGCCGCGGGGCCGGCGAGCCGTCGGAAGGCCCGGCGGCGTCGAGGACGGGCGGTCCGGCCGTGCCGCCCGCGGGGGGCCCGGTCTCGCTCATGTGATCCTCCCGTGGGGCGCGCCGGGCGCCGGTGCCGGGTGCAGCCGCTCGACCCGGACGGCGACCTCGGGCACCTGAAGGTCCAGCAGCGCGCCCACCCGCTCCACGACCCGGCGGCGCACGGCGACGCAGCGGGCGCCGATGTCACCCGGGTAGCCCAGTTCCAGATGGACGCGGACGCGGGCCGAGTCGTGGTGCACGACCACGGTGGCGTGCGGGGCCGCCGCGCCGGAGGGCAGCGGGGCGAGCGCCTCGCGCGCCGCCTGCGCGGCGATCTTCGCGACGACCCGGTCGGCGATCCTGAGGGCGCCGCGCTCGCCGGGCGGCACCACGGTCAGGGGCGGGCGCGCCGTGCCGGTCTCCGCGCTCAAGGCGGTCACCGCCGCCGGTCGCGCCGGTCGTCGCGGGTGCGGAAGAAGTCGCCGAGTTCCAGGTCGCCCTCCAGGAACCGGCCGGCGACGAGGCCGACGGCGCCCAGCGCCGCGACCAGCACGAAGGCCCCGAACCCGCCGAACCAGCCGGCGAAGCCCAGCGCCATTCCGGCGATCATGCCGACCATGGCCATGCTCATGCGGTGCTCCTCAGCTGGTCAGGGACGCGGACGCGAGGCCGAGGAGGCCTCATTGGATGCGGGGCGGCTGGAGCTCCTCCTCTTCCTCCTCCTCGGGGAGCTTGACGTCGCTCACCGCGATGTTGACCTCGACCACCTCGAGTCCGGTCATGCGCTCCACGGCGGCGACCACGTTCTCCCGCACCGCGCGGGCGACGTCGCCGATCGACACGCCGTAGTCCACGACGATCTCCAGGTCGAGCGCCGTCTGCACGTCGCCGACCTCGGCCTTCACACCCCGGCTCACGGACTTCGAGCCGCCCGGCACCCGGTCGCGCACGGCACCGAGGGTGCGGGACAGCCCGCTGCCCATGGCGTGGACGCCGACCACGTCCCGTGCCGCGAGACCGGCGATCTTCTCCACCACGCCGTCGGCGATGGTGGTCCTTCCCCGGGTCGCCGGGTCACCGCCGCCCCGCCGGGTGGGCTTGCGGGTCGACACCTGGGGCTCGTTGTCACCGTCTGGGGTCGTCGTCATCTCGGTCATCGCCGTACGTCCCTTTCGGTCGTCGTCCTGCGACCACCGTAAGCAAGGATGCGCGGTTGCGCGCCGGGGATACGGCAGGCTGGAGGAATGACGGACGGGTGGACAAAGGGTGTCAGGCACCAACTGGCGCTGGGCAGGCTGCTGCCGCTCGGCGGACCGCGCGACGGCGCGTGGATCGCCGAGGGGGCGGCCGCGGCGGTACTGGCCGCCGCGGCGGCGGACCTGCCCGGGGTACGGCTGGGTGCGCTGCGGATCACGTCGGCCGATCCCGACGACGTCCAGGAACCGGTGGTGGCGCCGCCGCCGGGCGCCCTGCCGCCCGGCTCCCTCCGGGTGACGGCGGACTTCGCGGCAGGCGCCACGGAGCCGCTGCCGGAGACGGCCGCGCGACTGCGCCTGGTGCTGGCGGCGGCCGCGGCCGAACGCCTCGGTCTCGCCGTCACGGAGGTGGACCTGAGGGTGACGGGCCTGCTGGAGACGGACGCGCCGGAGCCCGCCGACGGGCGGCCCGGGGCGGCCCGCGCCGTGCGGCGGCCGCAGGCCGCCCGGGAGGCGGCGGACCCGGACGAGGCCCGGGCGGTCGTGGCCGCGCTCGCGGTGCCCGGGGTGGCCCGGCTGACCGGTTCGCTCGGCGGACTCGGCCGCGCGGTGCGCATCGAGCGGAGCACCGTCGGCACGTCACTGCCCCGCCGGCAGGTGCGCGTGGAACTGACGACGGGCGCGGGGCACCGGGCCGTGGACGTGGCCCGTCTGGTGCGGATCGCGGTCCGCGACGCCTTCGACGATCACCCGGCGGTGACGGTGCTGGTCACCGACGTGGAGTGACCGCACCGCCGGTGGCATCACCACCGGCCGGTGCGTCACAGGGCCCGAAACGGCGGTCACCGGGTCCGGGACGGCAGTCACCGGGCCCCGGGACGGCAGTCACCGGGTCCGGAGACGGCTGTCACGGGGCCCGCGACGGCTCATTCGCCGATGCCGGCCAGGTCCCGCAGCCGCCGGCTCTGGGCAGCGCGCTCGGCGGCCCGCTGCTCGTCGTAGGTGCGGCCGGCCGCACCCCGCAGCAGTGCCTTGGTCTCCACGACCGCGTCCCGCGGCGCGGAGAGCAGCGCGGCGGACAGGTCCCGCGCGGCGCCGTCGAGTTCCCCGGCGGGCACCGCGAGGTTGGCCAGCCCGGACGCCACCGCCTCCTCGGCGCCGACGAACCGTCCGGTCACGCAGATCTCGAGCGCGCGGGCGTACCCGACGAGGCCGACCAGCGGATGCGTGCCGGTCAGGTCGGGAACGATGCCGAGGGCGGTCTCGCGCATGGCGAACTGCACGTCGTCGGCGACGACCCGCAGGTCGCAGGCGAGCGCGAGCTGGAACCCGGCACCGATGGCGTGCCCCTGGACGGCGGCGACGGACACGATGTCGCTGCGCCGCCACCAGGTGAACGCCTCCTGGAATTCGGCGATGGACGCGTCGAGCTCGGCGTCGTCACGGCGCGCGAGATCGGTGAAGGTCGGCTCGCCCGGAATCCCCTCCAGGGTGAACATCTGACGGTCCAGCCCAGCGGAGAAGGACCTGCCCTCGCCGCGCAGCACCACGACACGGACGGAGCCCGGCAGCAGCCGGCCGGCCTCGGTGAGCGCCCGCCACAGGGCGGGGCTCTGCGCGTTGCGCTTGGCCGGGTTGGTCAGCGTCACCGTGGCGAGCGCGTCGTCGACGGTGAGCCGTACGCCGTCCTTGTCGAGTACAGGAGCGAGGTCCTGGTCGGGCGAAGCCATGGGGCGCCTCCGGTGGGTGCAGTCGTCGCGCATGCCGACGGCATGCCAAGTGACTGCACAGTAACCACCCGGCCGATCAAGGGGCACCCCCGGGCCCGTCAGGGACCCTGGGGGCGGACCGACCGGATGGTCACCATCGAAGACGGTGGGCCGCCCGGAGTCAGGACGTTGCGGCCTTCTTGCCCCGTGTCGCTCCGCCACGCCCACGGAGCGTGACGCCCGACTCGCTGAGCATCCGGTGCACGAAGCCATACGAGCGGCCGGTCTCTTCGGCCAGCGCCCGGATGCTCGCACCGGAGTCGTACTTCTTCTTCAGGTCTGCCGCGAGCTTGTCGCGCGCGGCGCCGGTCACCCGGCTGCCCTTCTTCAGAGTCTCGGCCACCCGTGCCTCCTCATGGGAAGTGCGCTCTGGTCTCCTCATGATCACCCCTCCGGGGCGGGATGGCCACCCATTCGGCAAGGTCCGTGAGACATCGTTGTGACGACAGGAGCGCATCCCCACATCAGGAACCGGGGATTCCGCCATGGCGTATGCGGCGGCCCGGCCGGGCTGATTCGCGAAGTGCCAGGTCAGCGAAGCGCGGCGGCCGATCCCCGGACAGAGAGGGGATCGGCCGCGAAATCGGTGTACGACACACCTCGATACGAGGAGATCTCACACAGATGGTGGATCACGGCTAGGCCGAATGATCCATACGCAGTGGATCAGTCCTCGCCCGGGCCGTCCCGGTCACTCCCGGGTCACGCCAGGGCGACGAGATCCGCGTAGTCGGAGCCCCACAGGTCCTCGACGCCGTCCGGCAGCAGGATGATCCGCTCGGGCTGGAGCGCCTCGACGGCGCCCTCGTCGTGGGTGACGAGCACGACCGCGCCCTTGTAGGTGCGCAGCGCGCCGAGGATCTCCTCACGGCTGGCGGGGTCGAGGTTGTTGGTCGGCTCGTCGAGGAGCAGGACGTTCGCGGCGGAGACGACCAGCGTGGCCAGGGCGAGACGGGTCTTCTCACCGCCGGACAGGACGCCGGCCGGCTTGTCGACGTCGTCCCCGGAGAACAGGAACGAGCCCAGCACCTTGCGGACCTCCACGAGGTCCATGTCGGGGGCGGACGAGCGCATGTTCTCCAGGACCGTGCGCTCGGGATCCAGGGTCTCGTGCTCCTGGGCGTAGTAGCCGAGCTTGAGGCCGTGGCCGGGCACGACCTCGCCGGTGTCGGGCCGCTCCACACCGCCGAGCAGGCGCAGCAGGGTGGTCTTGCCGGCGCCGTTGAGGCCGAGGATGACGACCCGGGAGCCCTTGTCGATGGCCAGGTCGACGTCGGTGAAGATCTCCAGCGAGCCGTACGACTTCGACAGTCCCTCCGCCATCAGCGGGGTCTTGCCGCAGGGCGCGGGCTCGGGGAAGCGGAGCTTGGCGACCTTGTCGGACTGGCGGACCGCCTCCAGGCCGGAGAGCAGCTTGTCGGCGCGGCGCGCCATGTTCTGGGCGGCGACCGTCTTGGTGGCCTTGGCACGCATCTTGTCGGCCTGCGAGTGCAGGGCGGCGGCCTTCTTCTCGGCGTTGGCGCGCTCCCGCTTGCGGCGCTTCTCGTCGGCCTCGCGCTGCTGCTGGTAGAGCTTCCAGCCCATGTTGTAGACGTCGATCTGGGACCGGTTCGCGTCCAGGTAGAACACCTTGTTGACGACCGTCTCGACCAGGTCGACGTCGTGGGAGATCACGATGAAGCCGCCGCGGTAGGTCTTCAGGTAGTCGCGCAGCCAGATGATCGAGTCCGCGTCGAGGTGGTTGGTCGGCTCGTCGAGCAGCAGGGTGTCGGCGTCCGAGAAGAGGATGCGCGCCAGCTCGATACGGCGGCGCTGACCGCCGGAGAGCGTGTGCAGGGGCTGGCCGAGCACGCGGTCGGGGAGGTTGAGCGCGGCGGCGATGGTCGCGGCCTCGGCCTCGGCCGCGTAGCCCCCCTTGGTGAGGAACTCCGTCTCCTGGCGCTCGTACTGCTTCATGGCCTTGTCGCGGGTGGCGCCCTTGCCGTTGGCGATGCGCTGCTCGTTGTCGCGCATCTTGCGGATCAGCACGTCGAGGCCGCGGGCGGACAGGACGCGGTCGCGGGCGAGGACGTCGAGGTCGCCGGTGCGGGGGTCCTGCGGCAGGTAGCCGACCTCGCCGGAGCGGGTCACGGTGCCGCCGGCCGGGATGCCCTCGCCGGCGAGGACCTTGGTCAGGGTGGTCTTGCCTGCGCCGTTGCGGCCGACGAGGCCGATGCGGTCGCCCTTGGCGACGCGGAAGGTGGCGTTCTCGATGAGGACGCGCGCACCGGCGCGCAGCTCGATACCGGAGGCGGAGATCACGGACAGACTCCAGGACGTACGTGGGTGGCGGGTGGGCGGCTGAGGACGTTCCCGCCGTCTAATGCGCGAGGAGAATGGCCATGGAGGCAATTCTAACGGGGCCGTGCAAGCGGTTTTTCTACGTGCGCGTGTTCGGGCCGCGGCGCGGGGCGTCGTCGGTGGCGACTGCGAGACTCGGAACCGGGGCGGGGCACGACGGGATCACGGCAGGACCAGGGCAGGACCGACACACCGAGGAGTGATCGGCATGGCAGGCACCGGCGGACGGCCGAGCATCTACCCGACGCTGCTGTACGCGGACGCCAAGGCGGCGATCCGGCAGCTCACCGAGGCCTTCGGGTTCACCGAGCTGTCGGTGTACGAGGCGCAGGACGGCACGGTGATGCACGCCGAGCTGGTCCAGGGCAGGGGCGCGGTGATGGTCGGCTCCAAGGGCCGCGGCGGCCTGTTCGACTCGGCGATGAGGGGCGCGGGTCCTGCGGGGGTGTACGTCGTCGTGGACGACGTCGACGCCCATCACCAGCGGGCCGTGGAGCACGGCGTGGAGATCCTGCTGCCCCCGACGGACCAGGACTACGGCTCGCGGGACTACCTGGCCCGGGACGCCGAGGGCAACATCTGGAGTTTCGGCACGTACGCCCCCGAGATCGGCGGCTGAGCGGCCCGGTCCCGGCGCCCGCCGGCTATCCCCCGGTGTGCACCTGGAAGGCGGCCCGGCGCACGGCCTTGGCGAGGGCCGGGTCCGGGTGGGCGGCGGCGAGCGCGACCAGGACCTGCACGGTGCGCGGGTGGCCGACGGCGCGGACCTCGTCCAGCAGCACGGGGACGGTGGGCTGCACCGCGGCCTCCAGGTGCCGTACCAGCATCGTCGTCTCGCCGTGGTCGGCGACGGCGGCCGCGGTGTCGACCCACAGCCAGGTGGCCTCCTCGCGGGTGAGGACCTCGTGGGCGTCCTCCGGGTCGACGCCGTCGTGCTCGGCGAGCCACAGCAGGGCGTACGGCCGCAGCGCCGGGTCGTCCACGACGGACCGTACGTCGGGTTCGGCGGGGGCGCCGACGACGCGCAGCGCCTCGAAGGCGAGGCCGCGCAGCAGGGCGTCCTCGCCGCGGGCGGCGGCGAGCAGTTCGGTGACGGCGCTGCCGACGGGACGGGCGGCCAGCCAGGCTCGGTACTCGGCGCGGGCGGCGTTGGGCCGCAGCTGGGCGCAGCCGCGGAGCATGTCCTCGGCGGACTGCTCGATGTTCCCGGCGGGGCTCTGGGCGGCCACGCAGATCTGCTCCAGCTTGACCCAGACCGCCCAGCTGCCCAGCGGAGTGAGCGTGGCCTGGTTGTCGCCGCAGGTCAGGGCGCCGACGGAGGCGAGGGCGCGCAGGGCCCAGCCGAGCAGGGGCGGCAGCGGGGTGTCCCCGGGCGCCGGCTCGACGGGGCCGGCGGACTCGGCGGAGCCGGGCTCGTAGGAGACCTCGCAGCGCTCGGTGCGCAGTTCCGTGACCCGCTGCTGGAGCAGGTCGAGGAGCTGCTCCACCGGGACGGGCCCGGCGGAGAGCTGGAGGAAGGAGAGCACCTGCGGCATGGCCGAGACGACCTCGGCGACGGCGGCCGGCTCGTGGTCCGCGGGTTCCGGGCAGGCGAGCGACCAGGCGTCGAAGAGGGCCACCCAGCCGCGCAGCACGGCGCTGTCGTCGCGGTCCCAGGCGCGCAGGCGCCAGCCGGGGCGTGCGCTGTCCCCGTGCACCTCGACCAGCCCGGCGAGGCGGGCGGTGTCCCATTCGGCGCGGACCCGGGTGACGTCGAGGCCGAGGTCGGCGGCGGCGCGCTCGGCGGTGGCGTCGGAGAGGGTGGCCTTGCCGTCGGCCGTGGCGGCGTCGCTCCCCGGCCCGAGGGCGGCGTCGGCCCAGCGGGCCACCCGGACCGCGCCGGCCAGTCCGGTGCGCGCCATTCTGGCCAGTTCCGCGGGCGCGGGGGTGCCCTCCGGCGGCCGGGGTGCGGGGCGGCGCGGGCGCCGCTGGTTCACAGCTGTGGGGGCGGCGGCCAGGGGTCGCGGTCGGACGATTCGAAGCCTGGAGTCGCGCGGGATACGGGACGTCACGGGTGCAGTCTTCCGGTTGACGGTCCGAAAACCCAAACGGAATGTCACGGGGGGCGACGGGGCTGGCCAACGCACCGGGTCCGATGCCGGGGGAACGGTCATGATCAGGCCAGTGGTACGCCCGTAAACGGAACCCCTGGAACCGGGGCTTCCGACTCGTTCTCGCAACGCGTTGCACGACGCGTTCCACGACGTGTCCCGCGACGCGTCGCGGGAGAGCCGGAAGCCACCGGGCCGGGCGGGGCCTACATCAGGGGGGTCAGGAAGCGGCGCAGGCGTTCCTCGTACTCCTCGGGGTCGGCGTTCCACATCGCCGCGTGCGAGGCCTGGGCGACCGTGTGCAGGGCCACCCGGTCGGGGCGGCGGTCGGCCAGGCGGCGGGAGTACTCCCAGGGGGCGACCGCGTCGTCCGGGCCGTGAATGATCAGGGTGGGCAGGTCGATCCGGTCGAAGACGACCGTCCCGGCGGACCGGTCGGCGTGCAGACCGGCCCGGCCCTGCGCGGCGCGCACCGCGAGCGGCAGCAGCGGCTCCGGGGTGTGCCGGGCCTGGGCGAGGGCGCGCAGGGTGGCCTCCCAGTCGAGGACGGGTGAGTCCAGGACGAGGCCGGCGACCCGGTCGCGCACGGCGGAGTGCTCGGCGGCGCGCAGGGCCATGGTGGCGCCGGTGGACCAGCCGAGCAGCACCACCCGGCGGGCGCCGTAGCGCACGGCGTAGCGGATCGCCGCGTCCAGGTCGCGCCACTCGGTCTCGCCCAGGTGGTTCAGGCCGTCGGGCGGGCGCGGCGCGCCGAGGTCGCCGCGGTAGGAGAGCGCGAGGACCGGCAGCCGGCGGCCGTGCAGGAACTCCATGACGTTCAGGGCCTGCTCGCGGGTGGTGCCGAGGCCGTGCACGGCGATCACCCACATGTCCCGGCTGCCGGGCACGAACCAGGCGGGCAGGGGGCCGAGCTCCCCCGGCACGTCCACGTCGGCGAAGTCGAGCCCCAGGGCTGCGGCCGGGTTGCCGACGTACACGTTCGGAGTGAGCCAGACGGCGGCACCGGGCGCGAAGCTGCCGTGCGTGACCCGCTCCAGGCGCCGTACGACGGTGTCGGCGGTCTCCGCGGCCGTGCCGAGCACGGGCCCGACGACCGCGTGCGAGCCGTCGCCGGCCAGGCCGTAGGTGCCCGGACGCAGCGAGGCGAGATCACGGGTGAGGGTGATCCGGCCGGGGGCCGTGCCGTGCACGGTGAGCCGGGGTTCGGTGGGCAGGGGACGACCCGCGGGCGCCTTCAGCGCGGCGTCGCTGGCGAGTCGACCGGCGGCCACGGAGGCCGCGCCGGCGGCCAGCACGGCGGTGAGTGCGGCGGCGGTGGCTCTGACGGTGCGCACGGCTCCAGTGTCGGGGCGGTCCGTGCGCACGGCCAGTGGAAGGGCGGGCCGGGGCGGGAGCGTGCGCGGCGGGCGCGGCCTCGGCAGCGCGGGACGCCCGCGGCGCGGCGGGCCGGCGGCGCGGCGCAGCGGCGCGGGCAGCACGTGTGCGAGCCGGTCGAGCAGGGGCTGGAACGAGGGGCTGGGCGGCAAGGGGTCACCTCCGTTGGCCGTACCCCTTCAAACGTGCCCCGGCTTCGGCCATGTGTGCCTCCGTCAGCAGGCTGGGCGTCAGCCCCGGCACGGAGGACGCCGTCAGCCACAGGCGGCACATCCACTCGAGCTGGGCGGTGCGGTCGTAGGCCTCGTCGAGCGTGGCGCCGTGGGTGACCGTGCCGTGGTTCTGCAGCAGGCAGCCGGAGCGGCCGTCGAGGGCCCGGAGCATGTTCCGCGCCAGTTCGTCGGTGCCGTAGGTCGCGTAGGGCGCGACGCGGACGACGCCGCCGAGGGCGCCGGCCATGTAGTGGACCGGGGGCAGCTCGGTCACGAGGGTGGAGACGGCCGTGGCGTGCACGGCGTGGGTGTGGACGACGGCGCGGGCGTCGGTGGTGCGGTAGACGGCGAGGTGCAGGGGCAGTTCGCTGGTCGGCACGAGCGTGCCGACGACCTGCCGTCCGGCGAGGTCGACGCCGGTGATGTCGGCGGGGGTCAGCCGGTCGTACGGCACGCCGGAGGGTGTGACCAGCACGAGGTCGCCGACGCGCGCCGAGACGTTGCCGGAGGTGCCGACGACCAGGCCGTCGGCGACGGTACGGCGGGCCGTCGCGACCAGCGCCTCCCAGGCGGCCGCAGCCTCTCCGTACGCCTCGGGGGCCCATGCGGTGCCCGCGGCCCCGGCGGCCTCACCGGCCTCGTCCGCCCCGTGCCCACCCTCCGTGCCGTCCGTGCCGTGCGTGCCCCGCCGCTGTTCCGCCATGCCGCGATCCTGCCAGCCGGACCGGCGGGGGCGGTCCGGGCGCCCGTTTCCGGCCGGAAGTCGTGCCCCCGAACGAGTGGACCTGGTCTGAACCGTCCGGAATCGGCCTGGTTCCCGGGAGTGCCGGTCATTCAATGAGCTTTCCCGATCGCCCGAACGACGGTCCACCGCCACTCCAGGGGGACGCATGGTCCGTGACCGCACACCCTCCCGCTCCCGCCGCCGCGCCGCCGCCCTCGCCGCCGCCGCGCTGGCCCTCGCGGGCGCCCAGGACGCGTCCGCCGTGCCCGCCGGGTCGCCCGCGACCTCGCTGGGGCTGCCGATGGGGCACGACGTCTCGTCACACCAGAAGCACGTCGACTGGCCGGCCGCGCGGTCGGAGGGCGCCCGGTTCACCTACGTCAAGGCGACCGAGTCGACGACCTACCGCAACCCCTACTTCCACCGGCAGTACGCCGGCGCGCGCCGTGCGGGGCTGATCCGCGGCTCGTACCACTTCGCACGCCCGGACCGCTCCTCGGGCGCGCGGCAGGCGTCGTACTTCGTGCGGCACGGCGGCGACTGGCGGGCGGACGGCTGGACGCTGCCGCCCGCGCTCGACATCGAGTACAACCCGTACAACCGGAAGCACCGCTGCTACGGGCTGGGGTGGAAGCGGATGGTCCGCTGGATCCGGTCCTTCAGCGACGAGGTGGCGCGCGAGACCGGCCGCCGGCCGGTGATCTACACCACCGCCGACTGGTGGGACGCGTGCACCGGTGACACCCGCGCCTTCGCCGCCGGCCACGCGCTGTGGATCGCCCGTCACGGCACGTCGGACCCCGGATCGCTGCCGGGCGGATGGTCGGACTGGACCTTCTGGCAGTACGGCGTCAGGGGCGGTCTGCCGGGTGACCAGAATCTCTTCAACGGGCCGCCGTGGCGGCTACGGGCCTTCGCGCGGGGCTGGTAGCCAAGGGGCGGCTGGGGCGTCGGGGCGGACGACATCCGGAACCTCTCTCACAGACACCGTCACGCCTGCCTCAGTTCACCTTCCGTTCACCCAGATTGCCTACGGTCCAACAGCCAACGACCTCGAACGATTGCCTGGGTAAATGGAAAGCTTCTCGCTGATCCTCGCGATTGTGGTGGTAACCGCACTCGCGTTCGATTTCACGAACGGTTTCCACGACACCGCCAACGCGATGGCCACGACCATCTCGACCGGCGCGCTCAAGCCCAAGGTCGCGGTGGCCATGTCCGCCGCGCTCAACCTTGTAGGCGCATTCCTCTCGGTGGAGGTCGCCAACACGATCTCCAAGGGTCTCGTGGACGAGACCGGCATCCGGCCCGAGGTCATCTTCGCCGCCCTGGTCGGCGCGATCCTCTGGAACCTGCTGACCTGGCTGGTGGGGCTCCCCTCCAGCTCCTCGCACGCCCTGATGGGCGGCCTGATCGGCGCCACCGTCGCCTCCGCCGGCTTCGGCGCGGTCCACGGTGACGTGCTGGTCACCAAGGTGCTGCTGCCGGCGGTCGCCGCCCCGGTGGTGGCGGGTCTGGCGGCCATGCTCTCCACTCGCTTCTCCTACGCCATCGGCAGCAAGGCGGACGGCGAGGCCACCCGCAAGGGCTACCGCGCCGGCCAGATCGCCTCGGCCGGTCTGGTCTCCCTCGCGCACGGCACCAACGACGCGCAGAAGACCATGGGCATCATCACCCTGGCGCTGATCGCGGGCGGCGCCGTCTCGCCGGGCTCCAACCCTCCCACCTGGGTGATCCTCTCCGCGGGCCTGGCCATCGCGCTCGGCACCTACATCGGCGGCTGGCGCATCATCCGCACCATGGGCACCGGCCTGACCGACCTGGAGCCGCGTCAGGGCTTCGCCGCCCAGACCAGCGCGGCCACCGCCATCCTGGCCTCCTCGCACCTCGGCTTCTCCCTCTCCACCACCCACGTGGTCTCCGGCTCGGTCATGGGCACGGGTCTGGGCCGCAAGGGCGGTGTGGTCCGCTGGTCCACCGCGACGCGCATGCTCATCGCCTGGGTGCTCACCCTCCCGGCCGCCGCGCTCGTCGGCGCGCTCGCCGAGTCCGTCACGGACCTGGGTGACTGGGGCACCGCGGTCGTCGCCGTCTTCCTGGTCGCCGCCAGCGCCGCGATCTGGAAGTACTCCCGGCGTGAGGTCGTGGACCACACCAGCGTCGTCGCCGGCCCGGCCGAGGAGCCGCCCGGCGTGGTGACCACCGCGATCGCCATGGTGACCCCGCCGCCCACCGGCACCGTCACCGAGGACCTCACGGCCACGATCCCGGCCCCGGTCCCGACCGAGCCCGCGACCCCGGCGGTCCCGCCGGCCGCAGCGGTCTGACCCCGAGCACCCGGTACTGAAGGAAGCAACCCATGAAGATCGACTGGGCGGCCATCGGCTCCGTCTTCGGCGTCAGCCTCGCGTTCGCGGTGGGCCTGGTGGCCCTGTTCACCCTCGGCATCAACGGCCTGGCGCGGCGCGAGAAGGCCGCCGCGCAGGGCGGCTCGGCGGCGCTCGCCGCCACCGGCGCGTACGTCTGCTTCGCGGCGTGCACGGCCGCGGTGGCCTACGGCATCTACCTGATCGTCGTCAAGCCCTGACGCACCGTTCGGAAGGCCCCCCGCCGGAGAGTTCCGGCGGGGGGCCTTCCGGCTGCCCGCCTCGTATCGGTGTGGGCCTCAGCACACTCTTCCCCCGCAGGTCACAGGCAAGTTGACGGCCCTTCCGGGCGCGTGGTGGACTGCCCAGGCCATGTACGGCGGCAGAAGAGGAAGCCGGTGCGAATCCGGCGCGGTCCCGCCACTGTCACCGGGGAAGTGTCCCCGGGAGCCAGGAACTCTCACCGCCGGTCTCGTCGAACCAGGGCGCGGACACCCTGAGTGAGGACATATCGCCATGCGCGGCTGCCGACCGACGTTCACCCACCGGACCCCGCCTGCCCTGACGACCGGCTGACCCGATGGGTGCCGATCGCTGCTACGCGTACGGCGCCGCCGCCGGCCTCCTCGGCGACCTGCTCCTCGGCGATCCGCGCCGGGGGCATCCGGTCGCCGCGTTCGGGCGGGCCGCCGGGGCCGTGGAACGGGTGCTGTGGCGCGACCACCGCGGGTGGGGCGCGCTGCACACCGGCGTGTGCGCCGGAGCCGCTGTCGCGCTCGGGGCGCTGGCCGAACGCGCCGTACGCCGCTCCCCCGCCGCCACCCTCGCGCTGACCGCGGCCGCCACCTGGTCCGTCGTGGGGGGCACTTCGCTCGCCCGGGAGGCCCGGGCCGTCGGGCGCGCCCTGGAGTCCGGCGACGTGCCGGCCGCCCGCGCGCGGCTGCCGCATCTGTGCGGCCGCGACCCGCACGCGCTGGACGCCGACGGGATCGCCCGCGCCGTGGTCGAGTCGGTCGCCGAGAACACCTCCGACGCCGTCGTCGGCGCCCTGGTGTGGGGTGCCGTAGCCGGCGTGCCGGGGCTGCTCGGCTTCCGGGCCGTCAACACCCTGGACGCGATGGTGGGGCACAGGTCGCCCCGCCACCTGCGCTACGGCTGGGCCTCCGCCCGCCTCGACGACGTCGCCGGCTGGCCGGGCGCGCGGCTCACCGCCGTGCTCGCCGCGGCGGCCGGGCCCGACCCGCGCGGCGCCCTGCGCGCCTGGAAGGCGGACGCGCACCGGCACCCGAGCCCCAACGCCGGTCCGGTGGAGGCGTCGTTCGCGGGCGCCCTGGGGGTGCGCCTCGGCGGGACGCTGTCCTACGCCGGCCGGGTCGAGCACCGGCCCGTGCTGAACGGGACGTCCGGGCGGGCCGTCCGGGTCACGGACATCGACCGGGCCGTACGGCTCTCCCGCCGCGTCGGCCTGCTCGCGCTCGGCGTCACGGCCGCGGCGCGCCTCCTCGTGAAGGGACGTGGCAAGTGAACGGTGGGCTCCTCGTCGCCGGCACCACCTCCGACGCCGGCAAGAGCGTCGTGACGGCCGGGATCTGCCGCTGGCTGGTGCGCCAGGGCGTGAAGGTGGCGCCGTTCAAGGCGCAGAACATGTCGCTGAACTCGTTCGTGACGCGCGAGGGCGCGGAGATCGGGCGGGCGCAGGCCATGCAGGCCCAGGCGTGCCGGATCGAGCCGACCGCGCAGATGAACCCCGTGCTGCTCAAGCCGGGCGGGGAGCAGAGCAGCCAGGTGGTGCTGCTGGGCAGACCGGTGGGCGAGATGAGCGCGCGCGGCTACCACGGCGGCCGTCAACAGCGGCTGCTGGGCACGGTGCTGGACTGCCTGGCCGAGTTGCGGGGCACGTATGACGCGGTGATCTGTGAGGGGGCGGGAAGCCCGGCCGAGATCAACCTGCGGCGCACCGACATCGTCAACATGGGCATCGCGCGGAACGCCCGACTGCCCGTGCTGGTGGTGGGCGACATCGACCGCGGGGGCGTCTTCGCCTCCTTCTTCGGCACCGTCGCCCTGCTCTCCCCCGAGGACCAGGAGCTGATCGCCGGGTTCCTGGTGAACAAGTTCCGGGGCGACGTCGGCCTGCTGGAGCCGGGCCTCGACATGCTCCGGGACCTCACCGGACGGCCGGCGTACGGCGTGCTGCCGTTCCGGCACGGGCTCGGCATCGACGAGGAGGACGGACTGCGGGTCTCCTTGCGCGGCACCGTGCGGGAGTCCACCGTCGCTCCCCCGGTCGGCGAGGACGTGCTGCGGGTCGCCGTGTGCGCGATCCCGCTGATGTCCAACTTCACCGACGTGGACGCGCTGGCCGCCGAACCGGGCGTCGTGGTGCGGTTCGTGGACCGGCCGGAGGAACTGGCCGACGCCGACCTGGTGGTGGTCCCGGGCACCCGCGGGACCGTGCGGGCCCTCGCCTGGCTGCGGGAGCGCGGCCTCGCCGACGCGCTGCGCGCCCGGGCCGCCGAGGGGCGGCCGACCCTCGGCATCTGCGGCGGCTTCCAGATCCTCGGCGAGCACATCGAGGACGAGGTCGAGTCGCGGGCCGGGGAGGTCCCCGGGCTCGGACTGCTGCCGGTGCGGGTGCGGTTCGCCCGCGAGAAGACCCTGACCCGGCCCACCGGCGAGGCCCTGGGCGAACGGGTCGAGGGCTACGAGATCCACCACGGGGTGGCCGAGGTGCTGGGCGGGGACGCCTTCCTCGACGGCTGCCGGGTCGGGCCGACCTGGGGCACGCACTGGCACGGCTCGCTGGAGTCGGACGGCTTCCGGCGGGCCTTCCTGCGCGAGGTGGCGGCCGCCGCGGGACGCCGCTTCGTGCCGGCCCCCGACACCTCGTTCGCCGCGCTGCGCGAGGAGCAACTCGACCGGCTCGGCGACCTGATCGAACAGCACGCGGACACGGACGCGCTGTGGCGGCTCATCGAGTCGGGCGCGCCGCAAGGACTGCCTTTCATTCCACCGGGAGCGCCCGCATGAGCACTGTGTTGTTGTTGTCGACCGCCGACACGGACCTGCTGGCGGCCCGGGCCTCCGGCGCGGACTACCGCATCGGGAACCCGACCCGGGTCGACGTGTCCGGGGAGCTGCCCCGGCTGCTCGACGGCGCCGACCTCGCCGTCGTCCGGCTGCTGGGCGGCAAGCGGGCGTGGGAGGACGGGCTGGCCGCCCTGAGGGCGTCCGGTGTGCCGACCGTGCTGCTGGGCGGCGAGGCCGTGCCGGACGCCGAGCTGATGGCCGAGTCGTCGGTCCCGGCGGGTGTGGTGGCGGAGGCGCTCAGGTACCTGGTCGAGGGCGGCCCCGCGAACCTGACCGAGCTGGCGCGGTTCCTCTCCGACACCGTGCTGCTGACCGGTGAGGGGTTCGAGGAGCCTCGGGGCATGCCGGAGTACGGCGTGCACGGGGCGTACGAACTGCGCGAGGACCGGCCCACCGTGGGCGTGCTGTTCTACCGGGCGCACGAACTGAGCGGCAACACCGGCTTCGTGGACACCCTGTGTGCGGCGATCGAGGCGAAGGGCGCCAACGCCCTGCCCGTGTACTGCGGTTCGCTGCGCGGCGCGGACGCGGGTCTGTACGAGCTGCTGGGGAAGGCCGACGCGCTGGTGGCGACCGTACTCGCGGCCGGCGGGACGCACGCCTCGCAGGCGTCGGCGGGCGGCGACGAGGAGTCCTGGGACATCGGGGCGCTCGCCGACCTGGACGTGCCCGTGCTGCAGGGGCTGTGCCTGACCTCCTCCCGGGCCGCCTGGGAGGCGTCCGACGCCGCGCTCTCCCCCATGGACGCGGCGATGCAGGTCGCCATCCCCGAGTTCGACGGCCGCCTGATCACCGTGCCGTTCTCCTTCAAGGAGCAGGGCCCGGACGAGGTCCCGGTCTACGTCGCCGACCCCGAGCGGGCCGCCCGGGTGGCCGGGATCGCCCTGCGCCACGCCCGGCTCAGGCACAAGCCGAACGCCGAGAAGCGGATCGCGCTGGTCTTCACCGCGTACCCGACCAAGCACTCGCGGGTCGGCAACGCGGTCGGCCTGGACACGCCCGCGTCGGCGGTGCGCGTCCTGGACGCCCTGCGGGACGCGGGCTACGGCCTCACCGACTACCCCGACAACGGCGACGAGTTGATCCACCGGCTGATCGAGGCCGGCGGTCACGACGTCGAGTGGCTGACGGAGGAGCAGCTCGCCGCCGCGCCCGCCCGGGTCCCGCTGGCCGACTACCGGGAGTGGTTCGGGACGCTGGACGCGGAGCTGCGGGACGCCATGACCGAGGCGTGGGGCGAGCCGCCGGGCAGCCTGTACGTGGACGGCGACGACATCGTGCTGGCCGCCCTGCGGTTCGGGAACGTCGTCGTGATGATCCAGCCGCCGCGCGGCTTCGGCGAGAACCCGATCGCGATCTACCACGACCCGGACATGCCGCCCTCGCACCACTACATGGCGGCCTACCGCTGGCTCGACCGGAGCTTCGGCGCGGACGCGGTGGTCCACATGGGCAAGCACGGCACCATGGAGTGGCTGCCGGGCAAGGGCCTCGGCCTGAGCGCCGGCTGCGCGCCGGACGCGGTCCTCGGCGAACTGCCGCTGATCTACCCGTTCATCGTCAACGACCCGGGTGAGGGCACCCAGGCCAAGCGGCGTGGGCACGCCACCGTCGTGGACCACCTCGTCCCGCCGATGGCGCGCGCCGACACCTACGGCGACCTGGCCAAGCTGGAGCAGCTCCTCGACGAGTACGCGCTGGTCTCCGACCTGGACCCGGCGAAGGCCCCGGCCGTCCGCGCGCAGATCTGGACGCTGGTCAAGGCGGCCGAGCTGCACCACGACCTGCACGTGGACGAGCAGCCGGACGACGAGGCGTTCGACGAGTTCGTCATGCACATCGACGGCTACCTGTGCGAGATCAAGGACGTGCAGATCCGCGACGGACTGCACGTCCTGGGCGGCGGTCCGGTCGGCGAGCCGCGGGTGAACCTCGTCCTCGCGGTGCTGCGGGCCGCGCAGGTGTGGGGCGGACAGGCGAACGCCCTGCCGGGTCTGCGGGCCTCGCTGGCCGCGCACTTCGGGCTGGTGGAGAAGGAACTGCTGGCCGAGCCCGGCGCCCCGGTGAAGGTGCCGGTGGAGCTGACCGACCTGGTGGACGGTCCGGCCCGCACCGCGTCCGACGCGATCGACCTGCTGGAGCAGCTGTGCCGGCGGGCGGCCGAGGCCCTGGAGGACCGGGCCTGGGACCGTGCGGTCGTCCCCGCGGTGCTGCGGGGCGTGCTCGGCACCGAACTTCCCGAGGCGGTGGCCGTGCTGGAGTTCGCCTGCGCCGAGGTCGTGCCGCGCCTGGCCCGCACCACCGACGAGATCGGGCACATCCTGCACGCCCTGGACGGCGGTTACGTCCCGGCGGGCCCGTCCGGATCGCCGACCCGGGGTCTGGTCAACGTCCTGCCGACCGGCCGGAACTTCTACTCGGTCGACCCCAAGGCGATCCCCTCGCGGCTGAGCTGGGAGGTCGGGCAGTCGCTCGCCGACTCGCTCGTCGCCCGCTACCTCCAGGACACCGGCGACTACCCGCGCTCGGTGGGTCTGACCGTGTGGGGCACGTCCGCGATGCGCACCCAGGGCGACGACATCGCCGAGATCCTGGCGCTGCTGGGCTGCCGTCCGGTGTGGGACGAGGCGTCCCGCCGGGTGACCGGCTTCGAGGTGGTCCCGCCGGCGGAGCTGGGCCGGCCGCGCATCGACGTCACGGTCCGCATCTCCGGCTTCTTCCGGGACGCGTTCCCGCATGTGGTCGGGCTGATCGACGACGCGGTGCGCGCGGTGGCCGAGCTGGACGAGCCGGCCGACCGCAACTTCGTGAAGGCACACGCCGACGAGGACACCGCCGGGCACGGCGACCGGCGCCGGGCCACGGCCCGCGTGTTCGGCTCCAAGCCGGGCGCGTACGGCGCCGGGCTGCTGCCGCTGATCGACGCCCGCAACTGGCGCTCCGACGCCGACCTCGCCGAGGTGTACGCGGTGTGGGGCGGCTACGCGTACGGCCGCGGGCTCGACGGGCGGGCGGCGCGCGGTGACATGGAGACGGCGTTCCGGCGGATCGCGGTCGCCGCGAAGAACGTCGACACCCGCGAGCACGACCTGGTCGACGCCGACGACTACTTCCAGTACCACGGCGGCATGGTCGCCATGGTCCGGCATCTGACCGGTGCCAACCCCGAGGCGTACGTGGGTGATTCGGCCACGCCCGATCAGGTGAAGACCCGGACGCTGGGCGAGGAGACCCACCGCGTCTTCCGGGCGCGCGTGGTCAACCCCCGCTGGATGGCGGCCATGCGCCGGCACGGCTACAAGGGCGCCTTCGAGATGGCGGCCACCGTGGACTACCTGTTCGGCTACGACGCCACGGCGGGCGTGGTCGACGACTGGATGTACGAGAAGCTCAGCGCGGAGTACGTGTTCGACCCGGAGAACCGGGACTTCATGAAGCAGTCCAACCCGTGGGCGCTGCGCGGGATCACCGAGCGGCTGCTGGAGGCGGCGGACCGCGGGCTGTGGGCGGAACCGGACGCGGAGACGCTGGAGCGGCTGCGCGCCACCTATCTGGAGCTGGAAGGCGACTTGGAGGGCGACCAGTGACCACCCCGTTCCCGTTCACGGCCGTGGTCGGCCAGGACGACCTGCGGCTCGCGCTGCTGCTGAACGCCGTCTCGCCGGCGGTCGGCGGTGTGCTGGTGCGCGGCGAGAAAGGCACCGCCAAGTCGACGGCGGTGCGCGCCCTCTCGGCGCTGCTGCCGGCGGTCGCCGTGGTGCCCGGCTGCCGTTTCTCCTGCGACCCGGCCGCGCCCGACCCGGCGTGCCCCGACGGCCCGCACGAGCCGGGCGGCGGGGCGGACCGGCCGGCCCGGATGGTCGAGCTGCCGGTCGGCGCCTCCGAGGACCGGCTGGTCGGCGCGCTCGACATCGAGCGGGCGCTCGCCGAGGGCGTCAAGGCGTTCGAGCCGGGCCTGCTGGCCGACGCGCACCGCGGCATCCTCTACGTCGACGAGGTCAACCTGCTCCACGACCACCTGGTCGACCTGCTGCTGGACGCGGCGGCGATGGGGGCGTCGTACGTGGAGCGCGAGGGCGTCTCCGTGCGGCACGCGGCCCGCTTCCTGCTGGTCGGCACCATGAACCCGGAAGAGGGCGAACTGCGCCCGCAGTTGCTGGACCGGTTCGGGCTGACCGTGGAGGTCGCCGCCTCCCGGGAGCCGGAGCAACGGGTGGAGGTCGTACGGCGCCGGCTGGCGTACGACGACGATCCGGACGGCTTCGCCGCGCGCTGGGCGGCGGAGGAGGCCGCCGTACGGCAGCGGATCGTCGTGGCGCGGCGGCTGCTGCCCGAGGTGCGCCTCGGTGACGGCGCGCTGCGGCAGATCGCGGCGACCTGCGCGGCCTTCGAGGTGGACGGCATGCGGGCCGACATCGTGATGGCGCGCACGGCGACCGCGCTGGCCGCGTGGGCCGGGCGGACCGAGGTGCTGGCCGAGGACGTACGGCAGGCCGCGCTGCTCGCGCTGCCGCACCGGCGCCGGCGCAACCCGTTCGACGCGCCGGGGCTGGACGAGGACAAGCTCGACGACACGCTGGAGCAGTACGCCGGCGACGACGACGGCGGCGAGGACGACCCCGATCCGGACGGTCCCGGCGGGGGCGGCGGCGGGCCGCGGCCCGACGACGGACCGCAGGGCGGCGGGGACACCGCCGCGCGGCCGGAGGCCGGCGAGGGCGGGGAACCGCAGGCGTCCGGAGCGCGGGAGCAGGCCGCCGCGCCGGCGGCCGAGCCCTTCCGGACCAAGGCGCTGAGCGTCCCCGGCATCGGCGAGGGCGCCGCGGGCCGGCGCTCCCGGGCGCGCACCGAGCACGGGCGGACCACCGGGGCCAGGCGGCCCCGGGGCACGCTGACCAAGCTGCACCTGGCGGCCACCGTGCAGGCGGCCGCCCCGCACCAGCGGGCGCGCGGCCGGTCGGGACCGGGCCTGGTGATCCGCCGGGACGATCTGCGGCAGGCGACCCGGGAGGGCCGCGAGGGCAACCTCGTGCTGTTCGTGGTGGACGCCTCCGGGTCGATGGCGGCGCGGCAGCGGATGGGCGCGGTGAAGGGCGCCGTGCTGTCGCTGCTGCTGGACGCCTACCAGCGGCGGGACAAGGTCGGTCTGGTGACCTTCCGGGGTGCCGCGGCCGAGGTGGCGCTGCCGCCGACCTCCTCCGTGGACGCGGCGGCGGCCCGGCTCGGGTCGCTGCCGACCGGCGGGCGCACCCCGCTGGCGGCGGGGCTGCTCAGGGCGCACGAGGTGCTGCGGGTGGAGCGGCTGCGGGACCCGGCGCGCCGGGCGCTGGTCGTGGTGGTGACCGACGGGCGGGCGACCGGCGGTCCGGAGCCGGTGGTGCAGGCGGGCCGCGCGGCCCGGCTGTTCGCCGCCGACGGGGTCGCCTCGGTGGTCGTGGACTGCGAGTCGGGGCCGGTGCGGCTCGGGCTCGCCGGGCAGCTCGCGGGAGAGCTGGGCGGTACGGCCGTGACCCTGGACGGGCTGCGGGCCGACTCGATCGCCGGTCTGGTCAGGGATGTGCAGGGGACGCAGAGGACGCCGGGGAGGGCCGCGTAATGCCGCAGGGACAGCCGAGTGTGGTGCCGGACGACGGGCTGACGACCCGGCAGCGGCGCAACCGGCCGCTGGTCGTGGTCCACACGGGCGTCGGCAAGGGCAAGTCGACGGCCGCGTTCGGGCTCGCGCTGCGCGCCTGGAACCAGGGCTGGCCGATCGGGGTGTTCCAGTTCGTCAAGTCCGCGAAGTGGAAGGTCGGCGAGGAGAACGCGCTGCGCGTCCTCGGCGCCTCCGGCGAGGGCGGGACCGTCGACTGGCACAAGATGGGCGAGGGCTGGTCCTGGGTCCAGCGCGACGCGCAGATGGACAACGAGGAGAAGGCCCGGGAGGGCTGGGAGCAGGTCAAGCGCGACCTCGCGGCCGAGACGTACCGGCTGTACGTGCTGGACGAGTTCGCGTACCCGATGCACTGGGGGTGGGTCGACACCGAGGAGGTGGTCGACGTGCTGCGGAACCGGCCCGGCACCCAGCACGTGGTGGTCACCGGCCGGAACGCGCCGGACAAGCTCGTGGACTTCGCCGACCTGGTCACCGACATGTCCAAGGTGAAGCACCCCATGGACACGGGCCAGAAGGGCCAGAAGGGCATCGAGTGGTGACGTCCGTTCCCCGGCTGGTCGTCGCCGCGCCGTCGTCCGGCAGCGGCAAGACCACCGTCGCCACGGGGCTGATGGCCGCGTTCGCCGCGCGGGGGCTCGCCGTGTCCCCGCACAAGGTCGGGCCGGACTACATCGACCCGGGGTACCACGCGCTCGCGACCGGGCGCACGGGACGGAACCTGGACGCCTACCTGTGCGGCCCCGAACTGGTCGCCCCGCTGTTCCTGCACGGGGCGCGGGGGTGCGACCTGGCGGTCGTCGAGGGCGTGATGGGGCTGTACGACGGGGCCGCGGGCGAGGGCGAGCTGGCGTCCACCGCCCATGTCGCCAAGCTGCTGGGTGCGCCGGTGGTGCTGGTCGTGGACGCGTCGTCGCAGTCGCGCTCGGTGGCGGCGCTGGTGCACGGGTTCGCCTCCTGGGACCCGGAGGTGCGGATCGGCGGCGTGATCCTGAACAAGGTCGGCTCGGACCGGCACGAGGCGCTGCTGCGGGAGGCGCTGGACGCCTCCGGCGTTCCCGTGCTGGGGGTGCTGCGGCGGGCCCCGCAGGTGGACACGCCGTCCCGGCACCTCGGGCTCGTACCCGTCGCCGAGCGGCGCTCCGCCGCGGTCGAGGCCGTATCCGCCATGGCGGCGCAGGTGGCTCGCGGGTGCGATCTGGACGCGCTGGAAGCACTCGCCCGGGGAGCCGGTGCCCTTCCCGGGGGCTCCGCCCCTTGGAGCCCCGCCTCGCCGACCCACCACCCGACTCGGTCCGCCGGGAAGCGGGCGCCCGTCGTCGCCGTCGCCGGTGGGCCCGCGTTCAGCTTCTCCTACGCCGAGCACACCGAGCTGCTCGCCGCCGCCGGGGCCGAGGTCGTCACCTTCGACCCGCTGCACGACGAGCGGCTGCCGGACGGGACCGCGGGGCTGGTCGTCGGGGGCGGCTTCCCCGAGGTGTACGCCGGTGAGCTGTCCGCCAACGAGCCGCTGCGCAAGGAGATCGCGGAGCTGGCCCTCGGCGGCGCCCCGGTTGCGGCCGAGTGCGCCGGGCTCCTCTACCTCTGCCGGGAACTGGACGGCCGGCCCATGTGCGGGGTGCTGGACGCCACCGCGCGGATGACGGAACGGCTCACCCTCGGCTACCGCGACGCGGTGGCCGTCGGGGACAGTGTGCTGGCCGCCGCCGGGACCCGGATGCGCGGGCACGAGTTCCACCGCACGCTCGTCGAACCCGGCGCCGGTGCGGCTCCCGCCTGGGGGCTGCTGGCCCCGGCCCGGCGGGTCGAAGGTTTCGTGCAGCAGGGCGTGCACGCGAGTTATCTGCACACGCACTGGGCGTCCGAGCCCGGTGTGGCCCGTCGGTTCGTGGAGAGGTGCCGGACGTCATGAGCAGCAGGCTGGTCGGTGTCGGGGTCGGTCCCGGTGACCCGGAGCTGGTGACCGTCAAGGGGGTCAACGCGCTGCGCGCGGCGGACGTCGTCGTCGTGCCCGTGATGGACAGCGGGGAGCGCGGGCGGGCGGAGGCGACCGTGCTGCACTACGTGCCCGAGGACAAGGTGGTCCGGGTGGTGTTCGCGCTGAACGAGCGGACCGACCGGGCGCGGCGGGAGGCGGCCTGGGACGCGGCCGGCGCGCGGGTGGCCGGGCTGCTCGAACGGTTCGGCTCCGTCGCCTTCGCCACCATCGGGGACCCGAACGTGTACTCGACGTTCACGTATCTCGCGCAGACGATCGCCGAGCTGGTGCCGGGCGTGGTGGTGGAGACCGTGCCCGGGATCACCGCCATGCAGGACCTGGCGGCGCGCTCGGGCGCGGTGCTCACCGAGGGGACCGAGCCGCTGACGCTGGTGCCGGTGACGGCGGGTTCCGCCGTGCTGAAGGAGGCGCTGGCCGGGCCGGGGACCGTGGTGGCGTACAAGTTCGGGCGGCAGGCCGCCGAGGTGGCCGAGGCACTGCGGGAGACGGGCCGGATCGGGGACGCCGTGTGGGGGTCCGCGCTCGGGCTGCCCGAGGAGTCGGTGCGGCCGGCCGGCGAGCTGGACGGGGCGGCGCTGCCGTACCTGTCCACGCTGATCGCTCCGCCGCGGCGCGAGGGCGGACGGGGCGGGAAGCTGTGAGCCGGTACGTGGAGCGGCCGGTGCGGGAGGCTTTGAGCCGGCACGCGAGCCCGTCGGGGCAGGAGGCCCGGGGCCGGCACGCGGACCGGCCGGTGCGGGAGGCTTTGAGCCGGCACGCGAGCCCGTCGGGGCAGGAGGCCCGGGGCCGGCACGCGAGCCCGTCGGGGCAGGAGGACGGGGGCCGGTACGCGAGCCCGTCGGGGCAGGAGGCCCGGGGCCGGCACGCGAGCCCGTCGGGGCAGGAGGACGGGGGCCGGTACGTGGAGCGGCCGGTGCGGTCAGCCGCCGGAGACTCCGACCACCAGCCAGATGAAGGCGGCACCCGCCACCGTGCACAGCAGGGTGGAACGGGCGGGGTGCTCGTGGTGGGCCTCGGGGAGGATCTCGGCGGCGGCGAGATAGAGCAGCACGCCGCCGAAGAGACCGAGATAGCCGCCGAGCACCGGTTCGGGGAGGTGGAAGAAAACGGTCGACAGCGCGCCCACCAGGGGTGCGCAGGCGTCGGCCACGAGCATGCCTATCGCCCGGCGGCGCGCGTTGCCGTACAGGCTGGTGATGGTGAAGGTGTTGAAGCCGTCGGCGAAGTCGTGCGCGATCACGGCGAGCGCGACGGAGGCGCCCATGCCGCCGCCCACCTGGAAGGCGGCGCCGATCGCCACGCCGTCCATGGCGCTGTGGCCGACCATCGCGGCGGCCGCCGTCAGGCCCACCTCGGGCGCCCGGTGGTCGTGCTCGTCGCCGCCGTGGGCGGCCTGCCGTGCGGCCAGGGTGCGCTCGACCAGATGGGCGAGCAGGAATCCGGCCACGAACAGCAGCAGCGCGGCGGGCACGCCGAAGACCTCGCGGTCGGCCGCGTGCAGGGCCTCCGGGAGCAGGTCGAGGCCGACCACGCCGAGCATCAGACCGCCGGCCAGTCCCAGGACCAGGTGCCTGCGGTCGGTCACGCGCTGAGCCGTCCAGCCGCCGGCCAGCGTCATCAGGAACGCGCCGAGCGCGACGAAGACCGCCATAGGCCCCTTGCTATCCGATGGAGGCGCCTTCGCGCACATCCGGGGGCGCGCACACTCCCCCAGACCCCGACATTTCACTGATTCCGACTTGCGTTTCCCGTACGAGAGGACCCCTCCCATGGCCGATGCCCCCACCGGCAAGGTGACCTTCGTCGGTGCCGGCCCCGGCGCCGCCGACCTGCTGACCTTCCGCGCCGCGCGCGCGATCGCCGACGCCGACGTGGTGATCTGGGCGGCGAGCCTGGTCCAGGCGGAGGTCCTCGAGCACGCGCGCGAGGGCGCGGAGATCCTGGACTCGGCCACCATGTCCCTGGAGGACGTCGTGGCCGTCTACCGGCGCGCCCTGACCGAGGGGCTGAAGGTGGCGCGGATCCACTCCGGCGACCCGGCGCTGTGGGGCGGTACGCAGGAGCAGCTCGACCGGTGCGCCGAGATCGGCATCGACACCGAGGTCGTGCCCGGCGTCTCGTCCTTCTCCGCCGTCGCCGCGCTCGCGCGGCGCGAGCTGACCATCCCGGAGGTCGCCCAGTCCGTGGTGCTCACCCGGCTCGGCGGCGGCAAGACGCCGATGCCACCCGGTGAGGAGGTGCGCGAGTTCGCCCGGCACGGCACCACCATGGCCGTCTTCCTGTCGGCGGCCCGCAGCGGGCAGCTGGTGCGGGAGCTGCTGGAGGGCGGCTACCCGGCCGACACCCCGGTGGTCGTCGCGTACCAGGCGACCTGGCCGGAGGAGCTGCTCGCGCGGTGCACGATCGGCACGCTGGAGGAGACGGTCAAGGAGCACAAGCTCTGGAAGCACACGCTGTTCCTGGTCGGCCCGGCCCTGGGTGCCAGCGGGACCCGCTCGCACCTGTACCACCCGGGGCACTTCCACGGGTACCGCAAGGCCGACCCGGAGGCCCGGCGGGCCCTGCGCGAGCAGCGGACGAAGAGTTGATCACGGTCGTCGGCACGGGGACGGGCGCGGGCGCGCCGCCGCCCGCGGACGTCCTGGCGCGGGCGGCGCTGGTCGTCGGCGGACGGCGGCACCTGGACGCGGCACCGCTGCCCGAGGGCGCGGAGCGGGTCGTGCTCGGGCCGCTGGCCCCGGCCCTGGACACGATCGCGGAGTACGTCGGCAAGGAGCTGCCGGTGGTCGTGCTGGCCTCCGGGGACCCGGGCTTCTTCGGGGTGGTGCGGGCGCTGGCCGAGCGGTTCGGCGCCGGACGCCTCGACGTGCGGCCCGGGGTCTCGTCGGTGGCGGCCGCGTTCGCGCGGATCGGGCTGCCGTGGGACGACGCGGTCGTGGTGAGCGCGCACGGCCGTGACCCGCGTACGGCCGTCAACGTCTGCCGGGCGCATCCGAAGGTGGCGGTGCTGACCGGGCCCGGGGCCGGGCCGGCCGAGCTGGGCGCCGCGCTGGGCGAGGGGCGGGTCCTGGTGGTGGCGAGCGCGCTCGGCGATCCGGGGCGCGAGCGGGTGGAGCGGGTGACGCCCGCCGAGGCCGCCGCCCGGGACTGGGGCCCGGCGGTGAACGTGGTGCTGTGCCTGGACGAGACGCGGGCGCTCGGCGCGGTACGCACGGTCGCCGGGGCGGCGGCCGGCCCGGCGGCGTGGGCGCTGCCCGAGGACGCGTTCGCCCACCGGGACTCGATGATCACCAAGTTCGAGGTGCGGGCGCTGGCGCTGGCCAGGCTCGGTCCGCGCGCGGGCGACCTGGTGTGGGACGTCGGTGCCGGTTCCGGGTCGGTGGCCGTGGAGTGTGCGCGGTTCGGCGCGGCCGTCGTCGCCGTCGAGCGCGCCCCGGACGGGGTGGAGCGGATCCGCGCCAACGCGGCCGCCCACGGGGTCGACGTGCGCGTGGTGCACGGCACGGCGCCCGGGGCGCTGTCCGGCCTCGCCGACGACCCCGACGCGGTGTTCGTCGGCGGTGGCGGGCGGGAACTGCCCGCCGTCGTCACCGCCTGCGCCCTGCGGGCGCGGCGGACGGTCGTCGTGGCCGTGGCCGCGCTCGACCGGGTGCCGGCCGCGCGTGCGGCGTTGGCCGGTGCCGGGTTCGACTGCGACGGGGTGCTGCTGCAGTCCTCCCGCCTCGCGCCGTTGCCCGGGGACGTGACCCGGCTGGCGGCGACCAATCCGGTGTTTTTGCTGTGGGGCGTCAGAACCCCGGTGTCCAGAGAAGGAGTTGCTCAGTGATCGGCCTGATTTCCGCCACCGCGGCGGGGGCGGCGGCGCGGGACCGGCTGGCCGCGGCCTGGCCGGACCGCACGCGGGTGTACGACGGTCCCGTCGGGGAGGCCGTGCGGGCCGCGTTCGCGGAGTGCGACCAGCTGGTGTGCTTCCTGGCCACGGGCGCGGTGGTACGGCTGCTCGCGCCGCTGCTCGGCGACAAGGCGGCCGACCCGGGCGTGGTGTGCGTGGACGAGGGCGGCCGGTTCGCGGTGTCGCTGCTCGGCGGGCACGGCGGCGGGGCCAACGAACTCGCCCGCGAGGTGGGCGGGTTGCTGGGCGCCGAGCCGGTGGTGACGACCGCGACGGACGCCGTCGGGCTGCCGGGCCTGGACACGCTCGGGCTGCCGTACGAGGGTGCGGTGGCCGCGGTGTCCCGCGCCCTGCTGGACGGTGAGCCCGTGGCGCTCGAGGCGGAGGTGGCGTGGCCGCTGCCGCCGCTGCCCTTCTCCGCGGGGGGCGAGTACACCGTCCGGCTCACCGACCGGGCCGGCGCGCCGGGCGAGCGGGAGGTTCTGCTCAGGCCGCCGACGCTGGTGGTCGGGGTCGGCGCGTCCCGGGGCGCGCCGACCGAGGAGGTCGTCGGCCTGGTCGAGGAGGCGCTGCGCGGGGCGGGGCTGAGCGCCCGGTCCGTCGCCGAACTCGCCACGGTGGACGCCAAGTCCGGCGAGCCGGGCATCGTGGCCGCGGCGGAACGGCTGGGGGTGCCCCTGGTGACGTACTCCGCCGAGGAGCTGGCGGCGGTCGAGGTGCCCAACCCCTCCGGAGCCCCCCTCGCGGCCGTCGGCACCCCGTCCGTGGCCGAGGCCGCCGCCCTGCTGCGCGGCGGTGAACTCCTCGTGCCCAAGCGGAAGTCGGAGCGCGCCGACGGGCAGCCGGCCATGGCGACCTGCGCCGTCGTACGGCGGCCCGGACGCGGCCGGCTCGCGGTGGTCGGACTCGGGCCCGGTGCCCGCGACCTGCTCACCCCGCGCGCGGCGGCGGAGCTGCGCCGGGCGTCCGTCCTCGTCGGGCTCGACCAGTACGTCGACCAGATCCGCGACCTGCTGCGGCCCGGTACCCGGGTGCTGGAGTCGGGTCTCGGCGCCGAGGAGGAGCGGGCCCGTACGGCCGTCGCCGAGGCCCGTGCGGGGCACGCGGTGGCGCTGATCGGCAGCGGGGACGCGGGCGTGTACGCCATGGCCTCCCCGGCGCTCGCCGAGGCGTCCGACGACATCGACGTGGTCGGGGTGCCCGGGGTGACGGCCGCGCTGGCCGCCGGGGCGATCCTGGGCGCGCCGCTGGGCCACGACCACGTGTCGATCTCGCTGTCCGACCTGCACACGCCGTGGGAGGTGATCGAGCGCCGGGTGCGCGCGGCGGCCGAGTCGGACCTCGTGGTCACCTTCTACAACCCGCGTTCCCGGGGCCGGGACTGGCAGCTCCCCAAGGCGCTGGCCATCCTCGCCGGGCACCGGGAGCCGCAGACGCCCGTCGGTGTCGTGCGCAACGCGTCGCGGCCGGACGGGTCGAGCCGGGTGACGACGCTCGGCGCCCTCGACCCGGCGACGGTCGACATGATGACGGTCGTGACCGTCGGCAACACGGCGACCCGGAACATCGCGGGGCGCATGGTCACCCCGCGCGGCTACCGCTGGCAGGGCGCCGGGGAGGAGGCCCGGTGAACCGGATCGTCCACCCCATCGAGCAGGAGTCCTACCGGCGGCTGCGGGCCCGGCTCGACACCTCCGGCTTCCCGCCGCTGACCCGGGCGGTGGTGGAGCGGGTCATCCACTCCGCCGCCGACCTGGAGTACGCGGACGATCTCGTCATGGCCGAGGAGGACCTGGTGCGGGCGCACGCGGCGCTGCACGCCGGGGCGCCGGTCGTCGTGGACGTCGAGATGGTCGGCGCCGGCATCACCCGCCGGGAGACCGTCTGCCGGCTGCGGGACGCCACGGCCGGACCCGGGCTGACCCGCTCGGCGCACGGGATCCGGCTCGCCTACGAGCAGGTCGGGCCCGGCGCCCTGTGGGTGATCGGCAACGCCCCGACCGCGTTGGAGGAGCTGCTGACCCTGGACGCCGCTCCCGCACTCGTCATCGGCCTGCCCGTCGGCTTCGTCGGAGCGGTCGAGTCCAAGGAGGCGCTGCGCGCGAGCGGACTGCCCGCCGTGAGCAACGTGTCCGAGAAGGGCGGCTCGGCGGTCGCCTCCGCCGCGCTCAACGCCCTGCTGTATCACCCCGTTTCACCTGAGGAGACCTCGTGACCACCCCGCCCGCCCTGCTCATCGCCGGCCACGGCACCCGTGACGACGCGGGAGCCGAGGCGTTCCGCGACTTCGTCCGGGAGCTGGGCCGCCGCCACCCCGAACTGCCCGTCGCGGGCGGCTTCATCGAGCTGTCCCCGCCGCCGCTGGGCGACGCCGTCGCCGAGCTGGTCGGCCGGGGCGTGCGCCGGTTCGCGGCCGTGCCGCTGATGCTGGTGTCCGCCGGGCACGCCAAGGGTGACATCCCGGCGGCGCTGGCCCGGGAGAAGGAGCGGCACCCGGGGATCTCGTACACCTACGGCCGTCCGCTGGGCCCGCACCCGTCGCTGCTGAACGTGCTGGAGCGGCGCCTGGACGAGGTGCTGGACGGTGCCGACCGGTCCGAGGTGACCGTGCTGCTCGTCGGGCGCGGCTCGACCGACCCGGACGCCAACGCCGAGGTGCACAAGGCGGCCCGGCTGCTGTGGGAGGGGCGCGGGTACGCCGGTGTCGAGACGGCCTTCGTGTCGCTGGCGGCGCCGGACGTGCCGAGCGGCCTCGACCGCTGCGCCAGGCTGGGGGCGCGGCGGATCGTCGTGCTGCCGTACTTCCTGTTCACCGGCATCCTGCCGGACCGGGTGCGGCGGCAGACCGAGGAGTGGGCGGCCGCCCACCCGGAGACCGAGGTGCGTGCGGCGGACGTCATCGGGCCCGAGCCGGAGCTGCTCGACCTGGTGATGGAGCGGTACGAGGAGGCCGTGCGCGGTGATCTGCGCATGAACTGCGACTCGTGCGTGTACCGGATCGCGCTGCCGGGCTTCGAGGACAAGGTGGGGCTGCCGCAGCAGCCGCACTTCCACCCGGACGACGACGGGCACCACCACGAACACCACCATCACGGGGGGCACTCGCACAGCCATGCACACTGAGGACCACCGGGAGGCCCCGGGCACCGGGCACGATCTGCGCCACCACGGGGACGCCGAGGTGCGGGACGACGGGGCCGGGCTGGTCGACCTCGCCGTCAACGTCCGCGCGGACACGCCTCCGCGCTGGCTGCGCGAGGAGATCTCCGGCTCGCTGGCGTCGCTCGCGGCCTACCCGGACGGGCGGGCAGCGCGGGCGGCGGTGGCCGCGCGGCACGGGCTGCCGGTGGAGCGGGTGCTGCTGACGGCGGGGGCGGCGGAGGCGTTCGTGCTGCTGGCGCGGGCGCTGAAGGTGCGCCGGCCGGTCGTCGTGCACCCGCAGTTCACGGAGCCGGAGGCGGCGCTGCGCGACGCGGGGCACACGGTGGACCGGGTGCTGCTGCGGGAGACGGACGGTTTCCGGCTCGACCCGGCGGCCGTTCCCGAGGACGCGGATCTGGTGGTGATCGGCAATCCGACGAACCCCACGTCGGTGCTGCACCCGGCCGGGACGATCGCCGCGCTCGCCCGCCCCGGGCGGACGCTGGTGGTCGACGAGGCGTTCATGGACGCGGTGCCGGGCGAGCGGGAGGCGCTGGCGGGACGGACCGACGTGCCCGGTCTCGTCGTGCTGCGCAGTCTGACCAAGACGTGGGGTCTGGCCGGGCTGCGGATCGGGTACGTGCTGGCCGCGGCCGGGACCATCGCCGAGCTGGAGCGCGCCCAGCCGCTGTGGCCGGTGTCGACGCCGGCGCTGGTCGCGGCCCGCGCGTGCGTGGCGCCGCGCGCGCTGGCGGAGGCGGCGCACGCGGCCCACCGGACGGCCGCGGACCGCGCCCACCTGGTGGCCGGCCTGACCGGCCTCGCGGACCGCGGCGTACGGGTGGTGGCCCCGGCGGAGGGCCCGTTCGTCCTGGTCCGCCTGCCGGACGCGGCCGCGCTACGGCACCGGCTGCGCGACCTGGGCTACGCGGTGCGCCGCGGAGACACGTTCCCCGGCCTGGACGAACAGTGGATCCGCATCGCCGTTCGCGACCGGGCCACGGCGACCGACTTCCTGCGAGCCCTGACGGCGGTCCTGCCCTAGCGGCCCGCCCCGGGCCCTCGGGGCCCCATCAGGCCACCGACGGCCGGGCGCCCACCCGCCCGGCCGTGGTGGTCTGTGGGCTCAGCCTCGGCGGCGGCGGGCCACCGTCACCGCTCCGCCGCCCGCCAGGAGCAGGGCCAGCGCGCCGCCCGCGATGTACGGCGTCGCCGAGCTGCCGCCGGTCTCCGCGAGGTCGGCCTGGGTGCCCTGGGGCTTCACGTCGGCGGTCGGGGCCTGGCTCGGGACCGTGTGCTTGACCGGGGCCTCGCAGGTCGCGGCGGCCAGGGTGACCGTACCTTCCACGTCGGCCACGTTGAGCTTCAGCGGGTTGATCGAGACCTTGAGCCGGAGGGCCGTGGCGGCCGCCGTGCGGGACGTCGTCCGGCGCTGGGACAGGTCGAGCCGGACGTCGCCGACGCCGGGCACCTTCACCTCGGTGGGGCCGCCGGCGGTGAGCGTGACGCGCTTGCCCAGGACCGTGACGGCGCCCAGGACGTTCGCCGAGGCGACGGGCTTCCTCCCGGCCGCGCAGGTCGCCTTGGCGGTGACCGTGCCGACGTCGATCAGGGAGAGCAGGGGCAGGCCGGGGACGTGCACCCGGGCGTGCACGAGCCGGACCGAGCCCTCGGCGAGATGGCCGTTCGCGGTGGCCCTGGCCGACGCCACCTGGGCGCCGAGGACCGTGAACGGCCTGCCGCCGTCGACGCCGTCGAGCCGCGCCGTCAGCGTGGTCCTCTCGGCGCTCGCCGGCGCCTTGACGTCGTTGAGGCTGACCGCGAGCGGGACGTTCACGGTCTTGTTGAGCAGGGAGACGTCGAGCCCGGTGCGGAGCACGACGGCGGAGGCGCGACCGTGACCGGTGGTCGCGTGCGCGGCGCCCGCGCCCAGGGCGGCGGGCGCCGCGGTGAGGGCGGTGACCGTCGCGACGGCGGCGAGACGACGTGCGGGCATGCGGAAGAAGTGGCTGTTCAAGGCGGTGGGACCCCCAGAAGGAACTTGCTTGGGACCCGTCAACTTTTACGCACTGTGGGTGAACGGTCAGCCATCCTGCGTTACTTCACTCCATCGTGGAGTTTCAGCACACCTCTTCGAATCATCGGGCACAGGCGTTCTGTCACCCGCCCGCACCGCTCCCCCGGCTCCACGCACCCACGCACCCCGCCTACTCGACGATCCGCCCGTTCAGCACCACCCGCCGCGGCGCCGCCAGCACCCGCACGTCGGCCCGGGGGTCGGACTCGTACACCACCAGGTCGGCCGGCGCGCCCTCCTCCAGGCCGGGGCGGCCCAGCCAGGCGCGGGCGCCCCAGCTCGTCGCGGACAGCGCGGCGACCGGTGAGAGCCCCGCGGTGACCAGTTCGGCGACCTCGGCCGCCACCAGCCCGTGGGCCAGCGAGCCGCCCGCGTCCGTGCCGACGAACACGGGGATGCCGGCGTCGTGGGCGCCGCGCACCGTGTCGTAGCGGCGCTCGTGCAGCCGCCGCATGTGCGCCGACCAGCGCGGGTACCTGCGCTCGCCGCCCGCCGCCAGGTCCGGGAAGGTGGCGATGTTGACCAGCGTCGGGACGATCGCGACACCGCGCTCGGCGAACAGCGGAACGAGGTCGTCCGTCAGGCCCGTGGCGTGCTCGATGCAGTCGATGCCCGCCTCGACGAGGTCGCGCAGCGAGCTCTCGGCGAAGCAGTGCGCGGTGACCCGGGCGCCGAGCCGGTGGGCCTCGGCGATGGCCGCCTCGACCGCCTCGCGCGGCCAGCAGGCCGACAGGTCGCCGAGGTCGCGGTCGATCCAGTCGCCGACCAGCTTGACCCAGCCGTCCCCGCGCCGGGCCTCCTGGGCGACGTAGGCGACGAGTTCGTCCGGCTCGATCTCGTGCGCGTAGTTGCGCATGTAGCGGCGGGTGCGGGCGATGTGCCGGCCGGCCCGGATGATCTTCGGGAGGTCGTCGCGGCCGTCGATCCAGCGGGTGTCGGAGGGCGAGCCGGCGTCCCGGATGAGGAGGGTGCCGGTCTCCCGGTCGGTCAGCGCCTGTTTCTCTGCGGTGTCCGCGTCGACCGGGCCCTCGGCACCCAGCCCGACGTGGCAGTGCGCGTCGACCAGGCCGGGCAGCGCCCAGCCCTCGACGGTCCGGACGTCACGGGCGGCGGCGGGGCGGTCGAAGGAGATCCGGCCCCCGACCACCCACAGTTCGTCGCGGACGTCCTCGGGCCCCGCCAGGACCCGGCCCTTCACGTGCAGCACCGGCTGATCGCTCATGCACCGCACCTTAGTGAGCTACGGCCGGGACTCGCCCACCTGGTCCGAGGTCTCCTCCTCCACCTCGGCCATCGCCGGGTCGAGCAGCCGGGACAGGAAGTGCCGGGTGCGCTCGTGCCGCGGGGCGCCGATCACCTGGTCGGGGCTGCCGTCCTCGACGACGACCCCGCCGTCCATGAAGACGACCCGGTCGGCGACCTCGCGCGCGAAGGTCATCTCGTGGGTCACGACCATCATGGTCATGCCCTCCTCGGCGAGCCCGCGCATCACGGCGAGCACGTCCCCGACGAGCTCCGGGTCGAGCGCGGAGGTCGGCTCGTCGAAGAGCATCACGTCCGGGCCCATGGCGAGCGCGCGGGCGATGGCCACCCGCTGCTGCTGGCCGCCGGACAGGGAGGACGGGTAGGCGGCCGCCTTCTCCGCCAGGCCGACCCGGGCCAGGTTCCCGGCGGCGACCCGGGCGGCCTCCGCCTTGCCGCGGCCGAGCACCCTGCGCTGCGGCAGGGTGAGGTTCTCCGTCACCGTCAGGTGCGGGAAGAGGTTGAACTGCTGGAAGACCATGCCGATGCGCCGCCGCGCGGCGTCGATGTCGACGTCCGGATCGGTGATCTCGGTGCCGCCGACGAAGACCTGGCCCTCGCTGGGCTCCTCCAGCAGGTTCACGCAGCGCAGCAGCGTCGACTTGCCGGAGCCGGACGGACCGATGACGCAGACGACCTCGCCCTGGTCGATCTCCAGGTCGATGCCGCGCAGGACGTGGTTGTCGCCGAAGGACTTGTGCAGGCCCTGGACGCGGATCTCGGGGCGGCTCACTTGATCTCCTCCTGGGCCCTGGCCTCCAGGCGGCGGGCGACGAAGCCGAGCGGGATGGTGACCAGCAGGTAGCACAGGCCCGCGACCAGGATCGGCGTGGAGTTGGCGGTGGTGCTCGCCAGGTCCCGGCCGAACTTGGACAGTTCGCGCTCCTCCAGGGTCACACCGAGCAGCAGCACCAGCGAGGAGTCCTTGAAGAGCATGATCAGCTCGTTGGTGAGCGGCGGGAGGATGATCCGGAACGCCTGCGGGATGATGATGGAGACCATGGCCCGGGCGGGCGAGAAGCCCAGTGACCTGGCGGCCTCCGTCTGCCCCTTGGGCACCGCCTGGATGCCGGCGCGGAAGGTCTCCGCCATGTAGGCGGCGCCGATGAGGCCGAGGCCGAGGGCGCCCTTGCCGTAGGTGCCGCCCGGGATCTCCGCGCCGGGGAAGGCCAGGGGCACGGCCACCGCGATGAAGACGAAGATCAGCAGGGCGGGCAGCCCGCGGAAGACCTCGATGTAGAGGCCGGCCACCCAGCGGTACGGCCCGACCGAGGACAGCCGCATCAGCGCGATGACGAGGCCGAGCAGCAGCCCCAGGACGAAGCCGGACACCGTGTACAGGACGGTGTTCTTCAGCGCCAGCGTGAGCACGTCAGGCCACATCTGCCGGGCGATGCCGCCCTGTGCGAACTGGTTCTGCAGCCGGCCCCAGTCCGCCGAGACCGCCGCGGCGATCACGGCGGCGACGAACACGACGTACTGGATGCCGCGGGAGACCCGGCGCTTCTGGCGCCGGGTCAGCCCCTTCTTCTTCGGCCGGGGCCGTACGTCCGTGTCGGTCATGAGCCGGCGGGAGAGGCCACGGAGGCGTCGTACGGGCCGATCCACTGCTCGTAGATCTTCTTGTAGGTGCCGTCGGCCTTGGCGTCCTTGAGGGCCTTGTCGATGGCCTCGCGCAGTGCCGCGTTGCCCTTCTTGACGGTGAAGCCGTACTGCTCACCGGTCTTGAGGTTGTCGACGACCTTGAACTTGTCCGCGTTGGCCTTGTCCTTCAGCCAGCCCTGGACGACCGGGTAGTCGATGACGACGGCCTGGACCTGTCCGGTGCGCAGTCCGTTGAGGACGGCGTCGGAGGACTCGAAGGAGACCGGGTCGTAGCCCTTGCTCTTGGCGTAGTCCTCGCCGGTGGTCTGCGCCTGCGCGCCGAGCTTCTTCCCCTTGGCCTTGACGTCGGCGAGCGAGTCGACCCCGCTGCTCCTGTCGACCAGGACGGCCTGGGTGGCCTCGAAGTACGGGTCGGAGAAGTCGACGTTCTTCTTGCGCTCCGGCGTGATCGTCATGCCGGCGGCGGCCAGGTCGCACTGCCCGGAGTTCAGGAAGGCGCCGGTCTTGAAGTTCTCGAAGGGCGTGTCGACGATCTGCTGCTTGACCCCGAGGTTCTTGGCGACGAGGTCGATGAGGGCGACGTCGAAGCCCTGCACCTTGCCGTTGACCTCGGACTGGAACGGCGGGTACGGCAGGTGGGTGCAGGTGGTGAGCTGACCGGCCTTGACGAGGTGGACCCCCTTGACGGTGGCACCGCCGCTCCCGCCGCCGTTCGAGGAGCAGCCGGCGGCAACGAGCACGAGTCCGGCGGTCGCGGTGGTGGCGGCGAGGAGGCGGGTCCGGCGCCCGGAGAGCGTTTTCATGGGGGGAGATCTCCAGTGGGGGAAGAGTGGGTTCCGATTATAAGGAAGAGTTTGAGTCTCTCAAATCAAACCGATGGCTACGGGGCCGTCCGACCTAAGATCGAGGGAGTCGACTCCCCCGAGCACGAAGAGAGCACCGTCGTGACCCACCCCTTCCTCGACCTGCCCCCGCTGACCGCCGGGCGGTTCGCCGCCATCGAGGAGCGGGTGGCCCGGCTGCTGGCGACCCGGCAGGACGTGCTGATCACCCAGGGCGAGGCCCTGCTGCCGCTGGAGGGCGCGATCCGCGCGGCGGCCGGCCCCGGTACCGTCGCGCTGAACGTGATCACCGGTCCGTACGGGCAGACCTTCGGCGACTGGCTCCGGGACTCCGGGGCGACGGTCCACGACCTGGCGGTGCCCTTCCACACGGCGGTGACCGCCGACCGGGTCCGGGAGGCGTTCGCCGAGCACCCGGAGATCGACTTCGTGTCCCTGGTGCACGCCGAGGCCGCGACGGGCAACACCAACCCGGTCGCGGAGATCGGCGCGGCGGTGCGGGAGCAGGGCGCGCTGTTCTACCTGGACGCGGTCGCCTCCGTCGGCGCCGAGCCCGTACTGCCGGACGCCTGGGGGGTCGACCTGTGCGTGATCGGGGCCCAGAAGGCGATGGGCGGCCCGGCGGGCGTGTCGGCGATCTCGGTGAGCGAGCGGGCGTGGGCCCGTATGGCGGCCAACCCGCACGCCCCGCGCCGCTCCTACCTGTCCCTGCTCGACTGGAAGGAGCGGTGGATCGACGGCGGCCGCAAGGCGCTGCCGCACGCTCCCGCGCAGTTGGAGATGCTGGCCCTCGACGCCTGCCTGGAGCGGATCGAGTCGGCGGGCGCCCAGGCGGTGATGGCCCGGCACGCCGCGGCCGCCGCGGCGACCCGGGCGGGCGTGACGGCGCTGGGCGGGGGTCTGACGCCGTACGTGCACGAGGCCCGGGACGCGGCGCCGGTGGCCACGACCCTGCGCGCGCCCGCCGGGCACTCGGCCCGGGAGCTGGTCGCCCGGGCCCTGGCGAGCGACCCGGCGCTGCCGCTGGCCGCCGGCGGCGGCGCCCTGGTCGAGGAGATGATCCGGGTCAACCACTACGGGCCCGACGCGACCCCGGCCGCCGTGCACGGCTCGCTGGCCGCCCTCGGCGCGACCCTCGCCGAACGGGGCGTCGCCGTGGACCTCGCGGCGGCCCGCGTCGCCGTGGACGGTGCCTGGCGGTAGCCGGGGGTCCCCCGGGGACGCCATACGGAGCGGCCCGCGCCTTTCGCGCGGGCCGTTCTCGTTTTCGAGCCCAGAATTCAAATTGGCTTCACAATTTCTGCGAATTCATTCGTCGATAGCTTCCCGTCTTCTTCTGCCCGCTTTTTGCGACCCTAAACAACGAGGTTGCGCCGGGCCCACTCGGGGCTTTTCGGGTTGTGACACACTCCACAGAGGGTTGGTTCTGTCCCGATTTGTACTGGGACAACTCGGACATACCACCTAGTTGGCCACTTGGAGCACTCCAGCCACCCGTGCATTTTTCAATTTGCCTCGCTAAATTCGTGCCGCATGACTGCCGCACCAGCAGACCTTCTCATCGACCGACCCGCGATGGCCGACGGAGCCGCGCTCTGGCGTCTCGCCAAGGAATCCGAAACCCTCGACCTGAACTCTTCGTACGCCTATCTGCTGTGGTGCCGGGACTTCGCCGGCACCTCGGCGGTGGCGCGCGGCGCGGACGGCGAGCCCGTCGGTTTCGTCACCGGCTACGTGCGGCCCGACGACCCCACCACGCTGCTCGTCTGGCAGGTCGCCGTCGACGCCGCCCACCAGGGCCACGGCATCGCCGCCGCGCTGCTGGACGGGCTGGCCGCCCGGCTGACCGCCGACCGCGGCATCACCCGCCTCGAAACCACCATCAGTCCCGGGAACACCGCCTCCGAGCGCCTGTTCACCTCGTTCGCCGCCCGCCACGGCGCCGACCTCACCCGTGAGGTGCTGTTCCCCGCAGGGCTCTTCCCGGACGGCCCGCACGATCCGGAAGTCCTGTACCGCATCGGCCCGCTGACCCCCGCCACCGCGCACTGAGGAGCGATCTCACGTGACCATCACCCAGCCCGACCTGAGTGTCTTCGAGACCCTGGAGTCCGAGGTCCGCAGCTACTGCCGCGGCTGGCCCACCGTGTTCGACCGTGCGCAGGGCAGCCGGATGTACGACGAGGACGGCCATGCCTACCTCGACTTCTTCGCCGGGGCCGGCTCACTCAACTACGGCCACAACAACCCCGTGCTCAAACGGGCGCTGATCGACTACCTGCTGCGGGACGGCGTCACGCACGGCCTGGACATGTCCACCACGGCCAAACGGTCGTTCCTGCAGACCTTCCAGGACCTGGTGCTGCGCCCGCGCGACCTGCCGTACAAGGTCATGTTCCCGGGCCCCACCGGCACCAACGCGGTGGAGTCCGCGCTGAAGCTCGCCCGGAAGGTGAAGGGCCGGGAGGCGATCGTCTCCTTCACCAACGCCTTCCACGGCATGTCGCTCGGCTCCCTCGCGGTCACCGGCAACGCCTTCAAGCGGGCCGGCGCCGGCATCCCGCTGGTGCACGGCACGCCCATGCCGTTCGACAACTACTTCGACGGCCAGGTCCCGGACTTCCTGTGGTTCGAGCGGCTGCTGGAGGACCAGGGCTCCGGGCTCAACAAGCCCGCCGCCGTGATCGTGGAGACCGTGCAGGGCGAGGGCGGCATCAACGTCGCGCGCCCCGAGTGGCTGCGCGCGCTCGCCGACCTGTGCGAGCGGCAGGACATGCTGCTGATAGTCGACGACATCCAGATGGGCTGCGGCCGCACCGGCGCCTTCTTCTCCTTCGAGGAGGCCGGCGTCACGCCCGACATCGTCACCGTCTCCAAGTCCATCAGCGGCTACGGACTGCCGATGTCGCTGTGCCTGTTCAAGCCCGAACTCGACGTCTGGGAGCCGGGCGAGCACAACGGCACCTTCCGGGGCAACAACCCCGCCTTCGTCACCGCCACCGCGGCCCTGGAGACCTACTGGACCGACGGCTCCGCGATGGAGAAGCAGACCCGTACCCGGGGCGAGCAGGTCGAGCAGTCCCTGATCGCCATCACCGAGGAGAACCTGGCCGACGTGCGCGAGTACCGCGGCCGCGGCCTGGTGTGGGGCCTTGAGTTCCACGAGAAGGAGCGGGCCTCGCGGGTCGCGAAGCGCGCCTTCGAGCTCGGGCTGCTCATCGAGACCTCAGGGCCCGAGAGCGAGGTCGTCAAACTGCTCCCCGCTCTCACCATCACCGCCGACGAGCTGGACGAGGGCCTGAGCATCCTCGCCCGCGCCGTCCGCGAGACCGTCTGACACCCCCACCGAGGAGGAAGCACAGCACCGTGATCGTCCGATCGTTCAAGGACATCGAAGGCACCGACCGGCACATCAAGTCGAAGTCCGGCACCTGGGAGAGCAAGCGGATCGTCCTCGCCAAGGAGCGGGTCGGCTTCTCCGTGCACGAGACCATCCTGTACGCCGGCACCACGACGGACATGTGGTACGCCAACCACATCGAGGCCGTCGTCTGCACCCGGGGCGAGGCCGAGCTGACCGACCGCGAGACCGGTCGGAGCTACACCATCACGCCCGGCACCATGTACCTCCTCAACGGACACGAGCGGCACACGCTGCGGGTCAAGGAGGACTTCCACTGCATCTGCGTGTTCAACCCGCCCGTGACCGGACGGGAGGACCACGACGAGAACGGCGTCTACCCGCTGCTCACCGAGCCCGAGGAGGTGTGACACCCATGACCACCGTCACCGATCTCTACCCCAGCCGCGGCGCCGGCGAGGTGGCCGTCCCGCGCCAGGACCCGGTCGTCTGGGGCTCCCCGGACACGCCCGGCCCGATCGCGACGGCCGACCTGCAGGCGTACGAGCGTGACGGCTTCCTGGCCATCGACCAGCTGATCACCCCCGGCGAGGTCGAGGTCTACCGGCAGGAGCTGGAGCGGCTGGTCGCCGACCCGGCGATCCGGGCCGACGAGCGCTCGATCGTCGAGCCGAAGTCGCAGGAGATCCGCTCGGTCTTCGAAGTGCACCGGATCAGCGAGGTGTTCGCGAAGCTGGTGCGCGACGAGCGGGTGGTCGGCCGCGCCCGGCAGATCCTCGGCTCGGACGTCTACGTCCACCAGTCCCGGATCAACGTCAAGCCGGGGTTCGGCGCCAGCGGCTTCTACTGGCACTCGGACTTCGAGACCTGGCACGCCGAGGACGGCCTGCCGAACATGCGCACGGTGTCCGTCTCGATCGCCCTGACCGAGAACCACGACACCAACGGCGGCCTGATGATCATGCCGGGCTCGCACCGCACGTTCCTCGGCTGCGCCGGTGAGACGCCGACGGACAACTACAAGAAGTCGCTGCAGATGCAGGACGCGGGCACGCCGTCCGACGAGGCGCTGACGAAGATGGCCGGCGAGTACGGCATCCGGCTCTTCACGGGCAAGGCCGGCTCGGCGACCTGGTTCGACTGCAACTGCATGCACGGCTCCGGCGACAACATCACGCCGTTCCCGCGCAGCAACGTGTTCATCGTGTTCAACAGCGTGGACAACGCGGCCGTGGAGCCGTTCGCCGCGCCGGTGCGGCGGCCGGAGTTCATCGGGGCGAGGGACTTCACCCCCGTGCGGTGATCGCCGGCACGACCGGGCCGGGGCCTCCTCGTGTGGGACGGGAGGCCCCGGCCCGGTCGTGTCAGCGGGACCGTCGGTGGGACAGGGCCGCCAGCAGACGGTCCACGTCGGCGGCCGTGTTGTACAGGTGGAAGGCCGCGCGCAGGAAGCCCGCACGGTCGGAGAGCTCGAGGCCCGCCCTGCTCAGGTCCGGCTGGCGGGAGCCGAGTCCCGGCACCGAGACGATCGCCGAGCCGGGGGCGGGCACCGGCTCGTGCCCGAGGTCCGCGAGCCCGGCCCGGAACCGGTCGGCCAGGGCCACGGCGTGCGCGTGGACGGCGAACACCCCCAGTTCCTCGATCAGTTCGAGAGAACGGCGCAGCCCGGCGTAGCTGAACAGGGCGGGCGTGAGGTCGAACCGCCTGGCGGAGCGGGCGAGTTCGGTGACCGGCCCGTAGCAGCTGTCCCACGGCGCCTCGCCCGCGACCCAGCCGGCGAGCACCGGGGTCAGCCCGCCGAAGTCCTCGGGCACGGTGAGGAAGGCCGCTCCGTGCGGACCGAGCAGCCACTTGAAGGAGACGGTGGCGGTGAAGTCGTGGGCGCCGGCGTCCATGGGCAGCCAGCCGGCGGCCTGGGAGTAGTCGACGTAGGTGCGGGCGCCGTGCTCCCGGGCGGCCTCGCGCAGCGCGGCCAGGTCGGCGACGCGTCCGTCGGCGGACTGGGCGGCGCTGACCGCGACCAGGGCGGTGCCCGGACGGACGGACTCGGCGAGGCGCTCCAGCGGGACCGCGCGCACCTTCAGGTCGCCGCGGACGTGGAACGGGTTCAGCACGGAGGTGAAGTCGGCCTCGGCGGTCAGCACTTCGGCGCCTGCGGGCAGCGAGGCGGCGATCACCCCGGTGTGCGCGGCGACCGAGGCGCCCGCCGCGACCCGGTCGGCCGGGACCCCGGCGAGCCGGGCGTACGCGGCCCGGCAGGCCTCCACGTCCTCGAACAGCGGGGCCAGCGGCCGGCCCGCGGCCCGCAGCAGCGCCGCCTCGTGCAGGGCGGCGACGGTGCGGGCCGGCAGCAGGCCGTTGCTCGCGGTGTTGAGATAGGTGCCGGCGGGGGCGAACTCGGCGCGGACGAGGCTCTCGAACGTCTCCGTGGTCTCCGTGGTCTCCATGGGACCACTGTGCGGCTCCGCGAACTGCCCGTCCATTGCGAATTTTTACGCGGAACGTCTCAGGAACCCTTATACATCCGCGCCGACCTGCGGTTTCTCAGTGCTGCGGCACCGCACACCCGTCCGGGCCGCAGGCCGTGCCGTCCTCGGCGCCGCTCTGCCGGACCAGCTTGAGCGGGGAGCGCTCGCCCCACGCCTGGGTCAGCGCCTGGGTGAAGACCTCGGCCGGCTGCGCGCCGGAGACGCCGTAGGCGCGGTCGAGGACGAAGAAGGGGACGCCGTTCGCGCCGAGCCGGGCGGCCTCGCGCTCGTCGGCGCGGACCTCGTCGGCGTAGGCGTCGGGGTCGGCGAGCACCGCGCGGACGGCGTCGGCGTCCAGGCCGGCCTCGACGGCCAGCTCCACCAGGCGCTCGTCGCCCTCGGTGAAGACGGACCGCTCCTCGGCGAAGTTGGCCCGGTAGAAGCCCTGGATGAGCTGGTCCTGCCTGCCGTGCTCCTTGGCGAGGTGCAGCAGGCGGTGCATGTCGAAGGTGTTGCCGTGGTCGCGGCCCCGGGTGCGGTAGTCCAGCCCCTCGGCGGCCGCCTGGGCCCCGAGGTTGTCCTCGCCGGCCTGGGCCTGCGCCTCGCTCATGCCGTACTTGCGGGTGAGCATGGTGAGGACCGGCTGGACGTCGCCCTTGGCGCGGCCGGGGTCCAGCTCGAAGGAGCGGTGCACCACCTCGACCTGGTCGCGGTGCGGGAAGGCGGCGAGCGCCTTGTCGAAACGGGCTTTCCCGACATAGCACCAGGGGCAGGCGATGTCCGTCCAGATCTCGACGCGCATGCTCTCGGCTCTTCTCCAGGTCGTACCGGACGAAGACCCTCTCCGCCCAGTGCGTGAACGTTCAAACAGCCGGGTTCATTCCCCGGGCACCCGGTAGTACAGGTCGAGGTGGTGGTCGTCCTCGGCGCGCGGGTTGTCCGGGTCGGGGATCCAGCCCTGGCGGGCGTAGAAGGCCTGGGCGCGCCGGTTGTCGACGTGCACGTCGAGCACGGCCGTCCGTCTGCCGTCGGCCCGCCACTCCTCCACGCAGGCCGCGTGCAGGGCGGTGCCGATGCCGGCCCGCCAGTGGCCGGGGTCGACATGGAACTGGAACAGCTTCACCGTGTCCGCGGTCGCGCCGTCCGGGGTGCGGAAGGAGGCGATGCCCACGATCCGGCCCCGCTCCACCGCGCACAGCACATGGCCGTCCGGGCGCTCGATGGAGCCGCGCCAGGCCTCGGTCCAGTCGACGTCGGCCTGGGGGACGCCGTCCGGGTAGTACGTCGAGCGGGCCCTGAAGTGCAGATCGGCGATGACCCCGGCTTCAGCGGGCACGGCGGTGCGGATCACCAGAGCGTCGTTCAGGCGGTCACTGATCATGAGACCAAGGACGCGGGGGTGCCCGGTTCCGGTTCCGGTCCGGCCCGGTCGCCTCAGCTCCCGTCCCTCAGGTCGCTCGGCCAGACGGGCCGGAACTCGATGTGGTCCCAGGTGACCACGCAGCCCTCGCCCAGCGGCGACTGGGCCATGAAGCCGACGAGCGCCGCTCCGGTCTCCTTCTCCCCGCCCAGCGTGAACAGCCGGACGAAGGTCCAGCGTTCGCCGTCCCGTGAGGCGTGGAAGGCGAAGGCCCGTCCGGTGCGGCTGACCCGCAGCCACACCGAACTCCCGTGCACGGTGAAGGAGTTCGCGTCGTCGGAGTGCCCCCGGGTGACCACCGTGCAGACGGTGGGCACGTCCGGGGAGTACTCCAGGCAGAGCTTGGCCCAGGCGCGTTCGCCGACGTGGACGTGGAGCACCCCGGCGTCGAAGGACGCGTTGAACCCGACGGTGACGCGGGCGATGAGCTGGAAGTCGCCCTCGGGCGCCCCGAGCAGCCGGGGCGCGTCGGCGGCGGGGTCCAGAGCCTCACCGGTCGGCGTGACGAACCGGTCCTGCCGGGGCCCGGCCCATCCGGTCAGCACGCCGTCCTCGTGGGACCAGTGGCCGTCGGGGCCGTAGGTCCGCAGCGGGAAGGGGAGTTCGGGAAGCTCGGTGTCCATCGGCGGATTCTCGCAGAGCGGGCCGGGGCTGGGCCGTGTCCGCACAGTCCCGCCTGCCCCACGACGGGACTGTGCGGACCCGACCTAGCGCTCCAGGACCTTGTTGAAGCGCCGCGGGAGCCCCAGCGGGTTGTCGTCGCGCAGCTCCTTCGGCAGCAGGGCCTCGGGCGCGTTCTGGTAGACGACCGGTCGCAGCCACCGTTCGATGGCCGTCCCGCCCACGGAGGTGGACGTGGAGGTCGTGGCGGGGTACGGCCCGCCGTGGTGCTGCGCCGGTGCCACGGCCACTCCGGTCGGCCAACCGTTCACCAGCACCCGCCCGGCCAGCGGGGTCAGCTCGGCGAGGATCTCCGCGCCCCGGCCCTCGCCCGCGGCCTCCGCACCGGAGAGGTGGACCGTCGCCGTCAGGTTGCCCGGCAGCCGTGACAGGACCGCCGCCGCCTCGCCCTCGTCCTCGTACCGCGCGACCACGGTGACCGGCCCGAAGCACTCCTCGAGCAGCAGGTCGTGCGGGCCCTCCCCGGCCAGCCGGCTCGCCGGCACGGTGAGGAACCCGGCGCTGACCGTGTGCTCGCCGCCCGCGCCCGGCGTGACCGGCGCCTCCACCCCGGGCAGCCCGGCCCGCTCGGCGACGCCCGCGACGAAGTTGTCCCGCATGCGGTGGTCGAGGAGGACGCCCGCGCCGGTGGCGCCGACGGCGTCCGCGAGCGCCTTGACGAGTCCGTCGCCCGCCGCGCCGGACGGCACCAGCACCAGGCCCGGCTTGACGCAGAACTGGCCGACGCCCAGGGTCATGGACCCGGCCAGCCCGGACCCGATCGCCTCCGCGCGCTCGGCGGCCGCCGCCTCGGTGACCACGACCGGGTTCAGCGAGCCCAGCTCGCCGTGGAACGGGATCGGCACCGGCCGCGCCGCGGCCGCGTCGAACAGGGCGCGTCCGCCGCGCACGGAACCGGTGAAGCCGGCGGCGGCCACCAGCGGGTGCCGGATCAGTTCGACGCCCGCCTCGAAGCCGTGCACCAGGCCGACGACGCCCTCGGGGACGCCGTGCTCGGCGGCGGCCCGGCGCAGCACCACGGCGACCAGCTCGGACAGGGCCGGGTGGTCGGGGTGGGACTTGACGACGACCGGGCAGCCCGCGGCCAGCGCGCTCGCGGTGTCCCCGCCGGCTACGGAGAAGGCGAAGGGGAAGTTGGAGGCGGAGTAGACGGCCACCACGCCGAGCGGCACCTTGTAGCGGCGCAGGTCGGGGACGGGCGGGGTGGCGGTGTCGTCGGGGTGGTCGATGATGACGTCCAGGAAGGCGCCCTCGTCGACCATGTCCGCGAAAGCCCGCAACTGGTAGGTGGTCCGGGCGAGTTCGCCGGTCAGCCGGACCGGCCCGAGGGCGGTCTCGGCGTCGGCGGTCTCCACCAGGCCGTCCTTGGCCGCGTCCAGACCGGCGGCGGCCGAGCGGAGGAAGGCGGAGCGGACGGCGCGGTCGGCGAGGGCCCCGCGGGCGGCGTGCGCCGCCCGGACGGCCGCGTCCACCTCCTGGGCTGTGGCCTCCACCGCAACCTGCTCGCGCTGCTTCCCGGTGCGCGGGTCGACACTCCAGACTGGTGCTGCTGCCACCGCGGGTCCCTCCAAGTAAGGCCGCATTTCCTGGGTCAACATCAGCCGCGTTCGATATACTGAACACTGTCTCTGATGATGAATTCGCTGCTCGGAGACTATATATCTAGGTCCTCGTCGAACGAAGGGGTCAGGGGCGATGTCGGCAGCCGAGACAGGCGGCGGGGCGCAGGTCAAGTCCGCGGTACGGACCGTTGAATTGCTCGAGTACTTCGCCGGCAAGCCCGGCATGCACTCGCTCGCGGCCGTCCAGGAGGCCGTGGGCTACCCGAAGTCCAGCCTCTACATGCTCCTGCGCACGCTCGTGGAGCTGGGCTGGGTGGAGACGGACGCCACGGGGACGCGGTACGGCATCGGGGTGCGGGCGCTGCTGGTGGGCACGTCGTACATCGACGGCGACGAGGTGGTCGCGGCGGCCCGGCCGACGCTCGACCGGCTCTCCGACGACACCACGGAGACCATCCACCTCGCGCGCCTCGACGGCACGAACGTGGTCTACCTGGCCACCCGCCAGTCGCAGCACTACCTGCGGCCCTTCACCCGGGTCGGGCGGCGGCTGCCCGCCCACTCCACCTCGCTGGGCAAGGCGCTGCTCGCCACGCACACCGACGAGCAGGTCCGCAAGCTGCTGCCCCAGACGCTGCCCGCGCTCACCGAGCACACGATCACCGACCGCGAGCAGCTGATCGAGGAGCTGCACCAGGTCCGCGAGCAGGGCTTCGCCGTCGACCGCGAGGAGAACACGCTGGGGCTGCGCTGCTTCGGGGTGGCGATCCCGTACCGCACCCCGGCCCGTGACGCCATCAGCTGCTCGGTCCCGGTGGCCCGGCTGACGCCCGCCCACGAACAGATGATCAAGGACGCGCTGTTCGACGCCAGGGACCGGCTGACCCTCGCGACACGGCGGCTCTAGGCAGCCCGGTGCGGGCCCGGACCGGCGCGTAGGCTCTCCCCCATGGAGATCGCGCTGCGTGCCGTGGAGGACAGTGATATGCCGGTCTTCTTCCGGCAGATGAACGACCCCGAGGCCCTGCGGATGGCCGCCTTCGGCCCGCAGGACCCCGCCGACCGCAACGCCTTCGACGTCCGCTGGAAGCGCGTCCGGGACAGCTCCTTCCTGCTGCGCACCGTCCTCGCCGACGGCGTCGTGGTCGGCAGCGCGGGCGTCTACGGAGAGCCGGGCGAGCGCGAGGTGACGTACTGGATCGACCGGTCCTACTGGGGGCGCGGCGTGGCGACGGCGGCCCTGCGGGCCCTGCTCGTGGAGGTCCCCGAACGCCCGCTTTACGCCCGGGCCGCAGCCGACAACGCGGGCTCGCTGCGGGTGCTGGAGAAGTGCGGCTTCCGGGAGAGCGCGCGGGCCCGCGGGTACGCCAACGGGCGCGGCGCGGAGATCGACGAAGTGGTCCTGCGGCTGGAGGGCTGAGGCGCCTCTCCCCCGTGCGGCGGAGACGGATCGTCGCCGCGCGGGACGCGCGCCGCCCGCCCGCGCGGGACGGTTGCGGCATGACCCCCGCCACCGCGGCGGCCCGGGGCGGCCGGCC
>NZ_JARAUO010000042.1:0-89051 GCF_033792105.1 Streptomyces sp. WI03-4A
GTTCGGGCGCACCGCCCCCGCCGCCCCCGCCCGCCGGCTGCTGCCGCGCCCCGCCGCCGGCTGGACCAACCCGCTCCTGCTGCTGGCCGCGGCCGCGCTGGTCGCGGGCGCCGTGCTCGGCAACTGGTTCGCGCTGCTCCTGGGCTGGCTGATCGCCTACGGCTCCCGGCGGCTGACCCCGGCGGAGACCAAGTGGGCCGTGCTGGGCGTGCCCTCCCTGGCGCTGGCGGCCGGTCTGGTCTGGCTCTGGGGCCGCGACAACGGCCGCTGGGGCGACCCCATCGCGCACGGCCACATGAACGACGCCCTGGCCGAGACCTGGCCCTGGGTGGTGCGCGGCGCGGCGGTGGCCTCGGCGCTGTTCCTGGTCTGGCGCTCCCAGCGCAGGCCCTGACGCCCAGGGGCGCGGCGCGCCGTCGGGAGGGCCCGGCACAATGGCCCGCATGACGCTCCCCGCCCTCACCGTCGGCTTCGACCTCGACATGACGCTCATCGACTCCCGGCCGGGCATCCGCGCCTGCTACGTGGCGCTGGCGGAGCGGACCGGGACGTACATCGACGCGGATCTGGCGGTGACCCGGCTCGGGCCGCCGCTCGCCGAGGAGCTGGTGAACTGGTTCCCGGCCGGGGAGGTCGCCGCCGTGGCCGACCTGTACCGGGAGATGTACCCGTCGTTCGCGATCGCCGCGACGCCCGCCATGGCGGGGGCGCGGGAGGCCGTCGAGGCGGTGCGGGCGGCCGGCGGGCGGACCATGGTGGTCACCGCCAAGTACGAGCCGAACGCCAAGCTGCACCTCGCCCACCTGGGCATATCGCCCGACGTCGTGGTGGGCGACCTGTGGGCCGAGCAGAAGGCGGAGGCCCTGCGCGCGTACGGCGCGAGCGTGTACGTCGGCGACCACGTCGGGGACGTGCGCGGCGCCCGCGCGGCGGGCGCGCTGTCGGTCGCCGTGGCCACCGGGCCGTGCGACGGCGGTGAGCTACGGGCGGCCGGGGCGGACGTGGTGCTCGACGACCTGTCCGCCTTCCCGCGCTGGCTGGCCGGTCATCGGCCGGCGCCCCGGGCCTGACGCCGGCCGGCGGCGACCGAACGCAGCACGCCCGCGGCGGCGACGAGGAATCCGATGGCCATGAGCATGCTCAAGCCGAACATGTAGGTCGGGAAAGGCTTCGCCCCGAAGAACAGCGGTGCCATGGTGACCATGGTGGCCAGGGCGCCGATGAAGAACACGACGGCACCGGCGCGGATCAGCCGGTCACCGGGCCCGGTGGAATTCGTTTGGGTTTTGTCACGCACCGGACCAGGGTAGTTCCCAGCCCGAGAGAACAACCGGGGGACGTCTTGTCACCCGCCCGAAGACCATTAGCCTTGGTAGCGCTCGGTAGCGCCAGGTGTCGGCGGGTCACGGTCGACCCGCCCCGGGGCTGACGAGAGCCGATTTACGAAGCTTTTTCCCGACGAGGACGAGGACGAGGACAGACGTGCCTACCGGCAAGGTCAAATGGTTCAACAGCGAGAAGGGCTTCGGCTTTCTCTCCCGCGACGACGGCGGTGACGTCTTCGTGCATTCCTCGGTCCTCCCCGCCGGAGTCGACGCGCTCAAGCCGGGCCAGCGCGTCGAGTTCGGCGTGGTCGCCGGTCAGCGCGGTGACCAGGCACTCTCCGTGACCGTGCTCGACCCGACCCCGTCCGTCGCGGCGGCCCAGCGCAAGAAGCCCGACGAGCTGGCCTCCATCGTGCAGGACCTGACGACCCTCCTGGAGAACATCACCCCGGGGCTCGAGCGGGGCCGCTACCCCGAGAAGACCTCCGGCAAGAAGATCGCCGGCCTGCTGCGCGCGGTCGCCGATCAGCTCGACGTGTGACCCGCGGCCGGCCCCGGGGGAGCGGTGACCCTCAGGGGAAGGCGAGCGCGTCCGGGCCGAGGGGCGGCACCAGTCCCTCGGCCGCCGCGCGGGTGAGCAGCCCGCGGATCGCCGCGTAGCCGTCCTCGCCGAGGTCGGCGGTGAACTCGTTGACGTACAGCCCGATGTGCTGGTCCGCGACGGCCGGGTCCATCTCCTGGGCGTGCTCCATGACGTACGGCCGGGAGACCTCGGGGTCGTCCCAGGCGGCCTGTACGGACGCCTTGACGGCGTCGGCGATCCGGCCGAGCGCCGGGGCGCCCAGCGAGCGCCTGGCGATGATCGCGCCCAGCGGGATCGGCAGCCCGGTGGTGCGCTCCCAGTGCTCGCCCATGTCGGCGAGCTTGTGCAGCCCGTAGTTCTGGTAGGTGAAGCGGGCCTCGTGGATGACGAGCCCGGCGTCCACCTTGCCGTCGCGCACGGCCGGCATGATCTCGTCGAACGGCATGACCACGATCTCGCCGACCCCGCCGGGCAGCGTGTCCGCCGCCCACAGCCGGAACAGCAGGTACGCGGTCGACCGCTCGCTGGGCACCGCGACCGTCCGGCCCGTCAGCTCGGCGCCGTCCTCCCGGGTCAGCACCAGCGGCCCGCAGCCCCGGCCGAGCGCGCCGCCGCACGGCAGCAGCGCGTAGTCGTCCAGGACGTACGGCAGCACGGCGTACGACACCTTCAGTACGTCGAACTCGCCGCGCTCGGCCATGCCGTTGGTGATGTCGATGTCGGCGAAGGTCACGTCGAGCGCGGGTGCGCCGGGGATCCGGCCGTGGGCGAGGGCGTCGAAGACGAACGTGTCGTTCGGGCAGGGGGAGTAGGCGATCTGCAGGGATTCAGTGGGCATGCGGGTTCCAACTCTCCAGTGCGGGCGCGAGCTTCCCGAACCCCTCGGTGAGGGCGGTGAGCGCGTCGCCGATGCGCCAGGCGGCGCGGTCGCGGGGGCCCACCGGGTTGGAGACCGCGCGGACCTCCAGCACGGGCACCCCGTGCGCGGCGGCGGCCTCGGCGACCCCGAACCCCTCCATGCCCTCGGCGAGGGCCCCAGGGTGCCGGTCGCGCAGCGCGGCGGCGCGGGCGGCGGTCCCGGTGACGGTGGAGACGGTGAGGACGGTGCCGGCGCGCGCGCCGGTGGCCTCGCACGCGACTCGTACGAGTGATTCGGGCGGCCGGTGGGTGACGGTGCCGAAGCCGAGTTCGGTGACCGGCAGGAAGCCGTCGGTGGTCTCGGCGCCCAGGTCGGCCGCGGTGATCGCGTCGGCGACGACCAGCGAGCCGAGCGGCGCGCCGGGCTGGAAGCCGCCGCCGATCCCGGCCGAGACGACCAGGCCGTAGGGGCGGCCGGCCAGCGCCGCGGCGGTGAGCGCGGTGGCGGTGGAGGCGGCGGCCAGGGCAGGCCCCACACCGGCGGCCAGCAGGTCGAACCCGGCGGCCGCGTGCACCACGCGGACCGTCCCGGGCAGTGCGCTCTCCCCGGCTCCGGCGCCGGGGAACGCCCCTGCCACCGCGTTCCGTTCGGTCGGGACCGCGGTGGCTACGAGGACGCGTACGGAAGGCGTGATCAGGCCTTCTTCAGCTTGAAGGACCACAGACCCTTGGCCGGGTTGGTGCCCATCTGGATCGAGACGGTGTTGGTGTTGCCCTGGGTGCCGTACTGGGAGTTGAAGAAGGCGCTGCCCGGGATGGCGCGGTACGTCTTCTTGCTGACGTCGGTGAACTGGCGGCCGTTCACCAGGATCGTCCAGCCGCTGTCGGCGATCTTCGGGTCGACCCCGAAGCGGACCCTCTCGTCCTGGTCCAGCTTGATCGACTCGATGTCGCCGGCGTTCTTGGCGCACTTCGTGAGCGACGCGGCGTCCAGCGCCTTGCCGTCGTTGTAGCAGACCGCCTCGGAGCTGACCGAGCTTCGGCCCACGGTGACGGTCGCGACGGGCGTCGGCTTCTCGCAGCCCGACAGGACTAGCAGTCCGGCGGAAACGGCGCCGGCGGCGGCGACGGCGCGGCGGCGTCGCACAACGGATTGCAGCGTGGTCATGGCCGAAGGCTATCGGGCCCCCGCAGCCGTCTGCCCATGTGGGGTACGGCGTGCCCGGTTCGTTACGCCACTCGCGCTCGTGCGCGGCCGCCGTGCCGGGCCGAGGCGAGCAGGCCGCGCAGCGTGGTCAGCCAGCCGGCGGCCACGATCGCGGCGGCGACGACTAGGCCGAGGGTGCCGTTGAGCGGCATCACGATGCCGATCGCGCCGCCGAACACCCAGGCCATCTGGAGCAGTGTCTCCGACCGGGCGAACGCCGAGGTCCGCACCAGTTCGGGCACGTCCCGCTGGATCAGCGCGTCCAGGGACAGCTTGGCCAGCGCCTGCGCGAACCCGGCGACCGCGGCCAGGCAGGCCACCAGGAACGGCCCGAAGAACAGGGCGGCCACGATCGCGGTGCCGAGCGCCACGGCGACGACCGTCACGATGATGATCTCGGGCGCCTTCGACTTCAGCCAGGCGCCGACGGCCGTGCCGAGCGCGTTGCCCGTGCCCGCCGCGACCCCGACGATCCCGAGCGAGACCGCCGCGCTCTCCCCGGCCGGCGGGTGCTCGCGCAGCAGGAAGGCGAGGAAGAAGATCAGGAAGCCGGACAGGCAGCGCAAGGCGGCGTTGGCACCCAGGGCGTGCGTGACGGCGGGCCCGACCGTGCGCAGACCGGGGCGCTTGGCCAGTTTCTGCCGTGGCCCGTGCAGATGCTCCTCGTCGGCGGCGAGCAGCGCGAAGTCCTCGCCCTTGGCCGAGTCCACCTTGCGCGGCAGGGAGAACGACAGGAACGTGCCGGCCACGAAGATCACGAAGGCGCCGTACAGCGGCCACGGGTCCCCGACGGCGTGCAGCCCCGCCCCGATCGGCGCGGCCACGCCGGTGGCCAGCAGCCCGGCCAGGGTCACCCGCGAGTTGGCCTTCACCAGCGAGAACCCCGGCGGCAGCAGACGCGGCACGACGGCGCTGCGCACCACCCCGTACGCCTTGGAGGCCACCAGCACTCCGAGCGCGGCCGGATACAGCTCCAGACTCCCGCTCGCCACCGCCCCCGAGATGATCAGCGCGAGCAGCGCACGCGCCAGCATCGCCCCGGCCATCGCCGCGCGGCGGCCGTGCGGCAGCCGGTCGAGCAGCGGACCGATGACGGGGGCGAGGACGGTGAAGGGGGCCATCGTGATGGCCAGGTAGAGCGCGACGCGGCCGCGGGCCTCGTCGGTGGGCACGGAGAAGAACACCGTGGACGCCAGGGCCACGGTGATCATGACGTCCCCGGCGCCGTTCACCGCGTGCAGCTCGATCAGCTTGCCGAGACCGGACTCGCCCGCCCCGTGGGCGTGCGTGGCCTTGCGGATCCCGCGCGCGGTGCCGGTCACCGGGAAGTGCAGGGCACGGCCGACCGAGCGGACGGCACCGCCGACCCGGCCCGAACCGCCACCCCGAACGCTCCCCCTGTCCGCGGCTGCCACGTCGTTCATAGTGCCCCGAGACACCGCCCGATAGTGCGGTTTGAATTCAAGCGAGTCGAACGCCCGGCTCGTCCCGCCGCTTCTCCCCCGCACGGCCGGGCGCCCGGGGGAGCGTCGTACACCGGCCGAGGGGGCCGGAATCCGGGTGTGTCCGCGGGACGTCCGCGACCGGTGGACGGGCCGGAGACATCGCCGCGCGGCGGCGGACTGTCCCCGACCACCGGCGACGGGGTAGCGTGCGTATCTCAGCCATAACGCAGAATGGATGGCAGAGGTGCGCCCGAGCGCGATCGGACGCGGACGTCGATGCGGCCCACAGGTCCGCTCCGTCCGCTTCACCGCCGGAGGCAGCAGCACTCGTGTAGACGGCGTAGGAGAGAAGCGATACCTGTGAGCGCAGCGACAACGCGAAGCCGCACCCCCGACCGCCTGTGCGCCGAGGCCGTCGACCTCGCACGGGCCGCCGCCGAGGAGGCCGCCGCACCCGGAGTGGTCGGCGAGCACGCCGGCCTGGTGTCGGAGGGCGACCGTGTTGTCACGCACTTCTTCGAGTGCAAGGAGCCCGGCTACCGCGGCTGGCGCTGGGCGGCGACGGTGGCCCGCGCCTCCCGAGCGAAGATCGTGACGCTGGACGAGGTCGTCCTGCTCCCCGGCCCCGACGCCCTCCTCGCCCCCGAGTGGGTCCCGTGGAGCGAGCGCCTGCGCCCCGGCGACCTCGGCCCCGGTGACCTGCTCCCGACCGACCAGGAGGACCTGCGCCTGGAGCCCGGTTACACGGGCGAGGAGGAGCCGCCGCCGAACTCGGTCCTGTCCGGGGAGATCGCGGAACTCGCGGAGGCCGAGGACGCCGAGGTCACCCCCGGCACCCCGGCCGTCCAGCAGACCGTGCCGGCCCGCGGCACCATCGCCGCGCTCGCCGAGGAACTCGGTCTGCGCCGTGCCCGCGTGCTGTCCCGCTACGGCCTGCACGTCGCCGCCGACCGCTGGGAGGACGCGTTCGGCCCCAAGACCCCGATGGCCCAGGCGGCCCCGGCCACCTGCATGAGCTGCGGCTTCCTCACCCCCATCGGCGGCTCCCTCGGCCAGGCCTTCGGCGTCTGCGCCAACGAGTTCTCCCCGGCCGACGGCCGCGTGGTCTCCTTCGGCTACGGCTGCGGCGGCCACTCGGAGGCGGCGGTCATGCCCAAGCCGCCCCAGCCGCCCGCGCCGGTGATCGACGAGACCCGGGTGGACCCCTTCCCGCTCCGCCCGTCCCGCGACTCGGGCTCGGTCCCGACGACGGGAGACGACGAAACGGCGGAACTCGGCCACTCGTAGCCTCCGCCGGCCGGCTGGTTCCGGGCCGGCTGTCCCCAGGGCGGTGCCTGCTCGGGGGCGGCTGCGTGCTCGGGGCCGGCTGTCCCCAGGCCGGCTGGTTCGGGCGACTCGGCGCTCCCCCGGGCCCTTTCCTCTCCGGGGCGGTTGAGCGCTTGGGGTCGGTTGGACCACATGGGTCAGTCGCCCCCGCAGCCGGCCGGGCCGCGCAGACCGGCTGATCGGGGTCGGCGACCCGACCCCGATCCGCACCCCGCCCTGACCTCGCCCTTCGGTCTCCCCGGCGCGCTCGCTGTACCTTCGTCCTCACGTCGACGAGGAGAGTGAACGTGAGCAAGTACGTGCGGCCCGCGGCCGAGGGCGCCGACCCCTTCGGCACCGCCCGCCTGCGCCGCGGGGTCCTCGACGCCTGGGCCACCAGCCCCGCCCGGTTCCGCGAGGACGCCAACGCCGAGGAGGACCTGGTCCTCGGCGGCTACCGGGACCGCCTTGTGGTCGAGCTGGCCCAGAACGCCGCGGACGCCGCCGCCCGGGTGGGCGCCCCCGGCCGGCTGCGGCTCACCCTGCGCGACGGCGTGCTGGTCGCCGCGAACACCGGCGCCCCCCTGGACGCGACCGGTGTCGAGTCCCTGTCCACCCTGCGCGCCTCCGCCAAGCGCGACGCCCAGGACACCCACGGCGCCGTCGGCCGGTTCGGCGTCGGCTTCGCCGCCGTCCTCTCCGTCACCGACGAGCCCGCGATCATCGGCCGCCACGGCGGGGTCCGCTGGTCCCTCGCCGAGGCCCGCACCCTCGCCGCCGACACCGCCCGGCACAGCCCCGGCCTCGGGGACGAGATCCGGCGCCGCGACGGACATGTCCCGCTGCTGCGACTGCCGTTCGCCGCCGAGGGCTCCGCCCCGGAGCCGTACGACACCGCCGTCATCCTGCCGCTGCGCGACACCGCCGCCACCGACCTCGCCGAACGCCTCCTCGACGCCGTCGACGACGCCCTGCTGCTCGCCCTGCCCGGGCTCGACGAGGTCGTCGTCGAGGTCAACGGCGAGAGCCCGCGCACCCTGCGCCGCCGGACCGAGGACGCCGTCACCGTGGTGGAGGACTCCCGCGACGGCACCACCCGCTGGCGTACCGCCGCCGCGCACGGCCCGCTCACCCCCGACCTGCTCGCCGACCGGCCGGTGGAGGAACGCCTGCGCCCGCACTGGTCGGTGACCTGGGCCGTCCCCACCGACGCCGACGGCCGCCCGGCCCGCCCGCGCACCACACCCGTCGTGCACGCCCCCACCCCCAGCGACGAGCCCCTCGGCGTCCCCGCCCTGCTCATCGCGTCGTTCCCGCTGGACACCACCCGCCGGCACGCCGCCCCCGGCCCGCTCACCGACTTCCTGGTGCAGCGGGCGGCGGACGCCTACGCCGCACTGCTCGCCGCCTGGCGCCCGGTGACCGAGGGAATGATCGACCTCGTACCCGGGCCGCTGGGCAAGGGGGAGCTGGACGGCGCGCTGCGGCAGGCGATCCTGGAGCGGCTGCCGCGTACCGCCTTCCTGCCGCCGGCCGTCGAGGCCAAGGGCGACGAGCGCGACGAGGACCTCCCCGAGGCACTGCGCCCGCGGGACGCCGAGGTCGTGGAGGGCGTGGGCGCGGACACCGTACGGGTACTCGCGGAAGTGCTGCCCACCCTGCTGCCCGCCGGACTGGAACGGCGGGCGGAACTGCGCGTGCTCGGCGTCGCCCGGCTCCCGCTCGCCGACGCCATCGACCGGCTGGCCGGTCTTGAGAAGGCCCCCGGCTGGTGGTGGCGGCTGTACGACAGCCTCGCCGGGATCGACCCCGACCGGCTCTCCGGGCTGCCCGTGCCGCTGGCCGGCACCGCCGCCGAGGCGTTCGGCACCGGGGCGGGACGCACCGCCGTCGGACCCCGGCAGATCCTGCTGCCCACCGCGGACGGCGCCCGGATCGACCCCGACGTGCTCGGCCGGCTCGGGCTGAAGGTCGCCCACGAGGACGCCGCGCACCCGCTGCTGGAGAAGCTGGGCGCGCTGCCCGCGACCCCGCGCGCGGTGCTGACCACCCCGCAGGTGCGGGCCGCCGTGGCGGCCTCGCTGGACGACGAGGGCGGCGCGCTGTGGGAGGAGGACGCCCTCGACGCAGAGGAACTGGCCGACACCGTCCTGGCGCTGGTGCGCGACGCGGCCCTGGAGCCCGGTGACGAGCCGTGGCTCGGCGCCCTCGCGCTGCCCGACGAGGACGGCGAACTGGCCCCGGCGGGCGAGCTGGTGCTGCCCGGCAGCGCCTTCGCGCGGGTGGTGCGCGCCGACGAGCTGGCCGCCGTGGACGCCGAACTGGCCGACCGGTGGGGCGAACAGCCGCTGACCGCCTGCGGCGTGCTCGCGGACTTCGCGCTCGTCCGCGCCACGGACGTCGTCCTCGACCCGGACGAACTGGAGCCTCGGGAAGGCGACTTCGCCGAACCCGACGACGCGGGCCTGCTCGACGCCGTCGACGTCTGGTGCGAGGACATCCTCGACCGCTTCCCGGACACCCCCGTACCGCCGGTCGCCACCGAGCTGGTCGCCGTGCGCGACCTCGACCTGGTGGACGACGACCACTGGCCCGAGGCGCTCGCGCTGCTCGCCCGGCCGCCGCTGCGCGACGCGCTCACCCAGCCGGTGCGCGTCCTGCTGCCCGACGGCACCCACGAGGTCGTCCGCCCGTACACCGCCTGGTGGCTGCGCGGGCACCCGGTCCTCGCCGGGCGCCGGCCCGCCGGGCTGCTCGCGGCGGGCGGCGACCCGCTGCTGCGCGGCCTGTACGACGAGGCCGACGCCACCGGCTTCGAGGACGAGCAGGTGCTGCGCGCGCTCGGCGTACGGACTTCCGTGTCCGCGCTGCTCGACGAGCCCGGCGGCGCGGCCGAACTGCTGGACCGGCTCGCCGACCCCGAGCGTCCGGTCGGCCCGGCCCAACTGCACGGTCTGTACGGCGCGTTGGCCGAGCTGGACCCGGACCAGGTGACCCTGCCCGACGAGCTGCGGGCCGTGGTCGACGGGCAGGTACGGGTCGTGGACGCGGCCGACGCGGTGGTCGTCGACTCCCCGGACCTGCTCCCCTTCACCGCCGGCGTCCCGCTGCTGCCGGTCCGCCCGGCCCGCGCCGCCGAGCTGGCCGAGCTGTTCCAGGTGCGGCGGCTGAGCGAGTCCGTCACCGGCGAGATCCACTCCGAGGGCGCCGAGCACGACGTACCGGAGCCGGTGCGGGTGCTGCTCGGCCCGCGCACCCCCGCCACCTACGTCGAGCACGAGGAGCTGGTCGTCGACGGCGTCGAGATCGACTGGCGCCTCACCGACGACGGCGTCCTGCACGCGGCCACCCTGGAGGGCGTCGCGGCGGGCCTCGCCTGGGCGGCCGGCCAGTGGCCCCGCCGCTTCGAGGTCGCGGCCCTGCTGGAGGACCCGACCCGCACCGGGGAACTGGCGCGCGACCGGTGGTTCGACTGAGACACGGGTCCACCGCGACCCTTCACTGGTTCATTCAGCAATTTTCAAATTCCGTACAACCTTTCCCGTGCATCGCGAATCTGATCATGTGAGCCAGCAGGCTCCCAAGATCAGTTGGGGCCGGCGACGATGACGCACCGTACGGTGCGGCCGCCGGCCCCACTCTCCATACAGGGGAACGCATGCGCATACGTGCCACCGTGGCCGCCGTCACCGGCGCCCTGGCCCTCTCCGCCTTCGTCGTGCCGGCCGCGCAGGCCGCCGACGGCTCCTCGGCGTTCAGCCCCGCCGACCTGTCGAAGGCCGCCCGTGCCCTCCACGCCACCTCCGGCAAGTCGGCGTTCCGCTCCTCGGCCGCCGCGGCCGAGGACGAGCCCTACGCGCTGGACCTCAGCTTCTCCGGCGTGAAGGTCAACAATGGCAAGCCGATCGTCGTGGGCACCACCAACCACGTCTCCGTGCCGGTCACCTACACCGTGACGCACGGCGCGGACGTCGACATCCACGCCGATGACTTCCTCATGGACGTGGACATCTACCGCGGGTCGTACGACAACCCGAGCGGGCTGCAGATCGGCGACGACTGGCCGACCTGCACCGACCAGTCGACGACCGTCGCCTCCTGCAAGGGCACCATCGACATCTACCCGCAGGACGAGGACTTCGGTCTGATCAACGCGGACGCCACCACCTGGAAGGCCGAGGGTTACGCCTTCGCCTTCAACGGCCAGGACCCGTCGGACCCGAACTTCGACATCACCAAGGTCGGCTACGTGGATCAGGACGCCCTGACCACCACCAAGCTGCAGCGCTACTCCAAGCTCACGGTCAACGCCTCGCCCGAGCCCGTGAAGAAGGGCAAGACCATCACGGTCACCGGCGCCCTCACCCGCGCCAACTGGGACGACCACAAGTACCACGGCTACACCAAGCAGTCGGTGCAGCTGCAGTTCCGCAAGAAGAGCTCCAGCACCTACACGACGCTGAAGACCATCACGTCGGACTCCTCGGGCAACCTGAAGACGACGACCACCGCCAAGGAAGACGGCTACTTCCGTTACGCCTTCGTGGGCACCACGACCACCCCGGCGGTCAACGCCACGGGTGACTTCGTCGACGTGCAGTAAGCGGTCATGACGTAGTCAGCAGTACCGTCCGGCCCCGGAAGCGCACGCCGCCTCCGGGGCCGGAACGTTTCTTCCCACTTGCGTCATGAGCGGGCAATCGGCGGACAAAGAATCGCCGGGAACGGCTTCGGCCGTACAACCGGAGCCGGGCCTCGCGGATCTGATCGCGTGAGTCGACCGACTCCACGATCATCTCTCCCTCCAGGGAACCGCACATGCGCATACGTGCCACCGTGGCCGCCGTCTCCGGCGCCCTCGCCCTGTCCGCCCTCGCCGTCCCGGCCGCGCACGCGGCCACGTCGAGCGGTACGCCGTACACGATGGACGTCAGCTTCTCCGACCTCAAGATCGCCTCGGCGATCAAGGTGGGGACGACGAACAAGGTCAGCACCACCTACACGTTCACGCTGACGCACGGCTCGGACGTGGACATCACCGCGTCGGACTTCTACGCCGACGCCTACCTCTACCGCGGCACGCTGGACGCCCCGTCCAAGACGCTGGAGGGCGACGACTTCGCCACCTGCTCGCCCACCTCGTCGACCGCCGCCACCTGCACCGGCACCGTCGACCTCTACCCGGGCGAGGGCGAGCTGAAGAACGCCGACGCCGGCAGCTGGTCCGTCGCCGCGGAGGCGACCGCCTTCAACGGCCAGGACCCGAACAACCCCGATCTGAGCAAGGTCGGCTACGCCGAGCACGGTGACATGGCCACCACGAACCTCCAGCGCTACTCCAAGCTGACGGCCGACGCCGGCCCGGAGCCGGTCGCCAAGGGCAAGACCCTCACCACCACGGGCAAGCTCTCCCGCGCCAACTGGGAGGACAACCTCTACCACGGCTACACCAGCCAGCCGGTCAAGCTCCAGTTCCGCAAGGCGGGCACCACCACGTACACCACCGTCAAGACGGTCTCCTCCGACTCGTCGGGCAACCTGAAGGCCACCGCCACCGCCGCGTACGACGGCTACTGGCGCTTCAGCTTCGCGGGCACGTCGACCACCCCGGCGGTGAGCGCGACGGGTGACTACGTGGACGTGAAGTAGTCCTCACCACGAGAGCGGCGACCTGCGCCTGTACGCCGGTGACGGCAAGGGGGGCCTCGCGGCCGGCCGGACCATGTGGCCCTCGGTCTGACCGATCACGCCGGGAAGCGGCGGTCCACCCACCTCCAGGTGAGTTCCAGGGTGGCCGCCGCCAGCACCGACACCCCCACCGCCGTCCACGGCATCGCCATGCCGACCAGTTTCAGGGCGAAGAAGATCTGCAGGGCCGGTACCGCGAGGACGAAGAGGAAAGCGACGCCCATCGACGCCACCAGGGCGACGCGCCACCAGGTGTAGGGGCGGGCGATGATGGCCAGGACCCACATCGAGACCAGGAACAGGGTCAGGGTCGCCGCGCTGGTCTCCGCTTCCAGGGAGTCCGGGCCGGTGTAGTGGTGGCGGGCGATCAGGTACGTCACGAAGGTCGCCGCGCCGACCACCACCCCGCCCGGGATCGAGTAGCGCATGACCCTGCGGACGAAGTGGGGCCTGGCCCGTTCCCGGTTGGGGGCCAGGGCGAGGAAGAAGGCCGGGACGCCGATCGTGAGGGTGGAGAGCAGGGTCAGGTGCCGGGGCAGGAAGGGGTACTCCACCTGCCAGCACACCACCAGCACGGCGAGCAGCACCGAGTACACCGTCTTGACCAGGAACAACGTGGCCACGCGGGTGATGTTGCCGATGACCCGGCGGCCCTCGGCCACCACCGAGGGCAGGGTGGCGAAGCTGTTGTCCAGCAGGACGATCTGCGCGACCGCCCGGGTGGCCTCCGAACCGGAGCCCATGGAGACGCCGATGTCCGCGTCCTTGAGCGCGAGGACGTCGTTCACGCCGTCGCCGGTCATCGCCACGGTGTGCCCCTTCGACTGCAGCGCGCCCACCATGTCCCGCTTCTGCTGCGGGGTGACCCGGCCGAAGACGGTCCCCTCGTCCAGCGCGTCCGCCATCGCCTTGCGCTCGGGGGGCAGCCGGCGCGCGTCCACCGCCGTGCCGGACAGACCCAGCTTGGCCGCGACCGCGCCGACGGACACCGCGTTGTCGCCGGAGATGACCTTGGCGCGGACGTCCTGCTCCGCGAAGTAGCCGAGGGTGCCGGCGGCGTCGGGCCGCAGCCGCTGTTCGAGGACGACGAGGGCGGTGGGGCGGGCGCCCCTGGCCGGCTCGGGGTCGTCCAGGTCCCGGGTGGCGCGGCTGAGGAGCAGCACCCGCAGCCCCTGCTCGTTGAGCCGCTCGGTCTCGGCCAGGGCCGGGTCGCCGTCGGCGAGCAGCACGTCGGGGGCGCCCAGCAGCCAGGTGCTGGCCTCGCCGTCGCCCTCGCTGAAGGAGGCGCCGCTGTACTTGCGGGCGGAGGAGAAGGGGAGCGACTCGACGCAGCGCCACTCCTCGCTGTCGGGGTAGGCGTCGATGATCGCCTGGAGGGAGGCGTTGGGCCGGGGGTCGGACTCGCCGAGGGCGCCCAGCACCCTGCGCACGTACGTCTCGTCCGCGCCGCCCAGCGGCTGGAGGCCGGTGACGTCCATGCCGCCCTCGGTCAGGGTGCCGGTCTTGTCCAGGCAGACGGTGTCGACCCGGGCCAGCCCCTCGATGGCGGGCAGCTCCTGCACCAGGCACTGCTTGCGGCCCAGCCGGATGACGCCGATGGCGAAGGCCACGGAGGTCAGCAGCACCAGGCCCTCGGGCACCATCGGGATGATCCCGCCGACCGTGCGGGCCACCGAGTCCTTCAGCCCGTCGCTCTTGACCACCAGTTGGGTGACGACCAGGCCGATCGCGGCCGGGACCATCATCCAGGTCACGTACTTGAGGATCGTGGAGATGCCGGTGCGCAGCTCGGAGTGGACGAGGGTGAAGCGGGAGGCCTCCTCGGCGAGCTGGGCGGCGTAGGCCTCACGACCCACCTTGGTGGCCCGGAAGGCGCCCCCGCCCGCGACCACGAAGCTGCCGGACATGACCGGGTCGCCGGGGCGCTTGACCACGGGGTCGGCCTCGCCGGTGAGCAGCGACTCGTCGATCTCCAGACCGTCGGTCTCCGCGCACACGCCGTCCACGACGACCTTGTCCCCGGGGCCTATCTCCACCAGGTCGTCCAGGACGATTCCGCTGGTGGGGACCTCCACGGCGCTGCCGTCGCGGTGGACGGTCGGCCGGGACTCACCGATCACCGCGAGCGAGTCGAGGGTCTGCTTCGCGCGCCACTCCTGGACGATGCCGATGCCGGTGTTGGCGAGGATCACGAAGCCGAACAGGCTGTCCTGGATCGGCGCGACGAACAGCATGACCAGCCACAGCACACCGATGATCGCGTTGAACCGGGTGAAGACGTTCGCGCGGACGATCTCGCCCATCGAGCGGCTGCTGCGCACCGGCACGTCGTTGACCTGCCCGCGCGCCACGCGCTCCGCGACCTCGGCGCCGGTCAGCCCGCCCGAGCGGCTCTCGGGCAGGGCCACCGGGTGCACGGGGTCGAGTTCGGCGCCCGCGTCGATGTGCGTCATGCATTCGACGGTACGTGCGCTTTTGTCGGTTCACCTGCCGAGTGGGGTGCATTTCCGACCAGGGGATGACCGGTTGTCCTGCCTGGGTCGTACGGCCGGTCGGTACGGCTGTCCGGCGTGTGCGGCTATTCGGCGGACGCCGACTCCAGGGTGGCCGACCGCTTGATCGCCGCGTCCCGCTTGCGGACGTACCAGACGCCGATCAGTCCGAGACCGCCGCCGGCCAGGCAGGTCCACACCCACCAGGCGTGCCCGTGGCCCGCGAACCAGCCGTAGAAGGGGAGCTGGACCAGGAAGAGGACGAACCACACGATCGTGCCGCCGGTGATGGTGGCGACCACGGGGCCCTCCAGGGGCTCCGGCGCCTCGTGCTTGGGGGTCCACTTAGCCATGGGCACAGCTTAAGGGCCTGGCGGGTCTACGCGCGGAGATAGCGATCTCCGACTCATACCTTCATACTGAAACCGTTTGCCTTTGACCACTTCTGCTCGTATGAAACTCCAATGGGGCTCGGGGGAACCCCGTCGGTGATGAGGTTACGCATGTCCACCTCGGCACCTGCCAAGGTCACCCCCGAGAAGCCGGGCGGCTCGCCCGCCTACGGCGCTCTCGACCGCTACTTCAAGATCTCGGAACGCGGCAGCACTCTGGGCCGCGAGATCCGTGGCGGTTTCGCCACCTTCTTTGCGATGGCGTACATCATCGTGCTGAACCCGATCATTCTCGGCAGCGCGAAGGACATGTACGGGCACCACCTGAACAACGGCCAGCTGGTCACGGCGACCGTCCTGACGGCCGCGTTCACCACGCTGCTCATGGGTGTCATCGGCAACGTGCCGATCGCGCTCGCCGCCGGCCTCGGTGTGAACTCGGTCGTCGCGCTCCAGCTCGCCCCCCGTATGTCCTGGCCGGACGCCATGGGCATGGTCGTGCTGGCCGGCTTCGTGGTCATGCTGCTGGTCGCCACGGGTCTGCGCGAGCGCGTGATGAACGCCGTGCCGTTCGGCCTGCGCAAGGCGATCTCGATCGGTATCGGCCTGTTCATCATGCTGATCGGCCTGGTCGACTCCGGCTTCGTCACCCGCGTCCCGGACGTCGCCCAGACCACCGTCCCGCTCCAGCTCGGGGTCAACGGTCACCTCACCGGCTGGCCGGTGCTGATCTTCATCCTGGGCACGCTGCTCACCTTCGCCCTGATCGTCCGCAAGGTGCCGGGCGCGATCCTGATCTCCATCGTCGGGATGACCGTCCTCGCGCTGATCATCAACGCTGTCGCCACGGTCCCGAGCTGGGGCCTGACGGTCCCGAAGTGGCCGGGCAACCCGCTGGCCACCCCCGACTTCGGCCTGGTCGGCCAGGTCAGCCTTTTCGGCGGCTTCGGCAAGGTCGGCGTGCTGACCGGCATCCTCTTCGTCTTCACGGTCCTGCTGTCGTGCTTCTTCGACGCCATGGGCACGATCATGGGCATCAGCGACGAGGCCAAGCTGACCGACGCCCAGGGCTACATGCCGGGCATCAACAAGGTCCTCTTCGTCGACGGCCTCGCCGTCGCGGCGGGCGGCGCCAGCTCCTCCTCGGCCACCACCGCGTTCGTGGAGTCCACGGCCGGTGTCGGTGAGGGCGCGCGCACGGGCTTCGCGAACATGGTCACGGGCGGCCTGTTCGCCGTGGCCCTCTTCCTCACACCGATCGCCACCATGGTCCCCTCGCAGGCGGCCACCCCGGCGCTGATCACGGTGGGCTTCCTGATCCTGTCGAACTCCATCAAGGAGATCGACTGGGCGGACTACACCATCGCGATCCCGGCCTTCGTGACCATGCTCATGATGCCGTTCACCTACTCGATCACCAACGGCATCGGCATGGGCTTCATCACCTTCGTCGTGCTGCGCCTGGCCGCCGGCCGGCCCCGGGACATCCCGGTCCCGATGTACGTCGTCTCGGCGGTGTTCGCCTTCTACTACCTGATGCCGGCCCTCGGCCTGACCTGAGACGGGGGCGTCACGTGACGCCGTAGAACCTCTCCGTCTCCTCGACGGCGGTCTGGAACCGTTCGTCGAAGTCGTCCCGAATGAGCGTGCGGACCACATAGTCCTGCACGCTCATTCCCCTTTTGGCCGCGTGGTGCCGGAGCCTCTCGAGCAGCTCCCCGTCCATCCGCAGGCTGAGCACAGTGGTCCCCATGGGTATGAGGGTCGCCACATCGGGTCGTCCCATGCGTCGCTTTTCGGAACCGTGTCACTCGTTCGGGTGATCGAGGGGTTCAGTGGCGGGCGTCACGGGCATCTGGGCGTGTCCCGTTGGTCTTTAGTCAGAGTAATGAGTTACGCTAAGGAACATGCCGGACCTCACCCATGGCGACGACGCTGCCGCTGTGAACTCCCTCCGCTCCGCCGTGATGCGGCTGTCCCGTCGGCTCAAGCACCAGCGGGTCGACGAGTCCCTCAGCCCCACCGAGATGTCGGTGCTGGGCACGCTGTCCAACTGCGGCAGTGCCACGCCGGGCGAGCTCGCCCGCAAGGAGCACGTCCAGCCGCCGTCGATGACCCGCATCGTCGCGCTGCTCGAGGGCAAGGGCCTGGTCCGTCTGGAGCCGCACCCCGATGACCGTCGCCAGAAGGTCGTCACCAGGACCGAACAGGCCGAGGCGATGCTCGAGGAGAGCCGCCGCAAGCGCAACGCGTTCCTGGCCGGCCTGGTCGACGGCCTCGACGAGGACGAGTGGGCCAAGCTGCGCGCAGCCGCCCCCGTGCTGGAGAAGCTCGCTCACCTGTAACCAGCCCCCGAAGGAGGCGAACCTTTTGAGTTCGGGATCCGGAACACCTTCCGCCCCCGCACCGACGGCCACCCACGAATCCCGCGCGTCCTCGATGTTCAGCTCGCTGAGGATCCGCAACTACCGCCTCTTCTTCGTCGGGCAGGTCGTCTCCAACACCGGCACCTGGATGCAGCGCATCGCCCAGGACTGGCTGGTGCTCAGCCTCACCGGTTCCTCCGCGGCCGTCGGCATCACCACGGCCCTGCAGTTCCTTCCGATGCTGCTGTTCGGCCTGTACGGCGGCGTCCTCGTGGACCGGCTGCCCAAGCGCCCCACGCTGCTGGTGACCCAGTCGGCCATGGCCGTCACGGGCCTCGCGCTCGCCTTCCTCACCCTCTCCGGGCATGTGCAGGTGTGGCACGTCTACGTCGCGGCCTTCGCCGTCGGTCTGGCCACCGTGGTCGACAACCCGGCGCGGCAGTCCTTCGTCTCCGAGATGGTCGGCCCGGACCAGCTGCAGAACGCGGTCAGCCTGAACTCCGCGAACTTCCAGTCCGCCCGCCTGGTCGGCCCCGCCGTCGCGGGCGTCATGATCACCGGCGTGGGCACCGGCTGGGCGTTCCTCTTCAACGGACTGTCCTTCGTCGCCCCGCTGGCCGGCCTGCTGCTCATGCGCGGCCGTGAGCTGCACGTGGTCCAGCGCGCACCGCGCGGCAAGGGCCAGCTGCGGGAGGGGCTGCGGTACGTGGCGGGCCGCCCGGAGCTGATCTGGCCGATCGTCCTGGTCGGGTTCATCGGCACCTTCGGCTTCAACTTCCCGGTGTGGCTGTCGGCCTACGCCGACGACGTCTTCCACGCCGGGGCCGGCGCCTACAGCCTCTTCAACACGCTGATGGCCGTCGGCTCGCTCGGCGGCGCCCTGCTGGCGGCCCGCCGCGGCACGGCCCGGCTGCGGCTGCTGATCGCCGCGGCGCTGGCCTTCGGCGCGCTGGAGACCGTGGCCGCGCTGGCGCCGTCGTACTGGCTGTTCGCGCTGCTCATGGTCCCCATCGGGGTGTGCGGCCTCACGGTCAACGTCACCGCGAACACCTCCGTGCAGATGGCCACCGACCCGGCCATGCGCGGCCGGGTGATGGCCCTGTTCATGATGGTGTTCATGGGCGGTACGCCGATCGGCGCACCGGTCGTCGGCTGGATCACCGACACCTACGGCCCCCGGGTCGGCTTCGCCCTCGGCGGTCTCATCTCGGCCGCCGCGGCCGCCTCGGTCGGCCTGGCCCTCGCCCGGGTCGGCGGCCTGCGCCTCTCGGTGGGCTGGCACCGCGGTCATCCGCAGGTGCGGTTCGTCCCGCGCGAGCGGGAGCGGCTGGCCACGGCCGCCTGAGCGCCCGGCCCGCGGGGTCCGGCCTTCGCGACAGGCCCTAGACCCTGCGGGCCAGCACCTGCCCCGGCCACTCGTCCGCGCCGTGCCGGAAGGACTCGGTGCGGACGAAGCCGTTGCGCTCGTAGTAGGCGACCAGCCCGCCGTCGTCGCCCGCGTAGCAGTCCACCCGGAGCAGGGAGATCCCGGCCCGGCTGGTCTCCGCGGCGGCGTGGGCGAGCAGGGCGGCACCGGTGCCGCGGCCCGCGGCGCGCCGGTCGCGGGCGAGCAGGTGGATGTACCGCTCGGGCTCGTCGGCCGGTGCCAGATAGGGGGCGGGGCCGTCCGTGAGGGTGAGCGTGGCGGCCGGGACCCCGTCCACCTCGGCGATCCAGGGCGAGCCCTCGGTGACGTACCGCTCGACCAGCGCCACCGCCCGCGGGTCGCCCGACCAGGACTCGGTGCCCCACTGCCGGGTCCGGCCCCGCGCGACCAGCCACGTCACGGCGCTGTCGAGCATGCCGAGGATCACGGGTATGTCGTCAGGGCCGCCCGCTCTGATGATGGTCTTCCCGGTGTTCTCCATGCCGTCGATGGTGCCGGGTCCGGGACGCCGGGGCAGCGGGTTTTCGGCGCTCCCCGGACGCCCGCGCACCACGCCCGCGCACCACGTCCGCGCATCACGCCCGCGCATCACGCCCGCGCACCCCGCCCGCGCATCACGCCCGCGCACCGCGTCCGGCGGTCCCCGGGGCGTCCGCGCGCCGTGTCCGGCGGGCGGCTGGCCCCGTGATCCGTTCCCTGCCAGGGTGACGCCATGAGACTCTTCGCCGCCGTGCTGCCCCCCGCGGACGTGACGGACGAGCTGGCGGCCGAGGTGGCCCTGTTGCGCCGGCTGCCGGGTGCCGACGGGCTGCGCTGGACCGGCCGCCCCGGCTGGCACTTCACGCTCGCCTTCTACGGCGAGGTCGGCGACGAACTCGTCCCCGACCTGTCGGACCGGCTGGAGCACGCGGCCCGGCGCACCGACCCGTTCCCGCTGGCGGTCGCGGGCGGGGGGCAGTTCGGGCACGGCAGGGCCCTGTGGGCGGGCGCCCGCGGTGACCTGGACGCCCTGCGGCTGCTGGCCGACCGGGCGGAGGCGGCGGCCCGCAGGGCGGGCGTGCCGATGGGCGAGCACCGCCGCTACAAGGCCCACCTGACGGTGGCGCGCAGCCGGGACGGGGTGGACGCGCGGCCGTACGTGGAGGGCCTGCGCGACTTCACGAGCCGCACCTGGACCGTGGCCGATCTGGTGCTGGTGCGCAGCGACCTGCCCACCTCCGGGGTGCCCGGGGAGCAGCCCCGGTACGAGGCGGTCGCCCGCTGGGCACTCGGGCGGACCGGTTAGGCTCGTCGTGTGGACCCGAAATCCCGGAACCGGATCATGGCCGGTGTGCTTGTGCTGATGTTCGTGGTGGTGGCCGTGGCGGCGGCGGTCAGGTAGAGACCCGGCCGGGCGCCGGGGAACCGCCTGTCGCCGTGCGGTTCCCCGCCGCCGGTGCGCTACCAGGCGAAGGCCTCCGGGGACGGCCCCGGGCCCGGGAAGATCTCGTCCAGGCCGGTCAGCAGCTCCTGCGACAGCTCCAGCTCGACGGCCCTGAGGGCCGACGCGAGCTGCTCGGCGGTGCGCGGGCCGACGATCGGGCCGGTCACCCCCGGCCGGGTGAGCAGCCAGGCCAGGGCGGCCTCGCCGGGCTCCAGACCGTGCTTGTCGAGCAGGTCCTCGTAGGACTGGATCTGCGCGCGTGTGGTGGGGTCGGCCAGGGTGTCGGCGGCCCGTCCGGAGGCACGGCGCCCGCCCTGCACCTCCTTCTTGATCACACCGCCGAGCAGACCTCCGTGCAGCGGCGACCAGGGGATGACCCCGAGGCCGTACTCCTGCGCGGCCGGGATGACCTCCATCTCGGCGCGCCGCTCGGCGAGGTTGTACAGGCACTGCTCGCTGACCAGGCCGATGGTGCCGCCGCGGCGGCGGGCGGCGGCCTCGTTGGCCTGGGCGATCTTGTAGCCGGGGAAGTTGGAGGAGCCGACGTAGAGGATCTTCCCCTGCTGGACGAGGACGTCGATCGCCTGCCAGATCTCCTCGAAGGGGGTGTTCCGGTCGATGTGGTGGAACTGGTAGACGTCGATGTAGTCCGTCCGCAGACGCTTGAGACTGGCGTCTACGGCCCGGCGGATGTTCACCGCGGACAGCTTGTCGTGGTTGGGCCAGGCGTCGCCGTCGGCGGCCATGTTGCCGTACACCTTGGTGGCCAGCACCACCTTGTCGCGGCGCTCGCCGCCCTGGGCGAACCAGTTCCCGATGATGGACTCGGTCCGGCCCTTGTTCTCGCCCCATCCGTAGACGTTGGCGGTGTCGAAGAAGTTGATGCCCGCGTCCAGCGCCGCGTCCATGATCGCGTGACTGTCGGCCTCGTCGGTCTGCGGGCCGAAGTTCATGGTGCCGAGGACGAGTCGGCTGACCTTGAGTCCGGTGCGTCCTAGCTGCGTGTACTTCATGAGGTCCTAGCCAACGGCTTGGAGTGCGCTCCAGGCAAGGGCGGCCGGTCAGTCCTGGGGGAACTCGTCGGTCTTGAGGGTGAGTCCCACGACGGTGCCGGTGAGGTCCAGGTCGTTGCCGAAGGCCACCGTGGTCTCGATCTCGTAGCCGCCTTCCTTGGGCTGGGTGTAGACGTGGCACCGGCGCTGGTAGGGGTCGGCGACGAGGTAGACCGGGACCTCCGCCTCGGCGTAGGCGGCCTTCTTGGGGCCGTAGTCGTTGGCCGCGGTGCCCTTGGAGATGACCTCGGCGGCGAACTCGACGTCGCTGTGCCGCCATTGGCCGGCCGGCGTCTTCTCGGCGCCCTCGGAGATCACCGTCACGTCCGTGGCGAAGCCGTTGAGGTGGCCCGGGTAGTCGATCCGGACGTCAGACTTCACCCGTTTCCGGGGGTACTTGGTCCGCAACTGCTCGTAGAGGTCGGCGATGATTTCCCAGTGGGTGTCCCGCTGCGGCGACATGAAGACGGTCCCCTCGACGATCTCGACCTTGTATCCCTCGGGGACGGGCATCTTCTCGAGCCGCTCGAACAGATCGTCGAGCGTGATCGGGTTGTCGCTCTCGGCCATCGCGATCCTGTCTTCGAGGACGGTCATCGTGGCGCTCCTCCCCGGCCGCTCCGTCGACGATTGCGGCCGCGCGGTTCAACGATACGCACGGTGACCGGGAGACGCCGGGATCAGGTCAATCCGTTCCGGCCTCGTACGCCTGGCCGAACCCCCACGCCTCCCACATCGCCGCCGCGAAGGCGCCCGCGATCCGGTGTTCGCCGGTCTCGTTGGGGTGCGTGCCGTCGTAGGTGTCCGTGTGGATGTCGTACGGGCGCGGCGGCGAGGCCGGCAGGATCGGGGAGCGGGGTTCGTCCAGGTCGGCGACCAGCTTCGCGAGCAGGACGTTGAACCGGTCCACCTGATCGGCGAAGGGGGCGTCCAGTTCGGCGCGGATGTTCGGGATCACCGGCAGCAGCACCATCCGGATGCGCGGGGCCGCCGCGCGCGCCTCGGCGACGAAGGTCCGCACGTTCTCGGCCGTCTGTTCCGCGTTGGTGTAGAAGCCCAGGTCGATGAGTCCGAGGGAGACGAGCAGCACGTCCGGCCGGCACGTGCGCACCGCCTCGCCGATCAGCGGGGCCATGTGGAGCCAGCCCTCGCCCCATCCGGCCAGGTGGGACCGGGGGAAGCGCGGTTCGGCGTAGTCGAGGGAGGTCGGGGCGTCGGCCTCTTTGTCGTACAGGGTCTCGCGCGGGCCGACGAAGGTGAAGGGGCCGTCGTACGACGCGCGCAGGTGCTGCCACAGTCGGTAACGCCATGTGTGCTCGCCGGCGCTCCCGATCGTCATGGAGTCACCTACGGGCATGAACCTGAGCATCCGCTCATGATGGACGATCACGCGGACCGGTGGGGTGTGAGGCCCGCCACCCCAGGAGCACCGACGCGGGCGCACACCCCTTAAACACCCGGCGCGAATGGCAGGCTTGGGGCATGCGTCGACCGTTCGCCCTGCTCGCCGGGGTCCTCCTCCTGGGCGCCTGCGCGCTGCCCGCCTCCGCCGCCGACGGCGGCACCGGTGACGAAGGGTTCACCATCAAGGACCCGCGGATCACGGAGTCCAGCGGCCTGGCCGCCTCCCGTCTGCACCCCGGCATCTACTGGACGCACAACGACAGCGACGACGGGCCGTACATCTACGCGGTCGACAGCCGGACGGGCCGCACCGTCGCCACGGTGACCCTGCGCGGCATCGGCTCCCCGCGCGACGTGGAGGCCGTCTCCATCGGGCCGGACCACCAGATCTACGTCGGCGACATCGGCGACAACCTCGACGGCAAGTGGCCGTACGTGTGGATCTACCGGCTGCCCGAGCCGAAGGTGCTGAAGGACCAGACCGTCCGGGCCACCCAGTACGTCGTGAAGTACGCGAACGGGGCGCGGAACGCCGAGTCGCTGCTCGTACACCCCCGGACCGGGCGCGTGTACATCATCGACAAGAAGGAGGACGGCGGTCACCTCTACGAGGGACCCGCGCACCTGAGCACCTCGGGCACGAACGTGTTCAAGCCGGTCGCCGCCGTGGACCTGTGGGCCACCGACGCCGCCTTCTCCCCGAACGGCAAGCAGCTCGCCGTGCGGGGCTACTTCGGCGGCATCCAGTACGACTGGAACGGCGGCAGAATCAAGCGGGTGGGGCGGCTGGACGTGCCCCTGCAGGGGCAGGGCGAGTCGATCTCGTACTCCGCCGACGGGACGAAGCTGATGTACGGCACCGAGGGCGCCGACAGCGAGGTGCTGGCGCAGGACGCGCCGGCCGGAGCGTCGGACAAGGCGCCCACCGGCGGCGGTAGTTCGGCCTCGGACGGCGGCACCGGCGCCGACGGCAACGGGACCCTGAAGATCGGTGCCGTGGTGGTGGCCGTCGGCGCCGCCGCCCTCTTCGGACTGCGGCGGCTGCGCCGCCGGAACTGACACCGCCCGGGCCCTGGCCCGGGGTTGGGGCCGCGCGGAGCGGCGCGGCCGCGCTGCGGGGTACGGAGGGCTGCGCGGTCGCGCTCAGGGCAGCGAAGGGTCGCGCGGAGACGCGAAGGGCGCCCGGTGTGCCACCGGGCGCCCTCCTGACCGGAGCTGACGGGAGGTCAGAGCCTCTCGATCACGTAGTCGACGCACTTGGTGAGCGCCTCGACGTCCGCCGGGTCGATCGCCGGGAACATGGCGATGCGCAGCTGGTTGCGGCCGAGCTTGCGGTACGGCTCGGTGTCCACGACGCCGTTGGCACGCAGCACCTTGGCGACGGCCGCCGCGTCGATCTCGTCGGCGAAGTCGATCGTGCCGATGACCTGCGAGCGCTTGGCCGGGTCGGAGACGAACGGGGTGGCGTACTTCGACTCCTCCGCCCAGCTGTACAGGCGGGTCGAGGAGTCCTTGGTGCGGCCGGTGGAGAAGGCGAGGCCGCCCTGCCCGTTGAGCCACTCCAGCTGCTGGTTGAGCAGGAAGAGGGTGGCGAGGGCCGGGGTGTTGTACGTCTGGTTCTTGCGGGAGTTGTCGATCGCCGTGGGCAGCGAGAAGAACTCCGGGACGTGGCGGCCGCTCGCGTGGACACGCTCGGCGCGCTCGATCGCGGCCGGCGAGAAGATGCCGATCCACAGGCCGCCGTCGGAGGCGAAGGACTTCTGCGGGGCGAAGTAGTAGACGTCCGTCTCGGCGATGTCGACCGGGAGGCCGCCCGCGCCGGAGGTGGCGTCCACCAGGACCAGCGCGCCCTCGTCCGCGCCGGCCACGCGCTCGATCGGCATGGCCACACCGGTGGAGGTCTCGTTGTGCGTGTACGCGTAGACGTCGACACCGGCCTCGGCGCGCGCCTCGGGGTGGGTGCCGGGGTCGGCGGCGATGACGGTGGGCTCGGCCAGCCAGGGGGCGAGCTTGGCCGCCTTGGCGAACTTGGAGGAGAACTCGCCGAAGGTGAGGTGCTGGGACTTGTTCTCGATCAGTCCGTGGGTGGCGATGTCCCAGAAGGCGGTGGAGCCGCCGTTGCCGAGGACGACCTCGTAGCCCTCGGGCAGGGAGAACAGGGAGCCGATGCCCTCGCGGACCTGGCCCACCAGGTTCTTCACGGGGGCCTGGCGGTGGGAGGTGCCGAGCAGGGAGCTTCCGGTGGCGGCGAGGGCGTCGAGCGCCTCGGTGCGCACCTTGGAGGGGCCAGCGCCGAATCGACCGTCGGCGGGCTTCATGTCAGCGGGAATCTGGATGTCGGCCACGAGTCGGAGGGTATCCGCTAGACGAAACGGGACGGAACCGTGTCCGTCCGATGAGACGAGTTCACCGTCCCCTCGACTTGTGAGGTCGTACGACTTATCCGGGGTGGTTGTGGACAACGGACGGTGACTGTCCGTGGTCGTGTGCATCCTGGAACGCATGACGGATCTCTCGGGCCTTGAGGCGGAGCTGCGCGGGTGCGTCCGGGGCGAGGTCGGCTTCGACGTGACCGCCCGGGCGCTGGTGACCATGGACGCGTCCAACTACCGGCGGGTCCCCGCCGGGGTGGTGTCCCCGCGGGACGCCGACGACGTGGCGGCGGTGCTGGAGGTGTGCCGTGCGCGCGGAGTGCCGGTGGTGGCGCGCGGCGGCGGCACCTCCATCGCCGGGCAGGCGACCGGCACGGGCGTGGTGCTGGACTTCACCCGGCACATGAACGGCCTGCTGGAGTTCGACCCGGGCAGCCGCACCGCCGTGGTCCAGCCGGGTCTCGTCCTCGACCGCCTCCAGGAGGCCGCCGCCCCGCACGGGCTGCGCTTCGGCCCCGACCCCTCCACGCACAGCCGGTGCACGCTCGGCGGGATGATCGGCAACAACTCGTGCGGCTCCCACTCGGTCGCCTGGGGGACCACCGCGGACGCCGTGCGGGAGCTGTCCGTCGTCACCGCGCGCGGGCGGCGGCTGCGGGTCGGGCGGGACTGGGCCGGGGCACCGGACGGCCTGCGGGAGCTGGCGGAGGGCGAACTGGCCCGGCTGCGCACCGGGTTCCCGGACCTGCCCCGCCGCATCTCCGGGTACGCCCTGGACGCGCTGCTGCCCGAGCGGGGCGCCGACGTCGCCCGCTCCTTCTGCGGCTCCGAGGGCACCCTCGGCATCCTGACCGAGGCGGTCGTCCGGCTGGTCGAGGCACCCCGCGCGCGTGCCCTCGCGGTGCTGGGATACGCCGACGAGAGCGCGGCCGCCGAGGCGGCGGCGGGCCTGCTGCCGCACCGGCCGCTGACGGTCGAGGGCATGGCGGCCGACCTGGTGCGCTCACCGGCCGGCCTGCCCGGGGGCGGGGCCTGGCTGTTCGTGGAGACCGGCGGGGACTCGCCGGCCGAGGCACGCGCGCGTGCGGAGGCGGTCGTCCGCGCGGCCGACGTCGTCGACTCCCTCGTGGTGACGGACCCGGCGGCCCAGCGGACGCTCTGGCGGATCCGGGAGGACGCGAGCGGCACGGCCACCCGGATGCCGGACGGCACCGAGGCCTGGCCCGGCTGGGAGGACTGCGCCGTGCCGCCCGCCCGGCTGGGCGCCTACCTGAGGGACTTCCGCGCCCTGCTCACCGCCCACCGCCTGCGCGGCACCCCGTACGGCCATTTCGGCGACGGCTGCATCCACGTCCGCGTCGACTTCGACCTGCTCACCGAGGCGGGCGTCGGCCGCTTCCGGCGCTTCTCCGAGGAACTGGCCGACCTGGTGGTGGCGCACGGCGGCTCGCTCTCCGGGGAGCACGGCGACGGCCAGGCCCGCGCGGAGCTGCTGCCGCGGATGTACGGCGAGGAGACGGTGCGGCTCTTCGAGCGGGCGAAGGCGGTCTGGGACCCCGACGACCTCCTCAACCCCGGCATGCTGGTCCGCCCGGCCCCGCTGGACGCGAACCTGCGCTTCGCCGTCCTGCCCCGCCGCCCGGTCGACGTGACCTTCGGCTACCCGGCCGACGGCGGTGACTTCAGCGCGGCCGTCCGCCGCTGCGTCGGCGTCGCCAAGTGCCGTACGACGACGGCCGCCGGACCCGCCGTCATGTGCCCCTCCTTCCGGGCGACCGGCGCGGAGGAGCACTCCACGCGCGGGCGGGCCCGGCTGCTGCACGAGATGCTCGCGGGCGAGCTGGTCACGGACGGCTGGCGGTCCCCACAGGTCAGGGACGCGCTGGATCTCTGCCTGTCCTGCAAGGGCTGCCGCTCGGACTGCCCGGTCGGCGTCGACATGGCCACCTACAAGGCCGAGTTCCTGCACCACCACTACGCGGGCCGGCGCCGCCCGGCCGCCCACCACACCCTGGGCCGGCTGCCGGTCTGGCTGCGCTGGGTGGCCCGGACCCGGACGGCCCCGCTGCTCAATGCGCTCGCACGGACCGGCCCGCCGGTACGGGCGGCGAAACGGCTGGGCGGGATCGCGGCCGAACGGGAGATCCCCCCGATCGCGCGGGAGCCCTTCAGCCGCTGGTGGCGGCGGCGGACCCCGCGGACCACCGGCGACCTGGCCGTCCTGTGGCCCGACACCTTCACCGAGCACCTCTCGCCCTCCGTCGGGCGGGCGGCCGTCAGGGTGCTGGAGGCCGCCGGGCTCCGGGTGGTCCTGCCGCCCTACCGGCCGCTGGGCGGCGGGGTCTGCTGCGGCCTGACCTACGTCTCCACCGGGCAGCTCGACCGCGCCCGCGCGGTGCTGCGCCACACCCTGGACCTGATGGAGCCGGTGCTGCGCACGGGCGCACCGGTCGTCGTCCTGGAACCGAGCTGCGCGGCCGCCCTCCGCGGCGACCTCCCGGAGCTGCTGCACGACGACCCGCGCGCGGGCCGCCTGGCGGCGGCGGTCCGCACCTTCGCCGAGACGCTCCAGGAACACGCCCCGGGCTGGACACCGCCCGCCGTGGACCGTCCGGCCGTCGGCCAGACCCACTGCCACCAGCACGCCGTCCTCGGCGACACCGCCGACCGCGCGCTGCGCGCCTCCGCGGGCCTGACCGGCGAACTGAGCGGCGGCTGCTGCGGCCTGGCGGGCAACTTCGGCTTCGAGCGCGGCCACTTCGAGGTGTCGCGCGCCTGCGCCGAGGAACAGCTCCTGCCGTCGGTGAGCGGGGCCCCCGAGGGAGCCGTGATCCTGGCGGACGGCTACTCCTGCCGGACCCAACTCGACCAGCTCGCCGGGGTACGGGGCCGGCACCTGGCCGAGGTACTGGCCGAGGCCCTGAACGCCGAGAACGCCGAGAACGCCGAGAGCGCCGAGAGCGAAGCGGGGGACACGAAGTGACCGAGGAACACGAGGACGGCAGGGTGGCCGTCCTCTCCGACATCCACGGGGTGCTGCCCGCGCTGGAGGCCGTCCTCGCGGAGCCCGAGGTCGCCGCCGCCGACCGGATCGTCCTGACCGGGGACATCACGGCGAGCCCGCAGCCCTCCGAGGTGATCGAGCTGCTGCGCGAGCAGGGCGAGCGGGTGCTGTGGGTCGGGGAGGTGCTGTTCCGTTCGGTCCCGGGCAGGCGTGGGGCGCCGGGTACCAGCCGGAGCGGTGGTCCAGCAGGTGACCGCCGCACATCTCACCATCCAGGACAGCTACATAAAGGGTTCACACCCCTGACGTAGTCCATTACCCTGGACTCGGTAGTACATCGAGATGAACATGATCTGATCCGAGCCAGCCCCAGGACCGCCCGTGAGCACGCCCAGCGCCACCGCACCCCCGACGCAGCACGCGCCCGCACCCCCGGGCGGCGGTGGCAGTCCGCGCGGCCCGCGCGGCTTCGGCTCGCTCGGGCCCGTCGGGCTGGTGCTCGCCGGCGGGATCTCGGTGCAGTTCGGCGGGGCGCTCGCGGTGACCCTGATGCCGAGGGCCGGCGCGCTCGGCGTCGTCACCCTCCGGCTCCTCGCGGCCGCCGTGGTCCTGCTCCTGGCCTGCCGGCCCCGGCTGCGTGGCCACTCACGCGCCGACTGGGGCACCGTGGTCGTCTTCGGCATCGCCATGGGCGCGATGAACGGCCTCTTCTACGAGGCGGTCGCCCGTATCCCGCTGGGCCCCGCGGTCACCCTGGAGGTCCTCGGCCCGCTGGCCCTGTCCGTCCTGGCGTCCCGCCGGCTGATCAACGCGCTGTGGGCCGGTCTCGCCCTGGGGGGCGTCTTCCTGCTGGGCGGCGGTGGCTTCGGCGACCTCGACCCCGTCGGTGTCGCGTTCGCCCTGGGTGCCGGCGCCATGTGGGCGGCCTACATCGTCTTCAGCGCCCGCACGGGCCGCCGCTTCCCGCAGGCGGACGGGCTCGCCCTCGCCATGGCGGTCGCGGCCCTGCTGTTCCTGCCGCTGGGCATCGCCGAGGCGGGTTCCCGTCTCCTCGACCCCACCACCGTCGCCCTCGGCTCTGCGGTGGCCCTGCTCTCCTCGGTGCTGCCCTACACCCTGGAGCTCCTGGCCCTGCGCCGCCTGCCCGCCTCCACCTTCGCCATCCTCATGAGCCTGGAACCGGCCATCGCGGCGACGGCCGGCTTCCTCATCCTCGGCCAGGCCCTGTCCGCCACGGAGGCCGCCGCGATCGCCCTCGTCATCGCCGCGAGCATCGGCGCGGTGCGCACCCAGGTGGGGCGCGGCAAGGTCACCCTGCCGGTCGAGGGACAGTGATCCGGGGCACCGGATCGCCGGAGGCGTGAGCCCTCCGACCCCGGCCCGCCACGGGTGCCGACGCCCGTCGTCGGCACCCGTGGCGGGCCGGGGAAATTTCCGGCCTGAATTCATGCAAGCACGCTTGATTGTTTTTGGGCCCGCTGCCATGCTCCCCCCATGTCCGAGCCGACGCCCGTCCTTGCCGACCTGCGCGACGAAAGCGAAGAACTCGACCGTCTGGTCGCCGACCTGACCGAGGAGCGGTGGCGCCTCGCGACCCCCGCGCCGCGCTGGAGCATCGCCCACCAGATCGCCCACCTGCACTGGACCGACCGGGCTGCCCTGCTCGCCGTCACCGACGAGACCGGCTTCGGCCAGGTCGTGGAGACGGCCCTGAAGTCGCCCGACACCTTCGTGGACGACGCCGCCGAGGAAGGCGCCCGGCCGGCGCCCGCCGACCTGCTGTCCCGGTGGCGGGAGGGACGGGCCGCCCTGGACCGGGCGCTGCGCGCGGCCCCGCAGGGCGCTCGCTTCCCCTGGTTCGGGCCACCCATGTCGGCCGCGTCCATGGCCACCGGACGGCTCATGGAGACCTGGGCCCACGGCCAGGACATCGCTGACGCCCTCGGTGTGGTCCGCGCACCCACCGACCGGCTCCGGCATGTGGTCCGCATCGGGGTGCGGGCCCGGAACTTCGCCTTCGGCGTACGGGGACTCCCGGTGCCGCAGGAGGAGTTCCGCGTCGAGGTGCGCGCACCGTCGGGCGAGTCGTGGACGTACGGCCCCGAGGACGCCCCGCAACGCGTCACCGGTACCGCCCTCGACTTCTGTCTCCTGGTCACCCAGCGCGCCCACCGCGACGACGTGGCCCTGCGCGCCGACGGCCCGGACGCCGACCGCTGGCTCGACATCGCGCAGGCGTTCGCCGGCCCGCCCGGCACCGGCCGCCCGCCGAAGGAGGGCAGCCGGTGAAGCCGCTGCGCATCGGCAACTTCTCCGGCTTCTACGGTGACCGCGCGGACGCCCTGCGCGAGATGCTCACCGGCGGCGAACTGGACGTCCTGACCGGCGACTACCTCGCCGAACTGACCATGCTGATCCTCGGCCGCGACCGGCTGAAGGACCCCGGCGCCGGGTACGCCCGCACCTTCCTGCGGCAGCTGGAGGAGTGCCTCGGCCTCGCGCACGAGCGGTCGGTCAAGATCGTGACCAATGCCGGCGGCCTCAACCCCGCCGGGCTCGCCGACGCCGTACGGCGGTTGGCCGGCCGGCTCGGTGTCCCCGTCCGCGTCGCCCACGTCGAGGGCGACGACCTCACCGCGCGGCACCCCGGCAGCCTCGCCGCCCACGCCTACCTCGGCGGCTTCGGCATCGCCGACTGCCTGCGCGCGGGCGCCGACGTCGTGATCACCGGGCGGGTGACCGACGCGGCCCTGGTCACCGGGCCCGCCGCCGCCCATTTCGGCTGGCGGCCCGAGGACTACGACCGGCTGGCGGGCGCCGTCGTCGCGGGCCACGTCCTGGAGTGCGGGACGCAGGCCACCGGCGGCAACTACGCCTTCTTCGGCGACGGAGACGTCCGCCGCCCCGGCTTCCCGCTCGCCGAGATCCACGAGGACGGCAGCTGCGTCGTCACCAAGCACCCCGGCACCGGCGGCTTCGTCGACGTCGGCACCGTCACCGCCCAGCTCCTGTACGAGACGGCGGGGGCCCGGTACGCCGGGCCCGACGTGACGGCCCGCCTCGACACCGTGCGACTCACCCAGGACGGCCCCGACCGGGTGCGCGTCGAGGGGGTGCGCGGGGAGGCCCCGCCGCCCACCCTCAAGGTCGGGCTCAACCGTCTCGGCGGCTTCCGCAACGAGGTCGTCTTCGTGCTCACCGGACTCGACATCGAGGCCAAGGCCGCCTTGGTCCGGGAGCAGATGGCCGACGCGCTGGCCAAGTCCCCGCCCGCCGGGACGCGCTGGGAGCTGGCCCGCACCGACCACGGCGACGCCGGCACCGAGGAGACCGCCAGCGCACTGCTGCGGCTCGTCGTACGCGACCCCGACCAGGCGGTCGTGGGACGCGCGCTCAGCGGCGCCGCGATCGAGCTGGCCCTCGCCAGCTACCCCGGGTTCCATGTGGTGGCGCCCCCGGGGAAGGGCGCCCCCTACGGCGTCTTCGAGGCCGTGTACGTCCCCCAGGACGCCGTCGACCAGGTGGCCGTCCGCCACGACGGGCGGCGCGTCCCCGTGGCCCCGCCCCGGGACACCGCCGCACTCACCGACGTGCCCCGGCCGCCGCTCCCGGACCCGCTGCCGGCCGGGCCCACCCGCCGCGCGCCCCTCGGCCTGGTCGCGGGCGCCCGCAGCGGCGACAAGGGCGGTGACGCCAACGTCGGCGTGTGGGCGCGGTCCGAGGACGCCTGGCGCTGGCTGGCGCACGAGCTGACCGCCGACCGGTTCCGGGAACTGATCCCCGAGAGCCGGGAGCTGTCCGTGACCCGGCACGCGCTGCCGAACCTGCGCGCCCTCAACTTCGTCGTGACCGGCATCCTCGGCGCGGGCGTCGCCGCCCAGCACCGCTTCGACCCGCAGGCCAAGGCCCTCGGCGAATGGCTGCGCTCCCGCCACCTGGACATCCCGGAGGCCCTCCTGTGACCGTCCTCGGCTCCACCCTGGACACCCTCGGCCCGGACTACCGGGCCCACCGCGAGACCATGCTCGCCAAGCTCGCCGACCTCGACACCGAGCACGCGAAGGCACTCGCCGGCGGCGGCGAGAAGTACCTCGCCCGGCACCGAGGGCGCGGCAAACTGCCGGTCCGCGAGCGCATCGAACTGCTCCTCGACCCCGACACCCCGTTCCTGGAGCTGTCCCCGCTGGCCGCCTGGGGCAGCGACTACGCCGTCGGCGCCTCGCTGGTCACCGGCATCGGCGTGGTCGAGGGCGTGGAGTGCCTGATCACCGCCAACGACCCGACCGTGCGCGGCGGGGCCAGCAACCCCTGGAGCCTGAAGAAGGCGCTGCGCGCCAACGACATCGCGCTCGCCAACCGGCTGCCCTGCATCAGCCTGGTGGAGTCCGGCGGCGCCGACCTGCCCTCCCAGAAGGAGATCTTCATCCCCGGCGGGGCCGTCTTCCGGGACCTGACCCGGCTGTCCGCCGCCGGCATCCCGACCGTGGCCGTCGTGTTCGGCAACTCCACCGCGGGCGGCGCCTACGTCCCCGGCATGTCCGACCACGTGATCATGGTCAAGGAACGGGCCAAGGTGTTCCTCGGCGGACCGCCGCTGGTGAAGATGGCGACCGGCGAGGAGAGCGACGACGAGTCCCTGGGCGGCGCCGAGATGCACGCGCGCGTCTCGGGCCTCGCCGACTACTTCGCCGCCGACGAACACGACGCCCTGCGCCAGGCCCGCCGCGTCGTCGCCCGCCTCAATCACCGCAAGGCGTACGAGGACCCGGGCCCGGCGGCCCCGCCCAAGTACGACCCGGAGGAGCTGCTGGGCATCGTCCCCGGCGACCTCAAGATCCCCTTCGACCCGCGCGAGGTCATCGCCCGCATCGTCGACGCCTCCGACTTCGACGAGTTCAAGCCGCTGTACGGCACCAGCCTCACCACCGGCTGGGCGACCCTGCACGGCTACCCGGTCGGCATCCTGGCCAACGCCCAGGGCGTGCTGTTCAGCGCCGAGTCGCAGAAGGCCGCCCAGTTCATCCAGCTCGCCAACCAGCGCGACATCCCGCTGCTCTTCCTGCACAACACCACCGGCTACATGGTCGGCAAGGAGTACGAGCAGGGCGGGATCATCAAGCACGGCGCCATGATGATCAACGCCGTCAGCAACAGCAGGGTCCCGCTCCTGTCCGTGCTCATGGGGGCGTCGTACGGCGCCGGGCACTACGGCATGTGCGGGCGCGCCTACGACCCCCGCTTCCTGTTCGCCTGGCCCAGCGCCAAGTCGGCCGTCATGGGCCCCCAGCAGCTCGCGGGCGTGCTGTCGATCGTCGCCCGCCAGTCGGCGACGGCCAAGGGGCAGCCGTACGACGAGGACGCGGACGCCGCCCTGCGCGCCATGGTGGAGCAGCAGATCGAGTCCGAGTCGCTGCCCATGTTCCTGTCCGGGCGGCTGTACGACGACGGCGTCATCGACCCGCGCGACACCCGCACCGTCCTCGGCCTGTGCCTGTCCGCCATCCACACGGCCCCCTACGAGGGCGCGCGCGGCGGCTTCGGCGTCTTCCGGATGTGAGGGACCCAGTGATTTCGACACTCCTCGTGGCCAACCGGGGCGAGATCGCCCACCGCGTCTTCCGCACCTGCGCCGAACTGGGGATCCGGACGGTCGCCGTGCACTCCGACGCGGACGAGAACGCGCTCCACGCGCGCGTGGCCGACGCGGCCGTACGACTGCCGGGCGCGACACCCGCGGAGACGTACCTGCGCGGCGACCTGATCGTGAAGGCGGCCCTGGCCGCCGGCGCGGACGCCGTCCACCCCGGCTACGGCTTCCTCTCCGAGAACCCGGACTTCGCCCGCGCGGTGCTCGACGCCGGACTGCTCTGGATCGGCCCGCCGCCCGCCGCCATCGAGGCCATGGCGTCCAAGACACGCGCCAAGGAACTCATGGGCATCGCCCCCCTCGGCGAGGTCACCGAGGACGACCTGCCGGTGCTGGTGAAGGCGGCGGCGGGCGGCGGCGGCCGCGGCATGCGCGTCGTGCGCCGCCTGGCGGACCTGCCGGCCGCGCTGGAGGGCGCCGCCGCCGAGGCCGCGAGCGCCTTCGGCGACGGCGAGGTCTTCGTCGAGCCGTACGTCGAACGCGGCCGCCACGTCGAGGTGCAGATCCTCGCCGACACCCACGGCACCGTCTGGACCCTCGGCACCCGCGACTGCTCGCTCCAGCGCCGCCACCAGAAGGTGATCGAGGAGGCCCCCGCACCCGGCCTCACCCCACGGCTCACCGAGGAGCTGTACGCCCTGGCGGTGCGCGCGGCCCGGGCCGTCTCCTACGTGGGTGCCGGCACGGTCGAGTTCCTGGTCGCCGACGGCCGGGCCCACTTCCTGGAGATGAACACCCGGCTCCAGGTGGAACACCCGGTCACCGAGGCCGTCTTCGGCCTCGACCTGGTCGCCGAACAGCTCCGCGTCGCCGAGGGCCACGCCCTGCAGGCCGCACCGCCCGCCGCACGCGGCCACGCCGTCGAGGCCCGTCTGTACGCCGAGGACCCCGCCCACGACTGGGCCCCGCAGACCGGCACCCTGCACCGCCTCGCCGTACCGGCCGGGGTCCGCCTCGACACCGGCTACACCGACGGCGACACCATCGGTGTCCACTACGACCCGATGCTCGCCAAGGTCGTCGCCCACGCACCCACCCGCGCCGAGGCGCTGCGCCGGCTGGCGGGCGCCCTGGAGCGGGCCGAGGTCCACGGCCCGGTCACCAACCGCGACCTGCTGACGCGCTCCCTGCGGCACCCCGAGTTCGCCGACGGCCAGATGGACACCGGCTTCTACGACCGCCACCTCGCCGAGCTGACCCGTCCCGCACCCGACGTCCACGCCCCCCTGGCGGCCGCCCTCGCCGACGCGCACGGCCGCTCACGCTTCGGCGGCTGGCGCAACGTCCCCGCACAGCCGCAGACCAAGCGCTACGAGGTGGCCGGCGAGGAGATCGAGGTCCGCTACCGGCACACCCGGCAGGGCCCCGTGGCCGACGGGGTCCGGGTCGTGCACGCGGACGCGCGCACCGTCGTCCTCGAAGTGGACGGCGTGCGCCGGAAGTTCGAGGTCGCACGGTACGGCGACCAGGTGTACGTGGGCGCCACCCGTCTCACGGCGCTGCCCCGCTTCCCCGACCCCGCCGCCCAGCTCGCCCCGGGCTCGCTGCTCGCACCGATGCCGGGCACGGTCGTACGGGTCGCCGACGGCCTCACCGAGGGGGCCGCCGTCACCGCCGGCCAGCCGCTGATCTGGCTGGAGGCGATGAAGATGCAGCACCAGATCACCGCACCCGCCGCCGGCACGCTCACCGCCCTGCACGCCAGGCCCGGACAGCAGGTGGAGCCGGGCCTGCTGCTGGCGGTGGTGCAGCCGACGTAAGGGCCACGGGGAACCGCGCGCCCAGCCATGGACCACCCGCACCCGGAGGACCGCATGACCACCCTCATCGAAACAGCGGAACACAAGGCACTCCGAGACGCGGTCGCCGCCCTCGGCAGGCGGTACGGCCGCGACTACGTCGCCCGCACCGTCGCCGAGGGCCGCCCGCCCACCGAACTCTGGGCCGAGGCCGGCAAACTCGGCTACCTCGGCGTCAACCTGCCCGAGGAGCACGGAGGCGGCGGCGGTGGCATCACCGAACTGTCCATCGTCCTGGAGGAGCTGGGCGCCGCCGGCTCCCCGCTGCTCATGCTCATCGTCTCCCCGGCCATCTGCGGCACCGTCATCGCCCGCTTCGGCACCGAGGACCAGAAGCGCACCTGGCTCCCCGGACTCGCCGACGGAAGCCGCCTGATGGCCTTCGGCATCACCGAACCCGACGCCGGCTCCAACAGCCACCGCATCACCACCACCGCTCGCAAGGACGGCGCCGACTGGCTCCTCAGCGGCCGCAAGGTCTTCATCTCCGGGGTGGACATGGCCGACGCCGTGCTCATCGTCGGCCGCACCGAGGACGCCCGCACCGGACGCCTCAAGCCCTGCCTGTTCATCGTCCCCACCGACGCCCCAGGCTTCCAGAAGCGCGCGATCGACATGGAACTCAAGGCCGCGGAGCGGCAGTTCGAGCTGGTACTCGACGACGTACGGCTGCCCGCCGAGGCGCTCGTGGGCGACGAGGACGCGGGGCTGCTCCAGCTGTTCGCCGGACTCAACCCCGAGCGCATCATGACCGCCGCCTTCGCCATCGGCATGGGCCGCTACGCGCTCGCCAAGGCGATCGAGTACGCCCGCGACCGCACCGTCTGGAAGACGCCCATCGGCGCCCACCAGGCCATCGCCCACCCCCTGGCGCAGGCCCACATCGACCTGGAGCTGTCCCGCCTGATGATGCAGAAGGCGGCCCACCTCTACGACGCGGGCGACGACATCGGCGCGGGCGAGGCCGCCAACATGGCCAAGTACGCGGCCGGCGAGGCCTGCGTGAAGGCCGTCGACCAGGCCGTGCACACCCTCGGCGGCAACGGCCTCACCCGGGAGTTCGGCCTGGCCTCACTGATAACCGCCGCGCGCGTGTCTCGTATCGCCCCGGTGAGCCGGGAGATGATTCTCAACTACGTCTCCCACCAGACCCTGGGCCTGCCCAAGTCCTACTAGGACCCGCCGTCCGGATCAGGCCGCCGCAGCCGCTTGGAGGAACCGTGTTCCGCAGCGCGTACGCAGACGTCCCGCCCGTAGCACTCCCCATCCACGAAGCCGTCCTCGGCGGCGCCGCCGACCGCGGCGACCTGCCCGCCCTCATCGACGGCACGGACGGCACCACGCTCACGTACGCGCAGGTGGACCGGTTCCACCGGCGCCTGGCCGCCGCACTCGCCGAGGCGGGCGTCCGCAAGGGCGACGTCCTCGCCCTGCACAGCCCGAACACCGTCGCCTTCCCCACCGCCTTCTACGCCGCCACCCGCGCGGGCGCCTCCGTCACCACCGTGCACCCGCTCGCCACCCCCGAGGAGTTCGCCAAGCAGCTCGGCGACAGCGCCGCCCGCTGGATCGTCACCGTCTCCCCGCTGCTGGAGTCCGCCCGCCGCGCGGCCGAACTAGCCGGCGGTGTAAGGGAGATCTTCGTCTGCGACAGCGCACCCGGGCACCGCTCGCTCCTCGACATGCTCGCCACCACCGCCCCCGAACCCGACCTCGCCTTCGACCCGGCCGAGGACGTCGCCGCACTGCCGTACTCCTCCGGCACCACCGGCGTCCCCAAGGGCGTCATGCTCACCCACCGGCAGATCGCCACCAACCTCGCCCAGCTCGAACCCGCCGTACCGGCAGGCCCCGGCGACCGCATCCTCGCCGTCCTGCCCTTCTTCCACATCTACGGCCTGACCGCCCTGATGAACGCGCCCCTGCGCAACGGCGCCACCGTCGTCGTCCTGCCCCGCTTCGACCTCGACACCTTCCTCGCCGCCATCGAGAACCACCGCATCACCGGCCTGTACGTCGCACCCCCGATCGTGCTCGCCCTCGCCAAACACCCGGCCGTCGCCCGCTACGACCTCTCCTCCCTGAAACACGTCATCAGCGCCGCCGCCCCCCTCGACGCAACCCTCGCCGCCGCCTGCTCCGAACGCCTCGGCCTGCCCCCCATCGGCCAGGCCTACGGCATGACCGAACTGTCACCCGGCACCCACGTCGTCCCCCTCGACGCCCTCCACCAGGCACCCCCCGGCACCGTCGGCCGGCTCATCGCCGGCACCGAGATGCGCATCGTCTCCCTCGACGACCCGCACAAGGACCTCCCGGCCGGCGAACCCGGCGAGATCCTCATCCGCGGCCCCCAGGTGATGAAGGGCTACCTCGGCCGCCCCGACGCCACCGCCGACATGATCGACACCGACGGCTGGCTGCACACCGGCGACGTCGGCCATGTCGACGAGGACGGCTGGCTGTTCGTCGTCGACCGCGTCAAGGAACTCATCAAGTACAAGGGCTTCCAGGTCGCACCCGCCGAACTCGAAGCCCTGCTGCTCACCCACCCCGGCATCGCCGACGCGGCCGTCATAGGCGCCCACGACGACGACGGCAACGAGATCCCGCACGCCTTCGTCGTCCGCCAGCCCACCGCCGAAGGCCTCACCGGCGGCGACGTCACCGCCTATGTCGCCGAACGCGTCGCCCCCTACAAACGCGTCCGAGCCGTCACCTTCATCGAGGACGTGCCCCGCGCCGCCTCCGGAAAGATCCTGCGACGCCAGCTCAGGGAGCGCACATGACCGCACTCGTCGGCCGCACCCGCGCGCGCGGAGTCGAGACCCTCAGCCTCGACTCCACCGCCACCCGCAACGCCCTGTCCGCCGCGCTCGTCACCGAACTCGACGGCGCCCTGACCGACTGCGGCAAGGACCCCGACGTCCGGGCCGTCGTCCTCACCCACACCGGCACCACCTTCTGCGCCGGGGCCGACCTGCGCGACCCGCCCGACCCCGACGCCCTCGTCGGGCTGCTGCGCCGGATCGTCGAACTGCCCCGACCCGTCCTCGCCCGGATCACCGGACACGTCCGCGCCGGCGGCCTCGGCCTGCTCGCCGCCTGCGACATGGCCGCCGCGGGCCCCGAGGCCACCTTCGCCTTCACCGAGGTCCGCATCGGCGTCGCCCCCGCGGCCATCTCCCTGCCGGTCCTGCCGCGCACCGACCCGCGCGCCCTCGCCCGCTACTACCTCACCGGCGAGCGCTTCACCCCCGCCGACGCCGTACGCCTGGGCCTGCTCACCGTCACCGCCGACGACGTCGACGACGCCCTCGCCCCCCTCCTCGACGGACTGCGCCGCTCCTCCCCCCAGGCCCTGGCCGAGACGAAACGGCTGCTCACGGCTAGGGTGCTGGAGACGTTCGACCGGGACGCGGCGGAACTGACCGCGCTCTCGGCCCGGCTGTTCGCCTCCCCCCAGGCCCGGGAGGGGATGACGGCCTTCCTGGAAAGACGGGATGCGGCATGGGTGGTGTGAGTACGGCGGACCGCGACCGCGTACCCAAGCAGGACCGCAGCCGCGCCACCCGGCAGCGGCTGCTGGAAGCCGCCGTCGCCTGCCTCGCCGAACACGGCTGGGCAGGCTCCACGGTCACCGTCGTCGCCGAACGCGCCGGCGTCTCCCGCGGTGCCGCCCAGCACCACTTCCCGACCCGCGAGGACCTGTTCACCGCCGCCGTCGAGTACGTCGCCGAAGAACGCTCCAACGCCCTCAGGGAACTCTTCCCCGAGGGCACCGCCGACCGCCGGGCCGTCGTCACCGCCGTCGTCGACCTCTACACCGGCCCCCTCTTCCGCGCCGCCCTCCACCTGTGGGTCGCCGCCTCCAACGAGGAACAACTGCGCGCACGCGTCACCGAACTCGAAGCCCGCGTCGGCCGCGAGACCCACCGCATCGCCATCGACCTCCTGCACGCCGACGAGACCCGACCCGGCGTCCGCGAGACCGTCCAGGGCTTCCTCGACATGGCCCGCGGCCTCGGCCTCGCCAACCTCCTCACCGACGACGCCGCCCGCCGCCGACGCGTCGTCGCCCAGTGGTCCGACCTCCTGGAACGGGCCCTGCGCTGAGCCGCTGTCAGCGGCGGCCCCGAGTCCAAGGCAAACTCTGACCCAGTGAGCCAGGCCACACCCGGATCCGGCTGGGGGCAGTACCCTTGCCCCATGCTTCCGATGCTCGTCCGACGCCGCCACGTGGACTACGTGCGCGTCACGAGCATGGGCTGTCGGCCTTCTGCCTGACCCAGCCCCCTTTCTCTCCCGCCTTCACCGCCTGTCGCTGTCGCACAGGCATCCCGGGCACCGCTCCACCCTCCGGCGGCCCGCCCGCGGCCCACCCACATCTCCACCCACCCTGTGGACGCACCCATGACGACGCACACCGCGACGACCCCGTCGTACGCCCAGCTCCCCATCATCGACCTGTCCGCCGCCGACCGCGGCCCCCAGGCCCGCGCCCTGCTCCACGCCCAGCTGCACAGCGCCGCCCACGACGTCGGCTTCTTCCAGCTCGTCGGGCACGGCGTCACCCAGGCCGAGACCGACGCGCTCCTCACCGCCATGCGCGCCTTCTTCGACCTCCCCGAGGCCGACCGGCTCGCCCTCGACAACGTCAACTCCCCGCACTTCCGCGGCTACACCCGCATCGGCGACGAACGCACCCAGGGTGCCCGCGACTGGCGCGACCAGCTCGACATAGGCGCCGAACGCCCCGCCCACACCCCGCGCCCCGGCGAGCCCCCCTACTGGTGGCTCGAAGGCCCCAACCAGTGGCCGGCCGCCCTCCCCGAACTGCGCACCGCCGCGCTGACCTGGATCGACCGGCTCAGCGCCGTCGCCCAGCGCCTCCTGCGCGAACTCCTCACCGCCATCGGCGCCCCCGCCGGCTTCTACGACCCGATCTTCGGCGAGCACGCCCACCCGCACCTCAAGCTCGTCCGCTACCCCGGTAGCGCCGGCGACGGCACCGACCAGGGCGTCGGCGCCCACAAGGACTACGGCTTCCTCACCCTGCTCCTGCAGGACACCGTCGGCGGCCTCCAGGTCCAGCGCGACGACCACCGCTTCCACGACGTCCCGCCGCTCGACGGCGCCTTCGTCGTCAACCTCGGCGAACTCCTCGAAGTCGCCACCAACGGCTACCTGGTCGCCACCAACCACCGCGTCGTCAGCCCGCCCGGAGCGACCGAGCGCTTCTCCGTCCCGTTCTTCTACAACCCCCGCCTCGACGCCCGGGTCGAGCCCCTGCCCTTCCCGCACGCCGCCACCGCACCGGGCATCACCACCGACCCGTCCAACCCGCTGCACGCCGAGTACGGCTACAACGAGCTCAAGGGCAAGCTCAGGGCACACCCGCTGGTCGCCGAACGGCACCACCGCGACGCACTGATCCCGGCCTGAGCCACCGGCCCCCGAACGGACCGGAGACCGGACCGAGCCGCGACCGGACCGGGCGGAGCCGCGCCCCGACGCGCCTCCGCCCCCGGCCGCCCGGCTAACGGGCGATGTCCGCGTAGCCCGGGATCTCCTCCGGCCGCCGCGCCCCCGGACCCACGTACCGCGCCGAGGGCCGCACCAGCCGGCCGGTCCGCTTCTGCTCCAGGATGTGCGCCGACCACCCCGCCGTACGGGCACACGTGAACATCGACGTGAACATGTGCGCCGGGACCTCGGCGAAGTCCAGCATGATCGCCGCCCAGAACTCCACGTTCGTGGCCAGCACCCGGTCAGGGCGCCGGTTGTGCAGCTCCTCCAGCGCCGCCTTCTCCAGCGCCTCCGCGATCTCGAACCGCGGCGCGCCCAGCTCACGGGCGGTACGGCGCAGCACCCGCGCCCGGGGGTCCTCCGCCCGGTACACCCGGTGCCCGAACCCCATCAGCCGCTCACCGCGGTCCAGCGCCCGCTTGACGTAGCCCACCGCGTCACCGGTCCGCTCGATCTCCTCGATCATCCCGAGGACCCGCGACGGCGCACCGCCGTGCAGCGGCCCGGACATCGCGCCCACCGCGCCCGACAGCGCGGCCGCGACGTCCGCGCCGGTGGAGGCGATCACCCGCGCCGTGAACGTCGACGCGTTCATGCCGTGCTCGGCGGCCGACGTCCAGTACGCGTCGACGGCCGCCACGTGCTTCGGGTCCGGCTCGCCGCGCCAGCGGATCATGAACCGCTCGACCACCGAACCCGCCTTGTCGATCTCCCGCTGCGGCACCATGGGCAGCCCCTGCCCGCGCGCCGACTGGGCGACGTACGACAGCGCCATGACGGCGGCCCGCGCGAGATCGTCGCGGGCCCGCGCCTCGTCGATGTCGAGCAGCGGCTTCAGGCCCCACACCGGGGCCAGCATGGCGAGCGCCGACTGGACGTCCACCCGGATGTCACCGGAGTGCACCGGGATCGGGAACGGCTCCGCGGGCGGCAGGCCCGGATTGAAGGCGCCGTCGACCAGCAGCCCCCACACGTTCCCGAACGAGACGTGCCCGACGAGGTCCTCGATGTCGACCCCGCGGTAGCGCAGGGCGCCACCCTCCTTGTCGGGTTCGGCGATCTCCGTCTCGAACGCGACGACTCCCTCGAGCCCGGGTACGAAATCGGACATCAGGCGGCTCCTAGTGAAGGTTCGGCGGCGGTCACCCCGGTGATGCCCCGATCGGCCGGTGGTCACCCAAACCGCTGCGGAACCTGCACGATAACCCCGAGTGCCAGCTTTGGGCAGCCCATACGGCACTGAGTGCCATGCGTTCGATACGGCAGGATGACCGCGTGACCGACCGCGACCCCAGCCTCGACCCCCTCGTGGACCCCGCCGCCATGCGCAAGCAGTACCGGGCCGCGGGACTGGACGAGAAGGACCTCCCCGCGCACCCCATGGACCAGTTCGCCGGCTGGTTCGAGGACGCCACGCGGGCGGCCCTGCACGGCACGCTCTACGAACCCAACGCGATGGTCGTCTCCACGGCGGACGCCCACGGCCGTCCCAGCTCCCGCACGGTCCTGATGAAGCAGTACGACACCGACGGCTTCGTCTTCTACACCAACTACGACTCACGCAAGGCCCGCGAGCTGGCCGAGAACCCCTACGTCTCGCTGCTCTTCCCGTGGCACCCCATCGCCCGCCAGGTCATCGTCACCGGCGTCGCCCGGCGCACCTCCCGCGAGGAGACCGCCGCCTACTTCCGCACCCGCCCGCACGGCTCCCGGCTCGGCGCCTGGGCCAGCGCCCAGTCCTCGGTGATCGCCTCCCGTGACGACCTGGACGCGGCATACGCCGAACTCGGCGCCCGCTACCCCGAGGGCGAGCAGGTCCCGGTCCCGCCCCACTGGGGCGGTTTCCGCGTCGCCCCGGAGACGGTCGAGTTCTGGCAGGGCCGCGAGAACCGCCTGCACGACCGCCTGCGCTACGTCGCCCGCCCGGACGGAACCTGGCGCACGGAACGCCTCAGCCCCTGAAGCCGCCCGGGAAACGCAGACGACCCGCGAGCTCGGTCCCTCCGCCTGCTCGGCGAAGGAGCCGGCCGGACGTACCGGCGAGCTCGCGGGTCGGGTGACTGCGTTGGATTGGGCCGGCTGCGTGTCTCGCGCACACGCGGGTCCGGCACCGCACAGAGTGTGGTGACGGGCCGCTAGCCCGCAGCCACCTCTTCCGTCCGGTATGCATACATCTGCCGAACCACCTCCTCTCCGAAGTACTGCCACTCTAAGAAGCCGTCTGCGGACGCTCAACTGTTTTTTTCGCATGACGATCCGCACCCCCTCCTCCTACGGTTCCGTCCATGACCGATCTTCGAATCGAGCCCGTCGACGGCGACCGCATGCTGGAGCAGTGGCGGCATGTGCACAACGTGATCGTGCCGCCTGCGGCCATGTCCCCGGCGGACGCCCGGGAGCGGGCCGGGCGGTACCGGCTGGAGAACGCCTATCTCGGGGACGAGCTGGTCGGCTGCTCGACCGTGCGGCCGCCGGCGGGGGAGGGGCGGGTGGCGACCGTCATCGCGCGCGTGCTGCCCGGGTTCCGGCGGCGCGGCTTCGGTGCCGCCCTGTACGAGAGCGGGCTCGCCCACGCGCGGGTGCTGGGGGCGGCGGCGGTCGAGACGTGCGTGCTGGCGGTGAACGTGGAGGGGCTGCGGTTCGCCGGGCGGCTGGGGTTCGTGGAGGTCGACCGGTATGTGCTGGACGGGGAGAGCGACGAATGGGTCGATCTGCGCCTGGACCGGGTCCCGGGGCCGGACATGGATTCCCGCAAGATTGCGGGAACATGATGTGGGCTGCGTCACGTTCCAGTTGAATAAGGCCAGTGAGCGAACCGAGCGCCGTACGTGCGCGGACGCAGCCTCCAGGGGGTCCAGGTGAGTGCTTCGCGGCGGAGTGGGACCACCGACGAGCTGGGGCCGGACGAGCCCGAGCGGGACGGTCCACAGGGTGCTGCCGGTGCGGACGGTCCGGCGGCTGAGGAGTCCGGCGGCTCGGACCTGCTCGCCGCGCTGCTGGACGGCATGGACGCGGCTCTGTGCGCCTTCGACGCGGACGGGACGGTGACGCACTGGAACCGCGAGGCCGAGCGCATCCTGGGCTGGACGGCGGCCGAGGCGGTGGGTCGGCACGGGTTCGCGGGGTGGGCGGTGCGCAGCGCCGACGCCGAGGAGGTGCAGGGCCGTCTGATGTCCGCGATGCGGGCGCCGGGCCGGCAGGTGCACGAGTTCGCGCTGGTCACCAAGGACGGCGGGCGCGTCCTGGTGCGGACCCAGTCCGCCGCGGTGCGGGGGCCGGACGGGGAGCCGGCGGGGGTGTACTGCGCCTTCAGCGAGGTGCACGCGCAGATCGATCTGGAGCGGTCCATCGCGCTCAGCGAGGCGTTGTTCGAGGACGCGTCCTGGGGCGTGGTCCTGGTGGACGCCGATCTGCGGCCCGCGGTGGTGAACGGGCACGCGGCGCGGGCGCTGGGCATCGGACGCACGTCGGCGCTCGGGCGCCCGCTCGGGGAGTTGCTGACGCAGGGCGTGGAGGAGCTGGAGGGCGCGCTGACGCATGTGCTGTCGGAGGGTGCGCCGCCGGCGCCCGCCGAGATGTGGGTGAGTGTGCGGACGTCCGAGGGCGAGGCGCGGCGCTGCTGGCGCAGTGGCTTCGTGCGGCTGGCCTCGCCGCTGGCGGAGGAGCCGGTGCCGCTCGGGGTGGGCTGGCTGTTCCAGGACGTCACGGAGGCCAAGCAGGGCGAGCAGGAGGCGGCGCTGCTGCGGTTCCGCACCAACCAGTCGCACCGGGCGGCGCGTGCCGCGGCCGAGTGCGAGGACCCGGCGGAGGCGGCCGTGGTCCATCTGGACTTCGCCCTGGCCGGTTTCGCCGATCACGCGCTGCTCGACCGGCTGGCGGGTCCCGCGCGCGGGGAGGGCGACGACGCGGTTCCGGTGCGGCTGGTGCGGCTCGCGGCGACCCCCGCCGGTGCTCCGGGGCCGAGTCTGCTCACGGGCGCGGCGGGGCTGCCGGTGCGCTACGAGGCGGGACATCCGGCGCTGAGCTGTGTCGAGCGGGCGGGTTCGGTGCGGGCGGACGCGGGGTCGGTGCCGGCCGAGCGGGCGCGTGAGTGGGCGCTGGCGCGGCAGTGGCCGGGCGAGGTGGTGCACGCGTTGTGCGCGGTGCTGCGCAGCCGGGGCCGGACGCTGGGTGTGGTGACCTTCCTGCGGGGTGCCGGGCGCAGCCGTTTCGAGCGGTCGGACGCGGCGTACGCGGAGGACGTGGCGCTGCGGATCGGGGCGGCGCTGGACCTGGCGGAGGCGGTGCGGGAGAAGCCGGGGGACTGACGTACCCCGGCCGCCGCGACAGGCCCTGGGCCGTGTCCGACCTAGTGCCGGTAGAAGATGCGGTCGCCGTACTCGGTCATGACGCGGCCGTTCCAGTCGTGGCCGCCGTCGACGTTGCCCGAGCGCAGCAGCGGGGGTTCGATGCCGCGGTCGGCGAGGGTGGCCGCGGTGGTGGCCATGACGGCCTGCATGAGGGCGCTGGTGATCACGGTGGACGCGGGGGCGAAGGGCGCCGGGATGGTGTCGAGGGTGAGTTCCGCGTCGCCGACGGCGATCTTGGAGTCCAGGACGATGTCGCAGTGGTCCCGCAGGAAGGTGCCGGAGCTGTGCCGGGAGCTGGTCTCGATGGCGTAGGCGACGGAGGTGACACCGATGACCTTGACGCCGAGGGCGCGGGCGTTGAGGGCCATCTCCACGGGGAGGGCGTTGCGGCCGGAGAGGGAGATGATCACGAGGGCGTCGCCGGCGCGCAGGGGTGAGCTGTCGAGGACGGCGCTCGCGAGTCCGTCGACGCGTTCGAGGGCGGAGCCGAGGGTGGCGGGGGTGACGTCGACGCCGACGACCCCGGGGACGGCGAGCAGGTTCATCAGGGCGAGTCCGCCGGCGCGGTAGACGACGTCCTGGGCGGCCAGAGAGGAGTGCCCGGCGCCGAAGGCGAACAGCCGGCCGCCGGCCGCGACGGTGTCGGCGAGCAGGGTGCCGGCCGCGGTGATCGCCTCGGCCTCCTCCTCGCGGACCCGTTGCAGCAGGCCGATGGCGGCGTCGAAGAACAGGTCGGCAGGCGTGCCGTCGCTCATGCGGTGCCCCTTCGCAGCGTCTGTGTCGCGGATCACCCTGCGGTCTGGACCAATGCGGTGTCAATACGGCCGCTACGGTGCGCGTCGGGCCCGGCGCGTGGCGCCGCGTCCCCCGTTTTCCCGGTACCGCCCGCTTGTCAGTGGGGTACGGCAGAATTGATGGCAGGGCCAGCGCACGCGCCGGGCTTCCGGCAGAGGTAATCGAGGGGCACGTATGTCCGGACTGATCGACACCACGGAGATGTATCTCCGCACCATCCTCGAGCTCGAAGAGGAAGGCGTCGTCCCCATGCGCGCCCGCATCGCGGAGCGGCTCGACCAGAGCGGGCCGACGGTGAGTCAGACGGTGGCGCGCATGGAGCGCGACGGTCTGGTCTCCGTGGCCAGCGACCGCCATCTGGAGCTGACCGACGAGGGCCGCCGGCTGGCCACGCGGGTGATGCGCAAGCACCGTCTCGCGGAGTGCCTGCTGGTGGACGTGATCGGCCTGGAGTGGGAGCAGGTGCACGCGGAGGCGTGCCGCTGGGAGCACGTGATGAGCGAGGCGGTGGAGCGCCGGGTGCTGGAGCTGCTGCGGCATCCGACCGAGTCGCCGTACGGCAACCCGATCCCGGGTCTGGAGGAGCTGGGCGAGAAGGACGGGGCCGATCCGTTCCTGGACGAAGGCATGGTGTCGCTGGCCGACCTGGACGCGGGCACGGACGGCAAGACGGTCGTGGTCCGGCGTATCGGTGAGCCGATCCAGACGGACGCGCAGCTCATGTACACGCTGCGGCGCGCGGGTGTGCAGCCCGGCTCGGTGGTGAGTGTGACGGAGTCGGCCGGCGGGGTGCTGGTGGGCAGTGGTGGTGAGGCGGCCGAACTGGAGGCGGACGTCGCCTCGCACGTGTTCGTCGCCAAGCGCTGAACGGAGAGGGCCCCGGCGCTTTCGCGCCGGGGCCTGTCCTCCCCTGTGCTGACCCGGAGCCCCGAGCTCTCAGGGTCATCCCCTCGGACCGCTTTTCCCCGAGTGGTCCGCCTCCCGCCTGAAAGATCCCCTCGGCGGCGGCGATCATTCCTTGAGGGGTGTCACTCGAAGGAGGGGTGTTGTCCGCAGAGGCAGTATTTTCGAATGCGCATTCGATAGTCTGCGTCGGCGGCACGACCGCGAGCCGGCAGCGGCACCACGGAGCTCCGGCGGCAGTACGACGGCAGTTCGACACGGGAACGGCAGTTCACCGGTACGAGGCAGGCGGAGCTGGGGGGTACCAGGCCGATGGCACGGCGTATCGACGTGGCGGGAGCGGACGGGGTGCGCCTGGCCGCCTGGGAGTTCGCGGACCCGCCCAAGGCGGAGGCTGAGCCCGGCACTCCGGGCGTGCTGTTACTCCACGGCCTGATGGGCCGTGCCTCGCACTGGGCGCCCACCGCCCGCTGGCTCGCCGAGCGGCACCGGGCCGTCGCGCTCGACCAGCGCGGCCACGGGCAGAGCGACAAACCGCCGCGGGCCGCCTACACGCGCGAGGCGTACGTCGAGGACGCCGAGGCGGCCCTGGAGCAGCTCGGCCTCGCCCCCGCGGTCCTCATCGGCCACGCCATGGGCGCGCTCACCGCCTGGCAGCTCGCCGCGAAGCGCCCCGACCTGGTCCGCGGCCTGATCATCTGCGACATGCGGGCCTCCGCGCTCGGCGCGGCTTCCCAGCGCGAGTGGACCGAATGGTTCCGGTCCTGGCCCGTCCCCTTCGCCACCCTCGCCGACGTCCGCAAGTGGTTCGGCGAGGACGATCCCTGGGTGGAGCGGCCGAGCCCCGCCCGCGGCGCCTTCTACGCCGAGGTCATGCAGGAGTCCGCCGACGGCTGGCGGCCCGTCTTCCTGCCGGAGCAGATGCTGCGCACCCGGGAGAGCTGGGTGTACGACGCGCACTGGGAGGAACTGGCCCAGGTGCGCTGCCCCGCGCTGGTCGTGCGCGGCCTCGACGGCGAGCTGGGCCGGGCGGAGGCGCAGGAGATGGTGCGGGTGCTGCCCCGGGGCGAGTACGCCGAGGTCGCCGACGCCGGCCACCTGGTGCACTACGACCGGCCGCCGGCCTGGCGGGCGGCGGTCGAGCCCTTCCTGGAGCGCGTCCTGGCGGGCTGAGGCCCGCCCGGCCCGTCAGCCCTTGCTCACCGCCGTGAGGATCTCCGGCAGGCGAGCCGCCGCCCGAGGCGCGGCGAGCCGCAGGCCGAGGAACGTGGCCGTAGCGCCGTACGCCGCGCCGGCCGGCAGCAGCACCCAGCTCCAGGCGTCCCCGCCCGCGCTCGCGTGCAGCGCGATGGTGAGGGCGATGACGGGCGAGCAGAGCAGCGCCGCCGCGACCATGCCGCCGAAGATGGAGATCCAGGCGAGACCGGCCTGGCCGGGGGCCACGTTCTTGTGGCCCTCCTGGGGGATGGAGTACGGGAAGCGGGCCGAGGTCCACGCCCCGGTGGCGAGCATCGCCCCGAGCAGCGCGAAGGACAGCCCCAGGACCTCCGGCAGCCGGGGCCAGTCGTCCAGCAGGGCCGTGGTCAGGACGGTCACGAGGGTGGCGTACGGCAGGGTGATCACCAGCAGGGCCAGCGCCCGGCCGCGCAGCTCCTCGTAGGCGTCCCGGGGCGTGGAGATCGTCAGCGCGACCATCCAGAAGGCGGAGGTGTCCTGGCCGAACTGGTTGTACATCTGGATACCGAGCATGCCGGCGCCGAAGCACGCGAAGTAGATCGAGCCGGTGCCCTGCAGGGCGTTGAACACCGGCAGGATCAGCCCGATGGCCAGCGAGGTGACCCAGGCGGCCTTGGTCTTGGGGTCGCGCCATACGTAGCGCAGGGTGCGCTCCATGACCGGACCGGTGCGCCCGCCCGGCAGCAGCCGCCGGGGTCCGCCGGTGACGGCGCGGTCGGGGGTGCCGGCGTCGAGTGCCTGCACGGTGGAGCCGTCCGGGGAGGTCATCAGCCGGTCCAGGCTCCGCGCCCAGAAGGCGATCAGCAGCGCGAGCCCGGCCACCGTCAGCCCGAGCTGTCCGGCCGCCGCCCCGTAGGCACCCTCGCTCGCCGACCGCACCGCCGCCACCGCCGAGGCGGGCGGCACCCACGACAGGACGTCCGCGACCGGCCGCAGTTGTCCGGCCCCCGAGGAACCGAGGCGCTGCGCGGCGAAGTTGACGAGCTGGGCCCCGACCGCGATCACCAGCCCGCTGAGCACGGCGAGATCGCGGCCCTTCCGGCTGGTCAGCAGCCGTACGTTGGCCGTGGCGACGGCCCGGGCGAGCGCCACGCAGACCAGCAGGGCGAGGACGGCGGCGACGACGGCGACGACGGAACCGGCCGCGCCGTGCGCCACCGACAGGACGCAGCCCGCCAGCACGAGCAGGGAGAACAGCGGCCCGATGCCGACCAGGGAGGCCGCCAGCAGGGCGCGGACCAGAGGGCGGGGCCGCAGCGGCAGCATCACCAGGCGGGTGGGGTCCAGGGTCTCGTCGCCGCCGGGGAAGAACAGCGGCAGCACCGCCCAGCCCAGGGCCAGCACGGCCGTGCCCGGTACGGCGACGGCGTCGGCGTGCGCGTGCCCGCGCAGCGCCAGCAGGCCCGCCAGTTGCAGCAGCGCGATCAGGACCGCCACCACCGCGGAGGCGACGAACGCGGCCCGCCGGCCCGCGGACTGCCGGAGCCCGTTGCGCAGCAGCGACAGTTTCAGCCGTACGACGGTGGCGGTCAGCTGTGTCATCGGGCCGCCCCGCCGCCCAGCCAGTCGAGATCGGTTCCGGCGTCCCGGCCGCGCGCCCCCACCAGTTCGAGGAAGGCCGCATGCAGCGTGGGGTGTTCACCGCGGACCTCGGCCAGCGACCCGGTGGCGCGGATGCGGCCCGCCGCGAGGACGGCCACCCAGTCGCACAGCGACTCGACCAGCTCCATCACGTGGGAGGAGAAGACGACGGTGGCGCCGGATGCGGTGTACCGCTCCAGCACCTGCCGGATCGTCTGCGCGGAGACCGGGTCGACGCCCTCGAACGGCTCGTCCAGGAAGAGCACCTGCGGGTTGTGGAGGAGCGCGGCGGCGAGCCCGATCTTCTTGCGCATGCCGGTCGAGTAGTCCACGACCAGCTTGTGCTGGGCCCCGGCCAGGTCGAGCACGTCCAGCACCTGGGTGGCCCGCTTGTCGACCTCGGCGCCCGGCAGCCCCCGCAGCCGCCCGGCGTACCCGAGCAGTTCGCGTCCCGAGAGCCGCTCGAACAGCCGCAGGCCCTCGGGCAGTACGCCGATCCGCGCCTTGACGGCCACCGGGTCCCGCCAGACGTCGTGCCCGACGACCTCGACGGACCCCTGGTCGGGGCGGAGCAGCCCGGTGACCATGGACAGGGTGGTGGTCTTGCCGGCCCCGTTCGGCCCGACGAGACCGATGAACTTACCGGCGGGCAGGTCGAGATCGATGCCGCCCACGGCGACCTGCTGCCCGAATCGCTTCCACAGTCCCCGCACACGCACCGCAGCCTCGGTCATGCACGGAACCCTACGGCGCCCGCCGGCGGTCGCGGGGGGCGGGGAACCGGGTGGGCTACCTGTCCCGGCCGCAGGCGTAGGCGAGCGGCGACACCAGTTCCTCGGCGTCCGGCAGCCACCGGTTGGCATGGGTGGGCCGGCGGGCCCACTGCACGGCGCCCCGGGACCCGAAGCGGGTCGGCGGAGCGGCCACGTAGCCGCCCTCCCCGAGCGGAGTCAGACGCAGCGATGACGGCGTCCAGCCCAGGGTCCGCACCAGGTCGGGGACCTTCGCGGCGGCACCCGGCAGCACGAAGAAGTGCATCCGGCGATCAGGGGTGAGCGTCACCGGGCCGAGGGCCAGCTCCATCCGCTCCATGCGGGCCAGGGCCAGGAACCCGGCGCTCTCCGGGACGGACAGCGCGTCGAACGTGCGCCCCGTCGGCAGCAGGATCGACGCCGTCGGCTGCTTCTGCCACATCCGGCGGGCGACGGTCGCGCTGCCGGTCGCCTGCGTCGCCCAGTCGGGGCGCGCGGGGTGCGCACCCGGCGCGGGGCAGGAGGCGTCGCCGCACGAGCAGCACTGCAGCCCGTCGACGGCTTCCAGCCAGGTGCCCGGGAACACGTCCCAGTGGCGTTCCTCGGTGTAGCGCACGGCGGTCTCCAGCAGCGATTCCCCGCGCTGCTGCGGAATCTGAGCGGCTTCGGTCCCCACGATCGTCTCTTCCACGCTCCACTCAACTCCCGCACTCACCTGGAGTTACGGCCGCGGCGCGCGCGGGGGAGGAGCACCGGTCCCGCGCCCGGGGCGCACGGGTGCATGTGTGGGGGCGCGCGGGAGGAACCGCGGCGTGGGGTGGGTAACCAGATGTGGGGGTGGCATCTGCCTTTACCCCGGCAAACCGCACATGTCACGCATTGACGGTATGTCAGCTGGGCAGTGATCTTCAGGGCCGGGAACCTTCCGGCCGGAACGTCACGCTCCAGGGGTTCGCAGGGGGTAGCAATGGCCGCAAGGCCTCTCGTGGCGAGGCAGCCGAACGAACGGCTGCAGGCACTCATCCAGGAAGCGGGGTGCTCGAATGCCGGGCTGGCCCGGCGGGTCAACATGTGCGGCGCCGAGCACGGTCTCGACCTGCGCTACGACAAGACGTCCGTGGCCCGCTGGCTGCGCGGACAGCAGCCGCGGGGCCGGGCGCCGGCGATCATCGCCGAGGCGCTCGGGCGCAAGCTCGGCCGTACGGTCACGATCGACGAGATCGGCATGGCCAACGGCAAGAACCTCGCCTCGGGGGTCGGCCTCCAGTTCTCGCCGACGGTACTGGGGGCCATCGAGCAGGTCTGCGAGCTGTGGCGCAGCGACGTGGGGCGGCGGGACTTCCTGTCCGGCTCGTCCGTCGCCGCCTCCGCGCTGGTCGAGCCCAGCCGCGACTGGCTGATCTCGGTGCCGGACACCCAGGTGGCCCGGCAGGCGGGCCCCCGCGTGGGCCAGTCCGACGTGGCCGCGGTGCGGGCCATGACCCAGGCGCTGGTGAACCTCGACCACCAGTACGGCAGCGGGCACGTGCGCCCGGTCCTGGTGCACTACCTCAACAGCGTCGTCTCCGGGCTGCTCGCGGGGTCCTACCGGGAGGCCGTCGGGCGCGAACTGTTCGCCACGGTCGCCCGGTTGACCGAGCTGGCCGGGTACATGGCGGTCGACACCGGTCAACCGGGCCTGGCCCAGCGGTACTACATCCAGTCCCTGCGCCTCGCGCAGGCCGCCGGGGACCGCGGCTACGGCGGGTACGTGCTCGCCGCCTCCATGAGCCATCTCGCCGCGCAGCTCGGGAACCCGCGCGAGATCTCCCAGCTGGCGAGGGCGGCGCAGGAGGGCGCGCGCGGGCGGGTGACCCCGCGGGCGGAGGCGATGTTCCACGCGGCCGAGGCGCGCGGGCACGCCCTGCTCGGGGACGTCCGGTCGGCGCAGACCGCCGCCGGGCGGGCGATCTCGGCGATGGAACAGGCGGACGCGGCCTCGGGGGACGACCCGGTGTGGATCGCCCACTTCGACGAGGCCTACCTCGCCGACGAACTGGCGCACTGCCATCGCGACCTGGGGCAGCCCGAGGCGGCCGCGCGCTACGCCGAGCAATCGCTCGCCGGGCACCCCGAGACCCGGGCCAGGCGCCGGGCCATCGGATATGTGCTGCTTGCCACGGCCCAGGTGCAGCAGCGCGAGATCGAGCAGGCGTGCAGCACGGGCACGAAGGCGGTGGAGCTGCTGGAGACGCTGCGGTCCAACCGGGGCGCCGAGTACCTGGAGGACCTCCAGCAGCGGCTCGAACCCTTCCGGGACGAGGCGGTCGTCCGGGAGTTCGGAGCCCGGCTCGACCTCCAGCCCGCCGCCTGAACACTGTCCCCGCGGTCGCGTGAACGCACGGCGAACGGCGCCCGTGTGCCCGACGGGCACCTGAAACAGCGTGCCGCGGGGCAGTTTTGTTACCGCTGTCACAGGGAAGAAGATCGCGCCCGGAGCTGCGTGGCAACCGGCTCGGGGGACCCGGTAGCGTGAGCCGACGATTCCGAAGGTCCCCCATTCGTAGGAGTCCCGGTGACGCAGAGTGGACAGGGCGAGGAGCCCTCGGCGCGGCCCGCGCGCGAAGGCATCGTGCTGCCCTCCGACGGCGGCGAGCCCTTGCTGCCGGGCATGACCGGCCCCGCCGCCTCGGCGGCGCCGGCCGGCGGTCAGGCATGGGGTGACCCGTGGGGCCCCGGCCCGCAGCAGCCGCAGCAGGACTGGCCGCCGGCGGCCGCCCAGCAGTGGGGCGCCCCGGAGCAGCAGCCCACGGGCCCCGGCCCGCTGCCTCCGGAGGGAGCGCCGGCCCCGTCGTACGGCAGCGGGTCCTACGGCGCCGGCGACCAGGGCGGCGGCTACGGCGCGGGCGGCGGGCAGCCGGCCCACGGCGAGCACGGACAGCCTGGCTACGGCGCCCACGACGCGTACCAGCAGCCCCAGCAGCAGTACCCGGCCCAGCCGTACCCGGGCGGCCCAGGTCCGCTGCCGGAGGCGTACCCGGCCCAGGGCGCACCGCTGCCCCCGGCGGCCGACGGCGCGACCCAGTACATCCCTCCGGTCCCGGCGGCCCCCGCGGACGAGGGCGCGACCCAGTACCTGCCCCCGGTCACGGCCGCGCCTGCGCCCGCCGACGAGGGCGCCACGCAGTACATCCCGCCGGTGGCCGCCGGCGGGATGCCGCCCGAGACCCCCGGGGAGGAGACCCGGTACCTGGGGCGCGCCCAGCAGCAGCCCGCGCCGGGCGCGCACCCGGACGCGCAGGCGACCCAGTACATACCGCCCTACACCGGTCAGGCACAGGGCGGGGACCGGCAGCCGCCCGCCGAGTTCGACAACCTCTTCCGCAGCGGGCCCGGGGGCGGTGACGGCCCGGCCGGCGCCACCCAGCAGATGCCGCGCGTCCCGGCGGCCGACCCCTATCCGCGCCCGGCGCAGCAGCAGTCGTACGCCCCGCCCGTGGACGAGGACGAGGGGCGGCGCGGCGGCCGTACCGGCTCGCGGGTGCCGCTGATCGCCGCCGTGGGCGTCGCGATCGTCGTCCTCGGCGTCGGCGCGGGCGCCATGCTCAGCGGCGGCGACGGGGACAAGGGCAGCGACGACAAGACCGTCGCCGCGTCCTCGCCGGCCGCCCAGGACTCCCCGTCGTCGGCCGCCGCCGACCCCGCCCGGGAGCAGGCGGTCGCCCTGGACAAGCTGCTCGCCGACAGCGGCAGCAGCCGCGCCTCGGTGATCCAGGCGGTGGCGAACGTCCGGCAGTGCGACAACCTCGGGCAGGCGGCCTCCGACCTGCGCGGCGCGGCCAAGCAGCGTGGCGACCTGGTCACCCGGCTCGGCAAGCTGTCCGTCGACAAGCTGCCGGGCAACGCCGAGCTGACCGCCGCGCTCAACCGGGCCTGGCAGGCGTCCGCGGCCGCCGACAACCACTACGCGGCCTGGGCCGACCAGGTCGGCGGCGGCCGCAAGGGCTGTCACAAGGGGCACGCCCGGGTCACCGGCGAGACCCAGGCCGGCAATCGGGAGAGCGGCACCGCCAGCACGCAGAAGGCGAAGGCGGCGGGGCTGTGGAACGCCATCGCGCAGAAGTACGGCCTGACCCGGCGCCAGCCGACCCAGCTCTGAGGGTCCGGGCGGCCGGGTCCGGCCGCCCGGGTCAGTCGAGGTCGGCGCTCTCCAGCGTGGCCGTCATGTCGGTGCCGCCGTCGAGGCCCGTCTCGGCGGTCCGCTTCGCGGCGACCAGCCGGCCGTCCCTGACCACCTGGAGGGTCACGTCGGCGTTGACGAGCCGCGGCAGGCCGAGCCCGGCGAGCTTGCCCTCGTAGGGCCAGTGCAGGGCCGGGGTGAGGCCGCCGGTGGACACCTTCAGGTCGTCGTCGAGGGCGTGCCGCACGGTGTCTGCGCTCGCCTCGCCGCTGCCGATCCGCTCCAGGACGGCCTTCAGCACGATGTAGCCGATCCAGGTGGTCTGGACGCCGGCGTCGGCGGGGTCGATGCGGTTGTCGCCGAACGCCTCCTCGCTGATCACCTTCTTCATCGGGTCCCAGCGCGAGTCGGACGCCGGCGGGTACCAGCTGGTGACGTACGCGCCCTCGTACGGGCCGCTCGAGCCGCCCGTGGCGTCGATCAGGCTCTGGTCGACGCTGCCCAGCACGGTCGCCGTGCGCACGGCGGGAAACTCGTCGCGAGCCCGCCGGAACGAGTCCATGAAGGTGTCGGTGCGGTCCCCGAGCGCCGGGACCACGCAGCCCTTCCTGGCCGTGTCCCGGGTGGCGGAGCGCAGCGCGTGGTCGGCCTGGTCGCCGTACGCGGTGGCGTTCTCGGCGGCGAGCTGGTCCTCGGCCGCCGCGTGCCGGCCCGCCTTCAGGCCGGAGTCGAGCAGGGCGGGTAGCTGGTCGCCGGCGATGCTGTCGGGGCGGACCAGCGCGACCGGGCCGCAGGTGCCGGCCAGCGCCCGGCCCAGACCGGCCAGGAGGGCGGGCTGGCCGCCGTTGACCGGGTAGGACATGGAGCCGGTGAACTCCTCGTTGGTGACCCCGTAGCCGCCGATGTAGGGGATGCCGGCGCTCTCCAGCGGGGCCAGGTAGGAGTCGCCGAACTGGCTGTAGGAGCCGACGACGGCGACCGCGCCCGCGGCCACCGCGCGCCGGGCGCACTTCGCCGCGCCCACGCTGTCGTTGTGGTCGTTGCAGGTCAGGACCTCGAGCTTGCGGCCGTTGATGCCGCCGTGGGCGTTGATCCACTTGCCGTAGGCGCGGGCCATGGCGGGCATGCCGGGCTTGTTGGTGGCGTCGGTGTTCTGCGGTGCCCAGGTCATGACCTTGATCGGGTCACCCCCGGAGCCCCCCGTGGCACCGGGGATGACCCCGCATCCGGCGGTGAGCGTCGCACAGGCGGTCAGTGCGACCGCTCCGAGGGCCGTGGCTCTGACGGGCCGGGTGAAGGGAAGGGGGAAGGTGCTGCGGAAGCGTCGCCTGCCGGTCATGCACACGCACGATTCCCTCACACCGCGAACCCGGGAGTGACCCTCGGTCAACGAAAGGTGACAGCGAGGTGAATTACGGGGGCCCGTGTGGCCGGTGGGGCGGGGAACGTACGATCGATGACCGTGCAAGGTTCGGAGAACTCTTCCCGTCGCGGCCGTCGCTCCTCCACCATGGGCGGCATGCCCCTGAACGACATGCCGTGGTGGCGCTGGCGCAGCAACGTGCGCTCCGCGCTGCACATGCTCTCCGATCCGGCGTTCCAGCGGGACGTCTGGCTGGCCGGCGTGGACGGGTACGGCGACGTCACGGACGCCGTCTACCGGCTGGTGGAGGACACCTGGCTGGACAACTGGTCCGCGGAGAAGTACGTCGGCACGATCTTCCGGGACTCCCAGGAGGCGGCGCTCGTCGACACCGCCGTCCTGCGGGTGCTGCGGATCATGCACCAGGTCGGACCGGACGCCCCGGTCTCCGCCTACCTCGACCACCACGCGTGGCCGGAGGCGGTGCGGGCGGCCCGGGACGCGCACCTGCGCCTGGCGGCCAGTGACGGCGACGACCCCGAGGCGACGCCGCGCAGCCTGGAAGTGCTGCGGATCATGACGAGGACGGCCTAGCGGCCACCGGCCGTCCGCCCCGTCCGGCCACCCGTCCGCCCTGCGGACGACCGCCCATGGCGGGGGGTCCTTGTGGGACCCTGTAGTGCATGAACGAGCAGCCCGCGCGCGCCGCCGACGACCCGGCGGACCAGTACGTCCTCACCCTCTCCTGCCCGGACAAACAGGGCATCGTGCACGCCGTGTCGAGCTACCTGTTCATGACCGGCTGCAACATCGAGGACAGCCAGCAGTTCGGCGACCACGACACGGGCCTGTTCTTCATGCGCGTCCACTTCTCCGGCGAGGCGCCGGTGACCGTGGACAAGCTGCGGGCGAGCTTCGCGGCGATCGGTGACTCCTTCCACATGGACTGGCAGATCAACCGGGCCGACGAGAAGATGCGCATCGTGCTGATGGTCAGCAAGTTCGGGCACTGCCTGAACGACCTGCTGTTCCGGGCGCGGATCGGCGCCCTGCCGGTCGAGATCGCGGCCGTGGTGTCGAACCACACCGAGTTCGAGGAGCTGGTCGGCTCCTACAACGTTCCCTTCCACCACATCCCGGTGACGAAGGAGACCAAGGCGGACGCCGAGGCGCGGCTGCTGGAGATCGTCCGCGAGGAGGACGTCGAGCTGGTCGTCCTCGCCCGCTACATGCAGGTTCTCTCGGACGACCTGTGCAAGCGGCTCAGCGGCCGGATCATCAACATCCACCACTCGTTCCTGCCGAGCTTCAAGGGCGCCAAGCCCTACCACCAGGCGCACACCCGGGGCGTCAAGCTGATCGGCGCGACCGCGCACTACGTCACCGCCGACCTCGACGAGGGCCCGATCATCGAGCAGGAGGTCGAGCGGGTGGGCCACGGTGTGACCCCGGACCAGCTCGTCGCGATCGGGCGGGACGTGGAGTGCCAGGCGCTGGCGCGCGCGGTGAAGTGGCACGCGGAGCGCAGGATCCTGCTCAACGGGCGCCGCACGGTCGTCTTCGCCTGAGGGCCGCCGTCTAGGCTTCGGCCATGACGTCAGGTGCCTACCTCTCCCAACTGTTCTCGCTGGACGGCAAGGTCGCCTTGGTGACCGGCGGCAGCTCCGGCATCGGCCGGGCGATCACCGGGGCGCTGGCCCGCGCCGGCGCGAGCGTGGTGGTCGTGGCGCGCGGGAAGGCGCAGCTGACCGGGACGGTGGACGAGCTGGTGGCCGAGGGCTGCCGGGCGGCCTGGGTGAGCGGTGACCTGGGCACCCGGGACGGGATCCGCGCGGCGGCCGACGAGGCGGCCGGGGTGTTCGGGGAGCCGGACATCCTGGTCAACTGCGCCGGGGTCAACCTGAGGCCGCCGATGGGCGAGCTGGGCGAGGACGTCTGGGACGCCACCATGACCCTGAACCTGGAGGCGCCCTTCCTGCTGGGGCAGCGGTTCGGGCCCGGCATGGCCGAGCGCGGCTACGGCCGGATCATCCACATCACCTCCCAGCAGGCGCACCGGGCCTTCGTGCAGAGCGGCGCCTACGGCGTCTCCAAGGGAGCGCTGGAGTCGCTGGCCCGCTCCCAGGCCGAGGCGTGGTCGCCGCACGGCGTCACCTGCAACACCCTGGTGCCGGGCTTCGTCATGACGCCGCTCAACGCGCGGCTGTCGTCCGACGAGCGGAAGGTGGCGGCGCTCGCCGAGCGCACCCTGGTCGGACGCAACGGACTGGCCGAGGACTTCGCGGGCGCGGCCGTCTTCCTCGCCGGGCCGGCCTCCGCCTACGTCACCGGCCAGTCGGTCTTCGTGGACGGCGGTTTCTCGGTCCACTGAGCCGGGCCTTGCCGCACGGCGGGCCGCGCGTCGCGGCGGCCTTTGCCTCGCGGCGGCCTTTGCCTCATGGCGGCCTTTGCCTCATGGCGGCCTTTGCCTCATGGCGGCCCTTGCCGCACGGCGGGCCCTGCCTCATGGCGGCCCTTGCCGCACGGCGGGCCTTGCCGCACGGCGGGCCTTGCCGCACGGCGGGCCTTGCCTCACCGGCGGCCCCGCCTCACCGCTGGCCCTGCCTTACGGCGGGCCTTGCCTCACGGCGGGCCTTGCCTTACGGCGGGCCTTGCCTCACCGCTGGCCTTGCCTTACGGCGGGCCTTGCCTCACGGCGGGCCTTGCCTTACGGCGGGCCTTGCCTCACGGCGGCCCCTGGACGGCTGGCCCCGCCTCACCGGCGGCCCTGCCTCACCGGCGGCCCTGCCTCACCGGCGGCCCTGCCTCACGGCGGCCCTGCCTCACCGGCGGCCCTGCCTCACGGCGGCCCCGCCTCGCGGCGGGACTCGCCTCACAGCCGGCTCAGGCCCGCCGCGGCGAACAGCACGTCCCTGATGGCCTCACGGTCGCCCATCTGTCCCGCCGCGGCCTCCTCCGGTGGCACGTGGCCCGCCGCCAGGCGGCAGAACTCCACGCCGTCCAGGGCGACATGGGCCACCTCGTGATCGGCTGAGCCCACGGCGGCCGGCGAGTCCAGCGGGATCAGCCACTCCCCGCCGGCCGCGCCCTCGATCTCCAGCCGCAGGCTGCGCCCCGGTGCCCCCGCGGGCACGAGGTGCGGGGTGCGGCCCGGGGCGGACAGCCCGGTCCGGCGCCGCTCGGCCAGCGCGGCCGGCAGCATCCGGGCCGCGAGGTCGATCATCTTGTTCAGGTGCCGTGGCGCGGGCGGCTCGTACGGGTAGTCCACCGCCTCGGCGATGTCCTCGGCGTGCATCCAGCACTCGAAGGCGCGGTCCAGCATGGCGTCGTGCAGCGGCAGCGCGAACTCGCCGTAAGGCACTTCGAGTCCGCCGGCGGTGCTGCCCGTGAAGGACACCGTCCGGACGATGCCGTGGCTCTGCTCGCGCCAGGGCCCGCGCACCGAACGCGTCGGCGGGAAGTGGGAGGTGCGCCAGTACGCCTCGGTCCGGGCCGCCGGGCCCGCCGCCTCCGGCGCGCTCCCGTCGTTCTTCCCGGCGAGCCCGGCGAGCCCGGCCAGCGGGTCCTCGAGGCCGAGCGCCACCGCGACCAGCCCGTCCACCGTCAGCAGATGGGCGATCACCCCGGCCACGGTGGTGCGCCGGCTCGTGGCCACGTCGGCCTCGAACCAGCGCAGGCGCACCGGCGCGTGCCACTCGGCGTCCCCGAAGTCCTGGAGCAGCGCGTCCAGGCGCGCGGTCTCGGCGTCGTAGGCGGCCGCCCACTCGGGCACCGGGATGAGCGGCGGCCGACGGTCGAGGCAGCTCTCCAGGACGCGGGTGCGCAGGGCGGGGTCGAGGTCGAGGCTCTCGGGCTGGTGCAGCAGTCCGACCGCCTCGCGCAGCCGCAGCGCCTCCTCCGCGCAGGCGCCGCAGGCGCCCAGGTGTTCCTCCACGGCCGCCGTCTCGGCGGCCGAGCAGGCGGCCAGGGCCCAGGCGCCGAGGAGCGACTTCAGGACGTCGTGCGACAGGTCGAGCGGCACGGCTGCGGGGTCCCCCAGGTCGGCCAGGTCGGGCAGTGGCTGTCCGCTGTCCTCGACGGAGGCGCGGGGCAGCGGTATCCGGGGCGGCGACCGGTCGGGTCCGGAGCCGCCGGCGCCGGGCGGCACGGCACCGGCGCCGTGGTCCGTCCCGCGCGCGTCGCCGAACGGGCCGCGTTCACCGGCTCCCTGGTGCCACTCGGTCCACTCGTCGTGGTCGTCCCGCTCGTGGCCGTCGTGCGCCCCGAAGCCTCCGGTGCCGCTCACACCGCACCCCCGTAACCCGGCGGGGTGCCCGCGTCGTGGGCGGTGGACAGCAGTTGGAGGCCGAGGCGGAGCCGGCGGCGGGCCTCGTCCTCGGTGACCCCGAGGTCGGCCGCGGTCTGGCGGTAGTCGCGGCGCTGGAAGTAGGCCAGTTCGAGGGCGGCGCGCAGCGGGGCGGGCATGGAGTGGACGATGTAGTCGGCGCGGGCGGCGACCGAGGCGCGGCGCACCTTGCTCTCCAGGCTCTCCGGACTCCCGGGTTCGTCCGCGCAGCCGTCGGCGCGGCCGCTCCCGCCCCGGGTGAGCGCGGCCGTCTCGGTGACGCGCAGCCGTTGCACGGCCAGCCGGTGGGTCACCGCGGCCACCCAGGAGCGCAACGGGCCCTGTTTGGGGTCGTAGCTGTCGGGGTGTTCCCAGACATGGGCGAAGACCTCCCGGGTGACGCCGTCGGCCGCCCGTTCGTCCCCCAGGACGCGGTGGGCGAGGCTGTGCACCAGCGAGGCGAACCGGTCGTACAGCTCGCCGAGCGCCGCCGCCTCACCCCGCGCGAGCCGCTGCTGCATCTTGCGGTCCCAGCGGGGCGGTACGTCCTTGTGCGCCATGCTGCCCTCCCCTCGGTCTCGTCCGGCTCGTCCAGCGTCTCCGTACTGCCCTCTCGAATGTAGTCGGCACGTCCGACAGCGCACGCCCCTTTGTGTCAATGTGCGCCCCTGGAAGCGTCGCAGGTGATAGTGCCCCCTTCACACAACCTTCACGCAAAGCGGGCCAATCTCCGATCGAACAGGATCGATAGTGACTGAAAGAAGCCCTTTGTTGATCGTGCACGGTTTGCTGCGGGAAGTTTCAGGGAACGGCCGCTGGGCAGCCGCGCGGAAAGAAACGTAGGAACTGCTTCCGTTTCCGGGCGGTTCCGGGAGTTCCGGCGAGCGGAGGGGCGTGGCCGTGACATTCAGGGTGACCGGCGTCGAAGAAGGCGAGTGGGCCGTGCTCCAGGTGTCCGGGGAACTGGACCTGGTGACCTCCCCGGTGCTGCGCCAGCGCGTGCACGACGTGGTCGCGGAGGGCCACCACAGCCTGATCCTCGACCTCTCCGAGGTCTTCTTCTGCGACTCCAGCGGGGTCGGCGTGCTGATCGCGGCGCGCCGGCTGATCCGCTCCTGCCAGGGCCGGCTGCGGCTGATCCTGCCGGACCGGGGCGCCGAGGACGGCTCCCACGTCAACCGGGTGCTCGGCGCGCTCGGTGTCCGCCGCCTGTTCGACGTCCGCCCGGACGTCGCGTCCGCCGCCACCGACGAGGCGGACCCGCTCTCCGCCTGACACCCGGCCGGAACCCCTGCCCGGCCCTCACGCCGCCCCGCGACGATCGGCACGAAGTCGCGGCGGAATTCCCCCGGTCTTGGCACAACGGCCGCCTTTTCGTCACCTCACCGCCGCCCGCGTCGTACGCTCCCTGCCAGATCGACCCCCACGTCAACGTAAGGCGGCCCGAACAGACATGGTCAGCACCGAGTACGAGCGCAGGATCGCCGCCCGGTTCGCCACCTTCGACCAGGACGGCAACGGCTGGATCGACCGCGCGGACTTCAACGCCGCGGCCAAGGCCCTGCTCGCCGAGTTCGCCGTGCCCGCCCGCTCCGACCGAGGCCAGGCGCTGTACGCCGGTGCGGAGGCGTTCTGGCAGGGCATGGCGGGCATCGCGGACCGGGACGGTGACCAGCGCATCACCCGCGAGGAGTTCGTCACCGGCGCGGTCAAGCGGCTGCGCGACAACCCCGAGCGCTTCGCCGAGATCGCCCGCCCCTTCCTGCACGCGTCCCTGGCCGTGGCGGACCCGGACGGCGACGGCCGGGCCACCGTCTCCGACACCGTCCGCGTCCTGCGGGTCTTCCACGTGCCGGAGAACGTCGCCCACGCGGTCGCCGCCGCCCTCGACGCGGACGGCGACGGCAGGGTCGGCGAGGCGGAGATCGTGCCGGCGTTCGCGCGGTACTTCACGGTTCCCGAGTAGGCGTCCGCGCGAACCGTTCGCGCAGCCGGTACTTGAGCACCTTGCGCAGCGTCTCGTTGCGCGGCAGGGCGTCCACCACCTCGAGCCGCTCCGGCAGCTTGTGGACGGACAGACCCGCGGCCCGCAGGTACGCGACCGTCTCCGCGAGGGTCGGTCCCGGTGTCCCGGGCGGTGGTTCGACCACCGCGCACACCAGCTCGCCGCGCTCGGCGTCCGGCAGCCCGATCACCGCCGCGTCCGCCACCCGCGGGTGCGCGGCGAGCAGGTCCTCGATCTCCTTGGCCGAGATGTTCTCGCCCTTGCGGATGATCACGTCCTTCAGCCGCCCGGTGAGCACGAGGTGCCCGGTGCCGGTCACCCGGCCCAGGTCGCCGGTGCGCAGGTAGCCCTCCTCGTCGAAGGCCGCCGCCGTCTGGGCGGGGTCCAGGTAGCCCTGGCACACGGCCTCGCCCCGCAGCCGCACCTCGCCGTCCACGATCCGGATCCGCATGCCCGCGGGCGGGCGCCCCTCGGTCGTCGCGAGGTTCTCGGGCGTGTCCTCGGGGTCGCCCATGGTGATCATCGGCACCTCCGTCATGCCGTACCCGTGGGTGAGCTGCACCCCCATCTCGCGTACGACGGCGTGGTAGACCTCCGGGGGCTTCGGGGCCCCGCCGCCCGCGAGGAGCCGCAGCGTGGGGATCACCTTCGCCCCCGGCCGCCGGCGCTGCTCGGCCAGGAACATGGAGTAGAAGGCCGTGGAGCCGCCGGCCACCGTCACCCCGTGCCGCCGGTACCCCTCCAGCGCGTCCGGCAGCGCGAACTGCTCGAACATCACCGCCGGGAAGCCGTAGAGCAGCAGCATGACCGTGTAGTCGGGCCCGGCGATGTGGGCGTAGGGGAAGGCCATCGAGCCGACGTCGTCCGGCCGCAGCCGCAGGGCGTGGGCCAGGCAGGAGCCGCCCGCGATCAGCGAACGGTCGGTGTGCAGCACGCCCTTGGGGTCGGAGGTCGTCCCGGAGGTCCAGTAGATCCAGCGGACCGAGGTGCCGTCGGCGGGCGGGGCCGGGAGCACCGAAGGGTCGCCCTCGGGCAGGTCGTCGTACGCCTCGAAGACGCCCTTCGCGCCGAGCCGCCGGGCCATCTCCGCGTGGTCGTGGCCGCGCCAGACGCCCGGTACGGCGAAGAACTCCGCGCGGGACTCCCGCAGCGCGAAGCCGACCTCGCGGTCCCGGTAGAACGGGATGACGGGGGACTGCACGGCGCCCAGCCGGGCCAGCGCGAAGGACAGCACGGCCGTCTCGATGCGGGTGGGGAGCTGCCAGGCGACCACCGTGCCCGGGCGTACGCCCATGCCGTACAGCCCGGCCGCGACCCGCTCGGCGCGGTCGCGCAGCTCGCCGAAGGTCAGCCGGCGGTCGTCCTGGAGCAGCACGGGCCGGTCCGGGGTGAGGCGGGCCCGGCGGTCCACCAGCTCCCACAGGGTGCGCGAGGTGCTCAGGGCGTGTGCGGTGTCGTTCACGTCGACCCCCATGGCTGACGGTGCGTCAGATCGTGCGCAGAGCGTAGGGCCGTGCGCCTTGTCGGTCCAGGGGGTGCGGGCTAGCCTGCTGGCGACGGAGTATCTGACGACCCATCAGATCAAGCGCATCGACAGGTGGGGGACCCATGACCGAACTGCCGCGCATCGTCAGCGTCGACGACCATGTGATCGAGCCCGCCCACCTCTTCGAGACCTGGCTCCCGGCGAAGTACCGGGAGCGCGGGCCCAAGCCGCTGACCGCCGGCATCGGGGAGCTGGCGTACGTCGGCGGCAAGTACCAGATCACCATGGACCCGGACGGCCAGCCGACCGACTGGTGGATCTACGAGGACCTCAAGTTCCCGTACAAGCGCAACATCGCCGCCGTCGGCTTCGACCGCGACGAGATGACCCTGGAGGGGATCACCCGGGAGCAGATGCGGCGCGGCTGCTGGGACCCGAAGGCCCGGCTCGCCGACATGGACCTCAACCACGTCGAGGCCAGCCTCTGCTTCCCGACCTTCCCGCGCTTCTGCGGGCAGACCTTCGCCGAGGCGCACGACAAGGAGGTCGCCCTCGCCTGCGTACGGGCCTACAACGACTGGATGGTGGAGGAGTGGTGCGGGGACAGCGGGGGCCGTCTGATCCCGCTGTGCCTGATCCCGCTGTGGGACGTGGAGCTGGCCGTCGCGGAGATCCGCCGCAACGCCCGGCGCGGGGTGCGGGCGGTGACCTTCTCCGAGATCCCCACCCACCTCGGGCTGCCGTCCATCCACTCCGGCCACTGGGACCCCTTCTTCGCGGTGTGCCAGGAGACGGGGACGGTCGTCAACATGCACATCGGCAGCAGCTCCCAGATGCCCGCCGCCTCCCCGGACGCGCCGCCCGCCGTCCAGGCCGCGCTCAGCTTCAACAACGCGATGGCCTCGATGATGGACTACCTCTTCAGCGGCGTGCTGGTGCGCTTTCCCACCCTCAAGCTCGCCTATTCCGAGGGGCAGATGGGCTGGATCCCGTACGCCCTGGAGCGCGCCGACGACGTGTGGGAGGAGCACCGCGCCTGGGGCGGGGTGCGCGACCTGGTCCCCGAGCCGCCGTCGACGTACTACTACCGGCAGGTCTTCTGCTGCTTCTTCCGCGACCGGCACGGGGTGGCGTCCCTGGACGTGGTCGGGCGGGACAACGCCACCTTCGAGACCGACTACCCGCACGTCGACTCGACCTTCCCGCACACCAAGGAGGTCGCCCTCGACCACGTGAAGGGCCTGGACGACGAGACCGTGCACAAGCTGATGCGGGGCAACGCCATCCGCATGCTCGGCCTGGACCTCGACGACTGATGGACCTGTCGTACACGCCCGAGGAGGAGGAGTTCCGGGCCCGGCTGCGGGAGTGGCTGGCCAAGGTCCTGCCCACCCTGCCGGCCCGGCCGTCCCCGGACGACTGGCCCGGCCGCCGCGCCTACGACCTCGGCTGGCAGCGCACGCTCCACGACGCCGGGTACGCCGACGTGCACTGGGACGCGGCCCCGACCACCCGGCTCATCTTCCTGGAGGAGACCGAGCGGGCGGGCGCCCCCTACGTGGGCGCGAACTTCGTCGGGCTGCTGCACGCGGGACCCACCATCGCCGCCGAGGGCACCCCCGCGCAGCGGGCCCGCTGGCTGCCGCCCATCCTGCGCGGCGACGAGGTGTGGTGCCAGGGGTTCAGCGAACCGGAGGCCGGGTCCGACCTCGCCGCGCTGCGCACGCGCGCGTGGCGCGACGGCGACGACTACGTGGTGAGCGGGTCCAAGATCTGGACCTCGCACGCCGAGGTCGCCGACTGGTGCGAACTGCTGGTCCGCACCGACCCCGGGGCACCCCGGCACCGGGGCATCACCTGGCTGGCCATGCCCATGGACGCCGACGGCATCACCGTACGGCCGCTGCGCACCCTCGCCGGGTCGGCCGAGTTCGCCGAGGTGTTCCTGGACGAGGTCCGGGTGCCGGCCGGCAACCGGGTGGGGGCGGAGAACGACGGCTGGCGCGTCACCATGGTGACGCTGTCCTTCGAGCGCGGCACCGCCTTCGTCGGAGAGGTCGTCGCCTGCCGCCGGGTGCTGGGCGAACTCGCCCGCACCGCACGGGACAACGGCCGCTGGGACGACCCCGTGCTGCGCCGCCGGATCGGCCGGCTGGCCGCCGAGTTCCGCGCGCTGTGGCGGCTGACCCAGTGGAACGTCAGCGAGGCGGAGGCGAGCGGAGGCGTGCCGGGCGCCGGCGGCTCCGTCTTCAAACTGAGGTACTCGCACGCCCGCCAGGAGCTGTACGACACCGCCGCCGACGTGCTCGGCCCCGACGGACTCGACCTGGACCGGCCCTGGGTGCTGGACCGGCTCTCCTCGCTGTCGTACACCATCGCCGCCGGCACCTCGCAGATCCAGCGCGACATCGTCGCCGAGCGCGTGCTCGGCCTGCCGAAGGGACGGTGACCGTGCGCTTCCGACTCACCGAGGACCAGCAGGCGTTGCGCACCTGGGTACGGCGGCTGCTGGAGCGCCGGTGGGACGCGGGCGCGCTGCGCGCGGCGGCGACCCGGCCGGCACGGCTGGACCGGGACCTGTGGCGGGAGCTGGGCGCGGCGGGCCTGTTCGCGCTGCGGCTGCCGGAGGCGGCGGGCGGGGCCGGACTCGGGCTGCCCGAGGCGGTGCTGGTCTTCGAGGAGACCGGCCGCGCGCTGCTGCCGGGCCCGCTGCTGGCGACCCATCTCGCGGCCGGGACCGTGCCCGGGGCCGCCACCGGGGAGACCGTGGTGTCCGGTGTGGACGGCCCGCTGGTGGAGTGGCTGGACGCGGCGGACGCCGTGCTCGGGGACGCCACCGGGGCCGTACCGCTGCGCTCGGCCGACCCGCTCACCCCGCTGCACCGGGTGCCCGGGGCGGCCGACGACGGCACGGCGGAGCCCGTGGCCGTGCTGCTCACCGCAGCCGAGCAGCTCGGCACGGCCGCGCGCGCGTGCGAACTGGCCGTGCAACACGCCCGGGCGCGGGAACAGTTCGGGCGGCCGATCGGGGCCTTCCAGGCGGTCAAACACCTGTGCGCCGACATGCTGGTGCGCGCCGAGACGGCCCGCGCCGCCGTCTACGCGGCCGCCCTGACCGTCGCCCCCGCGGACGTCGCGGCGGCCCGGCTGCTCGCCGACGAGGCCGCTCTGCGGGGTACCCGCGACTGCCTCCAGGTGCACGGCGGCATGGGCTTCACCTGGGAGGCGGAGGTCCATCTGCATCTCAAGCGCGCCTGGGTGCGGGCCCGGCGGGGCGGCGGCGGGACGGCCGCCGAGGAAGCGCTTGCCGCCGATCTGGTGGCCGGGCCGTAGCGCGTGGCGCCCCGGCCGGACGGCCGGTGAGGCCGTGGCCCAGGATGTCGCGGATCGTGGCGCCCCCGCATCACGGAGCGTCGATACCGGGTTGTGTCCTTCGCGCGACTCGTCACGGCCCGGAGTCGGGTGCCCGCTCGGGTACCTTGGGTGAGATGCGAGTGGCTACGAGCACGAGCCGTGCCGGTGCTGCCCCCGGGGCGTCCCCGGGCCGCCCGGTGCGCGCCGCTGCTCGCAGGGCGGTAAGGGCTTGTCGCGCCGCCTGTTCGACTCCCCGGCACACGCGTCGCACAGTATGCCGTACGCGTACTCCTTCGCGCTGGAATATGCCCGAAGCGCTTGTTGGGGTGACTGTACGTCAACCATGCTGTCTCGCAAGGAAATCACGTTCCGTGACCCTTGCTCTGGCCGTTGTTCTGGCCATGCAGAAAATGGCTACGATCGTGGCCCTCGTCGTGCTGTGCGTCACGGCTTCCACCGTGGTGTCCGCGTGGCGCGGGGTCATGAGTCCGCCGGTTCGGATGGTGTGAGCGGTGCAGGTGCTTCAAGTGCAGCTGGAGATCCGGCCCGATCCCACGGAGGTGGGGCGGGCGAGGCGGTGGGCCCGCTCGCGTCTCGCCGGGCTCGGGATACAGGCCGACGAGGCGTTGGCCGAGACGCTGGTCCTGCTCGTCTCCGAGCTGGTGACCAACGCCGTGGTGCACACCGGCCGTCCGGCGGTGCTGCGGCTCTCCCTGCCCGGCGCCGCGGCCGAGCCGGCCGCCGCCACGGTGCGCCTGGAGGTGGCCGACAGCAGCTCCCGCGCGCCCGTCCCGCGCTGCGCGGGCAGTGACGCCACCGGCGGCCGGGGCCTGGCCCTCGTCGACTGCCTGGCCGACCGCTGGGGCTGGAGCCCGGAGGGCTCGGGCAAGAGCATCTGGTGCGAGCTGGACCGCTGCTCACGGCCCAGGGAGGGGGCGGCCGCGGCGTACGGGGGCGGTCTGTCCGCCTACGAGGACTTCGCCTTCGAGGCGGTGTAGGCGCCCGGCGCGGTGTGCGCCGGGGGTGCATCCGTGCGCTGCCCCTGCGAAACGGTCATAAGCGACGATTCACCTCATCGCTGTTGACGGTTCGTGAGTGATCGAACACGCTGGTGGGCGTCGATTCGCCGCGAGGGGACGGCGAGGGCCCGCTCGGTGGTGGTCCTCGTCGAGTGTGGGTCGCACCGGGGGCGGCGCGAGGCCAGCAGGCGGGGGCGCGCCGCCGACCGGACCTCATGGCGCGCCGGACCTCACAGCACGGCGACCGGCGCCACCGGTGTGCCCGTCGCGCCGACGAACGGCTCCGGCATCGCCGACAGCAGGAACGCGTACCTGCCCGCTTCTCCACAGGCTGTGGACAACTCTTCCAGATTCCAGTTCTGGCCCTGGAGCATCCCCATCTCCACCAGGTCCAGCGCGTGCACGGGCAGCCACAGGTCCTCGATCTCGGGCGGGAACACCTCGAAAGTGAGCGTGTCGTTCGCGACCGCCGCCACGTCGCGCGCGTGGAACCACTCCGGGCAGCGCACCGAGAGGCCCGGGGACGGATAGCCGTACCCGTGCCGGTCCCCGGCCAGGTACACCCCCACCTGCCCGGTCCGCACCAGGACCACGTCCCCGGACCGCACCCGCACCCGGCCGAACTCCTCGGCCGCCTGAAGGTCCTCCGGCGTGACCGCGTGCCCGCCCGGCAGCCGGTCCGTGCCGCGCGCGCGGGCCACGTCCAGCAGCACCCCGCGCGAGACGACGTGCCGGGCCTTGTCGATGCCGGCGAACTCCGCGCCCCCGTGCGCGGTCACCGTGTGCGCCGGGCGGCCGTTGTAGAGCGTGCCGGAGTGCGACACGTGGGTCAGCGCGTCCCAGTGGGTGCCGGCCTGGAGGCCCATGGTCACCGTGTCGTCGCTGCACGCCACCGTGCCCGGCCCGAACAGCTCCTGGTTGATCTGCACCATGGCGTGCAGCGGATTGACCCGCCCCGGGATCACGCCCGTCTGCACCCCGTCCTGGCGCAGCGGCAGGGCGAGCGGGACCCGGCGCCCGGAGCGCACACAGGCCGCCGCCTCGCGCACCACCTCGCCGGTGATCAGGTTGAGCGTGCCGATCTCGTCGTCCGTCCCCCAACGCCCCCAGTTGTTCACGCGCTTGGCGACGTCGTCGAACGCGGGATGCAGTGTCGGCCGTGACATCCGGTGCCTCCCCGGGGCTTGTGTCCGCGCAGCTGACGCGCCATAAAATCTAACGGTCCGTCAGAAACTTCGGGAAGGGGCTGGGCGTGGGGAACTTCTTGACCGACAAGGTGGTCGCCGTGACGGGCGCCGGACGGGGCATCGGACGCGCGGTCGCCCTCGCGGCGGCGGCCGAGGGCGCCAGGGTCGTCGTCAACGACTACGGGGTGTCCACCGACGGGTCCTCGCCGGCCGGCGAGATCGCCGACGGGGTCGTCAAGGAGATCGAGGCGGCCGGCGGCGAGGCGGTCGCGGTCGCCGACGACATCTCCACCATGGCGGGCGGGCAGCGGGTCGTCGACGCGGCCCTGTCCGCCTGGGGCCGCATCGACGGGGCCGTCTGCGTGGCCGGCATCCTGCGCGAGCGCATGCTGTTCAACATGTCCGAGGAGGAGTGGGACCCGGTGGTCGCCACGCACCTCAAGGGCACCTTCACCGTCTTCCGGGCCGCCTCCGCCGTCATGCGCAGGCAGCGGTCCGGCACCCTCATCGGCTTCACCAGCGGCAACCACCAGGGCTCGGTCGCGCAGGCCAACTACAGCGCGGCGAAGGGCGGGATCATCTCGCTGGTGCGCAGCGCGGCCCTGGGGCTGCACAAGTACGGGGTCACCGCCAACGCCGTCGCGCCCGTGGCCCGTACCCGGATGTCGGCCGGCGTCCCGATGGAGCTGGCGGAGATCGGCGAGCCGGCGGACGTGGCCGCGCTCGTGGTCTACCTGCTGTCCCGGCACGCCGCGGAGCAGGGGATCACGGGCCAGGTGTACACGATCGCCGGGCCGAAGCTCGCGGTGTGGGCCCAGCCCCGCGAGCTGCGCGCCGCGTACGCCTCGGACGGCTGGACGCCGCAGGCCATCGCCCAGTTCCTGCCGGGCTCGGTGGGGGTGGACCCGATGCCGATGCTGGCGCGCCTCGAGGCGATGGAGCAGGCGGCCCGGGAGGGCTCCCGGCCGAACGCCTGACCGACGCCGAGGAGGCGCTGTGGACTTTGGATTCACCACCGAGGACGAGACGTTCCGGGCCGAGGCCCGGGCCTGGCTGGCGGCGCACACCGCCCCCGGCGCGGAGCGCCGCGGCTGGGAGCGGACGCTCGGCGGCGCCGGCTGGATCGGCCTCGGCTGGCCCGAGGCCGGGTACGGCAACCGCACCGCCCCGCTCACCCAGCAGGTCGCCTGGGCCGAGGAGTACGCCCGGTCGGCCGCGCCCCCGCGCTCCGGGCACATCGGGGAGAACCTGCTCGCCCCGACCCTCATCGCCCACGGCACCGAGGAGCAGAAGAACCGCTTCCTGCCGCCCGTCGCGGCCGGCGAGGAACTGTGGTGCCAGGGCTACAGCGAACCCGGCGCGGGCTCCGACCTGGCCGCCCTGCGCACGGCGGCGGTCCGCGAGGGCGGCCGCTACCGGATCACCGGGCAGAAGATCTGGACCTCCCTCGCGCACGAGGCCGACTGGTGCTTCGTGCTGGCCCGCACGGCCCCGGACAGCCGCCGCCACCACGGGCTGAGCTTCCTGCTGGTCCCCATGGACCAGCCCGGCCGGATCGAGGTCCGGCCCATCCGCCAGCTGACCGGCACCAGCGACTTCAACGAGGTCTTCTTCGACGGGGCGTACGCGGCCGCGGAACACGTCGTCGGCGGCGAGGGGCAGGGGTGGCGGGTGGCGATGAGCCTGCTGGGCTTCGAGCGCGGGGTGTCGACGCTGGCGCAGCAGATCGGGTTCGCCGAGGAGCTGGCGCGGGTCGTCGAGGCGGCCGTGCGCACCGGCGCCGCCGACGACCCGGTGGTCCGCGCCCGGTTGGTGCGCCAGTGGGCCGAGCTGCGCACCATGCGCTGGAACGCGCTGCGCACCCTCGGCGGTTCCGCCGGCCCGGGCGCGCCCAGCGTGGCCAAGCTGCTGTGGGCCGACTGGCACCAGCGGCTCGGGGAGCTCGCGGTGGGGGTGCGGGGCGCCGCGGCGGCCGCCGGCCCGGCCGACTGGTCGCCCGCGGCGCCGTACGAACTCGACGCCGGGCAGCACCTGTTCCTCTTCTCCCGGGCCGACACCATCTACGGCGGCTCCGACCAGGTCCAGCGCACGATCATCGCCGAGCGGGTGCTCGGCCTGCCCAGAGAGCCGAAGGGGGCCGTGTGATGCGCGGTGTGGTGTTCGACGGCACGCGGGTCGAGGTGGTGGACGACCTCGCGGTGCGGGAGCCGGGTCCCGGCGAGGTGCGGGTGGCGGTCGCGGCGGCCGGCCTGTGCCACAGCGACCTGTCGGTGGTGGACGGCACCATCCCGTTCCCGGTGCCGGTGGTGCTGGGCCACGAGGGCGCCGGAGTGGTGGAGGCGGTCGGCGCGGGCGTCACCCACGTCGTCCCCGGTGACCACGTGGCCCTGTCCACGCTCGCCAACTGCGGCACCTGCCCGGAGTGCGACCGGGGCCGCCCGACGATGTGCCGCGAGGCGATCGGCCGCCCCGGCCGGCCCTTCAGCCGCGGGGACCGGCCGCTGTACCAGTTCGCCTGCAACTCGGCCTTCGCGGAACGCACGGTCGTCCGCGCCGTGCAGGCGGTGCGGATCCCCGCCGACGTCCCGCTGACGTCGGCCGCGCTGATCGGCTGCGGGGTGCTGACCGGCGTCGGCGCGGTCCTCAACCGGGCCCGGGTGGACCGCGGGGACAGCGTCGTCGTCATCGGCGCGGGCGGCATCGGCCTGAACGTGCTGCAGGGTGCGCGGCTCGCCGGAGCGCTCACCGTCGTCGCCGTGGACGCCAACCCGGCGAAGGAGGCGGTGGCCCGGCGGTTCGGCGCCACCGAGTTCCTGACCACCACGGAGGGCGTGCGGGACGTCCTGCCGACGGGCGCCGACCACGTCTTCGAGTGCGTCGGCCGGGTGGAGCTGGTCCGCCGGGCGGTCGAGCTCCTCGACCGGCACGGGCAGGCCGTCCTGCTCGGCATGCCCCCGGCGGGCGCCGAGGCGTCCTTCGTCGTCTCCGCGATGTTCCTGGACAAGGCGATCCTCGGCTGCCGCTACGGCTCCTCCCGCCCCCAGCGAGACATCCCCCTCTACGCCGAGCTGTACCGCCAGGGCCGCCTGCTGCTGGACGAGCTGGTGACCGCGGCCTACCCGGTGGAGGACTTCGAGAAGGCGCGGGCGGACGCGGAGGCGGGGCGGGTGGCGCGGGCGGTGCTGACCTTCTGAGTCAGCGCACGGCGGCGAACCCGTCCGGGTCCTCGGCGCCGCCACCGGTCCGGAAGGTCCGCCGGTAGGCGGTGGGCGTGACCCCGAGCGCGGCCTGGAGGTGCTGGCGCATCGACTGGGCGGTGCCGAAACCGGCCTCCTGGGCCACCTGGTCGACCGAGAGACCGGTGGACTCCAGCAGGTGGCGGGCGCGCTCGACGCGCTGCTGGGTGAGCCACTGGCCGGGGCTGACCCCGACCTCCTCGCGGAAGCGGCGGGTGAAGGTGCGCACCGACATGGCCTCCTGCTCGGCCATGTCCCGCAGCTGGATCGGTTCGTGCAGCCGGCCCAGGGCCCAGGCGCGCGCCGCGGTGGTCGTGGCGAGCTGGGGGTCGGGCACCGGGCGGTGGATGTACTGGGCCTGGCCGCCGTCGCGGTGCGGCGGCACGACCGTGCGGCGGGCCACGTCGTTGGCGACGGCCGTGCCGTGGTCGCGCCGCACCATGTGCAGGCACAGGTCGATCCCGGCGGCCACCCCGGCCGAGGTGAGGACGTCCCCGTCGTCGATGAACAGTACGTCCGCGTCCGTCCTGATCCGCGGGAACAGGCGCTGGAAGCGGTCGGCGTCGGCCCAGTGGGTGGTCGCCGGGCGGCCGTCGAGGTACCCGGCGGCGGCGAGGACGTAGACGCCGGTGCAGATGGAGGCCATGCGGGTGCCGGGACGGACGAGGGCGAGCGCGGCGGCCAGCTCCTCGGTGAGCCGGCCCTCCTCGTAGACCGGGCCGAGTTCGTACGACGCCGGGACGATCACCGTGTCGGCCGTCGCCAGGGCCTCGGGGCCGTTGGGGACGTGCACGGTGAAGTCGGCGTCGGTCTCGACCGGGCCGGGCGGCCGGACCGAGCAGGTCACGACCTCGTAGAGGGGCCGGCCCTCGGCGTCCCGGGGGCGGCCGAAGATCCGGTGCGGAATGCCCAGCTCGAAGGGGAGCAGGCCGTCCAGCGCGAGGACGACGATCCGGTGCGGGCGGAAATCCTGGCCGACAGTCATGGCCCGATCCTAGCGAACACTGTCTCCCGGGCCACTCGTTGCGCGGGACCGCGGACCGCACTCTTGACGACGTGACTCAGACAACCGAAGCCGCCGTCCCCGTCCAGGCACCGCCGGCCCGGCGCCGCCGTGTGCACCGGGCCTGGTTCGTCGCCGCCGTCACCTTCGTCACGATCATCGGCGCGGCGGCCTTCCGCTCCCTGCCGGGACTGCTCATCGACCCGCTGCACCAGGAGTTCGGCTGGTCGCGCGGCACGATCGGCGCCGCCGTCTCGGTCAACCTCGCGCTGTACGGGCTCACCGCCCCGTTCGCCGCCGCGCTGATGGACCGGTTCGGCATCCGCAAGGTCGTCGCCGTCGCGCTGACGGTGATAGCGATCGGCTCCGGCCTGACCGTGTGGATGACGGCGGCCTGGCAGCTACTGCTGTGCTGGGGCCTGCTGGTCGGCCTCGGCTCGGGGTCGATGGCGCTCGCCTTCGCCGCGACCGTCACCAACCGCTGGTTCACCACCCGGCGCGGGCTGGTCAGCGGCATCCTCACCGCCGCCTCCGCCTCCGGGCAGCTCATCTTCCTGCCGCTGCTGTCGTGGATGGTCGAGGCGTACGACTGGCGCCCGGCCGCCGTGACCGTCGCCCTGGCCGCCCTCGCCGTCGTCCCCTTCGTCTGGCTGCTGCTGCGCGACCACCCCGCCGACGTGGGGCAGAAGCCGTACGGCGCCGAGGAGTTCGTACCCAAGCCGGCGCCGGTCACCGGAGCCGCCCGGCGCACCCTCGCGGTGCTCGGCTCCGCCGTGCGCACCGGCCCGTTCTGGCTGCTCGCCGGCACCTTCGCGATCTGCGGCGCCTCCACCAACGGCCTGGTCCAGACGCACTTCGTGCCCGCCGCCCACGACCACGGCATGCCCGTCACGGCGGCGGCCTCGCTGCTCGCGGTCATCGGGGTGTTCGACGTCGTCGGCACCATCGCCTCCGGCTGGTTCACCGACCGCTTCGAACCGCGCCGCCTGCTCGCCGTCTACTACGCCCTGCGCGGTGTCTCGCTCCTCTTCCTGCCCATGCTGCTGGGGCCGTCGGTCCACCCGCCCATGGTCTTCTTCATCGTCTTCTACGGCCTCGACTGGGTGGCGACCGTCCCGCCCACCCTGGCCCTGTGCCGGGAGCACTACGGCGAGGACAGCGCCATCGTCTTCGGCTGGGTGCTCGCCTCGCACCAGGTCGGCGCGGCCCTCATCGCCTTCCTCGGCGGTGTCGCCCGTGACGTCTTCGGCACCTACGACATGGTCTGGTACGCCTCCGGCACCCTGTGCGCGGCGGCGGCCCTGATGGCCCTGGTGATCAGGCGACGCCCGGCAGCGCCCGTCCTGGCCGCCGTCTAGGAGCCGTCCCCGAGCCGGGCGAACCGGCCCCGGTGGAAGACCAGCGGATCGGCCGCCTCGTCGGCACCGAGGGCGCTCACCCGTCCGACGACGACGAGGTGGTCGCCCCCGGTGTGCACGGCGTGCACCGCGCAGTCGATCCAGGCGGTGGCACCGCTGAGCCGGGGGGCGCCGGAGACGGGGGCCGCATCGTACGCCACCCCCGCGAACTTGTCGGCGCCGCTCACCGCGAAGGCCCGGCACAGGCCGCCCTGCCCGGCGCTCAGCACGTTGACGCAGAAGACGCCCGCGCGGGCGATCCGCGGCCAGGTGGCCGACGTGCGGCCGACCATGAAGCAGACGAGCGGCGGGTCGAGGGAGAGGGAGGAGAACGACTGGCAGGCGAAGCCGGCCGGGGAGTCCTCGTCCGCCGCGGCCGGTGCGGTGATCACGGTCACCCCGGTCGGGAAGCTCCCGAGCACCCGCCGGAACACCGCCGGGTCGACCGGCGCCCGCTCGTCCGCGCGCACACACCGCAACTCCGGGCGCGGCAGCGCCTCCACCGGCCCCGCCGAAGCGGCCGACCCCAGGTACCGGACGGCGGCGGCCGCCGCCCCTGCGTGTCCCATCACCCCTCCATTGAAGCTGACGGATCGTCAGATAGGAAGGCCGGGGAGGGCCGGGCAAGGGCTCAGCGGCCCCGGAAGCCGGCCTCCCGCCGCTCCGTGAACGCCCGCAGGCCCTCCTGCGCGTCCCGGGTCGTCAGGTTGATCTCCTGGGCGGCCGCCTCCGCCGCGAAGGCGCCGGCGCGGTCGCCGTCCAGGGAGGCGTTCACCAGCTGCTTGGCCATCGCCAGCGCCCGGGTCGGCCCGGTGGCCAGCCGGGCCGCCCACTCCCGGGCGGTCTTCTCCAGCTCGCCGTCCGGCACCACCCGGTTGACCAGCCCGAGGCGCTGCGCGTCCGCCGCCGGGACCGCGTCGCCGAAGAACATCAGCTCCTTGGCACGCTGCGGGCCGATCAGCCGGGGCAGGAGATAGGCGCCGCCGCCGTCCGGGACGAGCCCGCGCCGGACGAACACCTCGACGAACCGCGCCGACTCGGCGGCCAGCACCAGGTCGCAGGCGAACGCCAGGTGGGCGCCGAGCCCGGCCGCCGTGCCGTTCACGGCCGCGATCACCGGCTTCTCGCAGTCCAGCACGGCGGCGACCAGCCGCTGGGCGCCGAGCCGCAGGGTGCGGGCCACGTCCCCCGGCACGCGTTCCCCGCCGCCCGCGCCACCGCTGAGGTCCGCGCCCGCGCAGAAGCCGCGCCCGGTGCCGGTCAGGACGACGGCCCGGACGTCCGGATCGGCCGAGGCCTGCGCCAGCAGCTCGATCAGCCGGTCCCGCAGCGCGGGCGTGAGGGCGTTGAGGGCCTCGGGCCGGTCCAGGGTGACGTACGAGACCCCGTCGCGGACCTCGTGCCGCACCGGCGCGCTCACCGGCACACCACCAGTGCGTCCAGCGCCACCGCGCCCTGCCCGCGGGGCAGCACCAGCAGCGGGTTGACGTCCAGCTCGGCGATCTGCCCGCCCAGTTCGAGCGCCATGCGCTGGACCCGCAGGACGACCTCCACGAGGGCGTCGAGGTCGGCGGGCGGCCGCCCCCGCACCCCGTCGAGCAGGGCCCGGCCGCGCAGTTCGGCGAGCATGTCCCGGGCCTGCTCCTCGCCGAACGGCGGCACCCGCACGGCCGCGTCGCGCAGCACCTCCACCAGCACCCCGCCGAGCCCCACCGTGACGGTCGGCCCGAACAGCTCGTCGTGCGTCACCCCGACGACCATCTCCACGCCCTGCTCGACCATCTGGCACACCAGGACGCCGTCCAGCGGGACGCCCTCGTAGCGGGCGATGTCGGTCAGCTCGCGGTAGGCGTCCCGGACCTGGCTGGCCGAGGTCAGGCCGATCTTCACCAGGCCCAGTTCGGTCTTGTGGGCGATCCGGGCGCCGGACGCCTTCATCACCACCGGGTAGCCGACCTGCCCGGCCGCCCGCACGGCCGCGGCCGCGCTGGTCACGAGCTGTTCGCGCGGCACCCGGATGCCGTAGGCGCGCAGCAGTTGCTTGGCGCCGTGCTCGCTGAGCTGCTGCCCGGGCCGCATCAGGGCCTCGGCCTTGCGGAAGGAGGGGGAGGGGGTGCGCGGGGCCTCGTCGAAGGGGGAGCGGTAGCCGTCGGCGAAGCGGTGGTGGTCGAGCCACGCCCGCACGGCGCTCAGACAGTTGCCCACGGTCCGGAAGGTGGCCACCCGGGAGGAGCCGAGCAGCACCTCCCGGTACGCCGGCTCGGTGCCGACCGGCGACCCCCACACCACGCAGACCAGCTTGTCCGTCTCCTCGGCGGCCTCGACCAGGTCGCGCACCAGCCGGTCGCTGAGCGGCGGGAAGGGCCCGGTCACCGGGCAGATCAGCACGCCCACCTGCGGGTCGGCGAGGATCGCGTCGATGATCCTGCGGCCGCGCGCGTCACCGACCGGGTGCCCGCCGGTGTCCACCGGGTTGGCCACGTCCAGGTACCCGGGTATCCACTGGTGCAGCTCGGCCTGCTTCTCGGCCGTCAGCCGCGGCAGTCGCAGTCCGTGCCCGGCGGCCAGGTCGGCGACGTGCGCGCCGGTGCCGCCGGAGATGGAGCAGACGGCGACGCCGTCGGCCAGCGGCGCCCGGGCCCGGGCCAGCAGGGCCGCGGTGTCCTGGAGTTCGTCGAGCCCGTCCACGCGGATCACGCCGTACTGCCGCATGGCCGCGTCCACCACCTCGTCGGCGCCGGTGAGCTTGCCCGTGTGGGAGGCGGCACCGCGGGCCCCGGCCTCCGTGCGGCCCACCTTCACCGCCACCACCGGCACCCCGCGGCGGGCGGCGCGGTCGGCGGCCAGCAGGAAGGCCCGGCCGTCCTTCAGGCCCTCCACGTAGCAGGCGATGGCGCCGACCTCGGGCTGCTCGGCGAACCAGGAGACGAAGTCGGCGGTCTCCAGGTCGGCCTCGTTGCCGGTCGGCGCCCAGTGGGAGAGCCGGATGCCCAGCTCCTGCAGGGCGAAGACGGGCCTGCCCTGGTGCCCCGACTGGGTGATGAGCGCGATCGCGGGTCCGTCGAGGTCCTCCCGGAACCGCTCGAAGGCGTTCAGGTTGGTGTTCGGCCCGAGCAGCCGCAGCCCCGAGCGCCGTACCGCCTCCGCGAGCCGTTCCTGTGCCTCGGCCCCCGCGGCGCCGGTCTCGGCGAACCCGGAGGCGAAGGCGACGGCGAACCTGACCTTGGCCTCGGCGAGGTCCTCGATGAGCGGCAGCGGGTCGGCTACCAGCAGGACGGCCAGGTCGACCTGTTCGGGCAGGTCGGTGACGGAGGCGTGGCAGGGGACGCCGAACACGGACGGCCGCGTGGGGTGCACCGGGTGCACCCGGGCCCCGACCCGCCCGGCCCAGTCCAGCAGTTGCCGGGTGATCCCGGTGTTCGGCCGGCCCTCGGTGTCCGAGGCGCCGATCACCGCGACCGACTCGGGCCGGAAGAACCGGGCCAGGTCCGGTACGGCGGCGGACAGCGGCCGCCCGCTGACGTCGACGCCGGCCCCGCCCGCCGCGCCGTCCAGGGAATCCGCCCGGCCGTGGACGGCGGGTCCGGGCCGCTGCTCGCCGCAGGCGATGACCCGGGCCCTGCGGGAGTCGGTGGTGAGGGTGCCGTGGGTTGATCCAAGCATCGGTCCGCCCGCTCCTGTGTGACAGCCATGACAGGCGCCCATAACTGACGCTCTGTCAGATTACTGAACTGACAGAGCGTCAGGAATGGGTCGGTAGCGGGGAAATTGTGGAGGCCGGGCCCTGCGACAGGACCTAGGCCAGTGCGCGGGCCACCGCTCTGGCGATCCGTTCCGCGTCGATCGCCAGCTCGCGGAACATGCCGCTGATCGGGTTGGTGAACCCCGTGAAGTACAGGCCGGGCGCGTTCGCCGGGGTGCGTGGCCCGTGCACCACGGGCTTCCCGCGGCCGTCCAGTACCTCCAGGTGCCCGACCAGCCCTTCCAGCGCCCGGACGTACCCGGTGGCCGCGATGACCGCGTCCGGCGAGATCCGGCTCCCGTCGGCGAGGACGGCCTTGCCGTCCTCGAACCCCTCGACGGCGGCCACGACCTCCACCTTCCCGGTGCGGACGGCGTCGATGAGGCCGACGTCCTGGACCGGGATGGCGCCCTCCCGCACCCTGCTGTACAGCCCGGTGTCCGGGCGCGCCAGCCCGTGCGCGGACAGGTCCGGGGTGCTGATCCGGGCGAGCGGCCGGGCGAGCCGGTCGACGAGCCGCACCGGCAGCCGCCGTACCAGCACGCCCGTGTACTGGGCGGCCCAGCCGGCGGTCGAGCGGCGCACGATGTGCGGGGCGGTGCGCACCGCGAGCCGCACCCGGGCGGCCCCGCCCTCCACCAGGTCCACGGCTATCTCGGCGCCGGTGTTGCCGACGCCGACGACGAGCACGTCCCGGCCCGCGTAGGGCTCGGCGTTGCGGTAGTGGCCGGCGTGGGTGAACTCCCCGCCGAAGCCGTCGAGGCCCGGCCAGTCGGGCACCCGCGGGGTGTGGTTGTAGCCGGTGGCGACCACCACCGCGCTGCCGGTCAGCTCCCGCCCACCGGAGGCGTGCAGCAGCCAGCCCGTGCCGTCCGGCGACCGCTCGATCCGGAACACCTCCACCCCGGTGACGATCTCCAGCTCGTGGTGCTCGGCATACTTCTCCAGGTACCGCACCACGTCGTCCCGGGACACCCAGCGCCCGAACCTGCGGGGCATGGCGAGACCCGGCAGGGCGGACAGCCGGCGGGTGGTGTGCAGGTGCAGCCGGTCGTAGTGCCGCCGCCAGGAGGAACCCACCTGGTCGGACTTCTCCAGGACCACCGCCCGTATGCCCCGGGACCGCAGCGCGTGGGCGGCCGCCAGCCCGCCGGGGCCCGCGCCGATGACGTAGACGGGGCGGTCGGCGGGGGTCGGGGAGAGGTGCACGGGGGAGGGACGGGAGTCGGCCATGAGCGCGAGCGTAATCACGCACTTCGTTGATGGGTCTCGGTCAAGACCGGAATTGGTTGCGGATTGATCACGGGTGTACGGGAACGGCGCGCGCCCGGTGAAGAACGGCGCCGCGACCCCTCGGCAATCCCCAGGATCTGACGTACCGTCAGATGTCATGGACGCGATCTGGCTCGACGGCGCGGAGTGGCTCGCGGTGCTGCGGATGGGGCTCGGCCTGTGGTGGCTGGAGAGCTGGCGGCACAAGGACAAGAAGGCCTGGTTCGAGCGCGGGACGGGCATCGCCTGGGCGGCGGACGTGGCCGCGGAGCACCGCTGGGCCCCGGTGCGGACCGGCTTCGAGCGGGTGGTGAAACCGCGGCCCAGGCTGATGGCGTACGTCGTGGCCTACGCCGAACTCGCCCTCGGCCTCGGCCTGGTCCTCGGTTTCCTGACCCCGGTGGCCCTGCTGAGCGGCCTGGTCCTGAACGTCCTCTACTTCGTGCTGATGATCCACGACTGGGCGGAGCAGGGCCAGAACTCCATGATGGCGCTGATCTCGCTGGTCGGGTTCTTCGCCATGGCGTGGCAGACCTGGTCGCTCGACGCGGTCCTGGGGTGGTTCGGATGAGCGCGGACGGTTCCGGCGTCCCCGGGGCCGACGCCTTCACCCGCCCCTACTGGGAGGCGGCCGCCGCCGGCCGCCTGCTGATCCGCCGCTGCCGGGACTGCGGCCGGGCCCACCACTACCCCCGCGAGTTCTGCCCGCGCTGCTGGAGCGCGGAGGTGGCCTGGGAGGAGGCGAGCGGCCGGGCGGCCCTCTACACCTGGTCCACCGTCCACCGCAACGACCTCCCGCCCTTCGGCGGCCGCACCCCCTACGTGGCCGCGGTGGTGGATCTCGCCGAGGGGCCGCGGATGATGACCGAGCTGGTGGGGTGTGCGGGGGAGGACGCGGTGGCCGGCATGGCCCTGCGGGTCGCCTTCCGGGACGGCGTGCCGGTGTTCGCGCCGGGCGGCTGAGCCCCGCGCGTCACGGCCACAGCAGCCGCCTGCTCCAGCCGAACTCGGTGCGCCGGTACTCCAGCCGGACGTGCCGGCGCTCCGGGTCGCCCTGGAAGAACTCCACCGCCTCGGGGCGCAGCCGGTACAGGGTCCAGGTGGGGGAGGGCTCCGCCGGGTTGTCCCGGGCCCGCTCCCAGGCGGCCAGCGACACCTCGCGCAGCTCCTCCAGCGAGGCCAGCTCCTCGCTCTGCCGTCCCGTGAGCGCGGCCGCCAGCGCCCCCGTCGAGCGCGCGTGCAGGTCCGCCTGGCTCTCCGGGGATGGTGCCGCCGCCACCGTGCCCCGCACCCGCACCTGGCGGCCCAGCACCGGCCAGTAGAAGACCAGGGCGGCGTACGGGCGGGCGGTCAGGTCCCGGCCCTTGCGGCTCGTGGCGTGGCTCGCGAAGGACCAGCCGTCCGCGTCGGCGCCGTGCAGCATCACGATCCGGGCGTCCGGCCGGCCGTCCTCGTCCGCCGTGGCCAGCGACATGGTGTGCGGTTCCGGCTGGCCCGCCTCGACCGCCTCGGCGAACCAGGTGGTGAACAGGTGCAGCGGGGTCGGCGGGGCCTTGTCCGGGTCGAAGGGCCGCAGGTCCGTCACCCCGGGCGCCCACACCCGCAGGGACCGCAGCATGTCGTGGAGATCCTTGTGTGCCATGGGGCGAGTATCGCCCCGGGCGTCATCGGTCCCGGCCCAGCACCACCGTCGCCGAGGAGCAGAACCAGCCGCCCGTCCCCGAGGCCACGCCGAGGCGCGGCGGCCCGCCGTCCCGGGCGCGCACCTGGCGCTCGCCGGCCTCGCCCCGCAGTTGCCGTACCGCCTCCACCAGCAGGAAGAGGCCGCGCATGCCCGGGTGCTGGGCGGACAGGCCACCGCCGTCCGTGTTCACCGGCAGCTCCCCGCCGCGCACCAGCAGCCGCCCCTTCTCCACGAACGCCCCGCCCTCGCCCTTGGCGCAGAAGCCAAGGTCCTCCAGGGTCACCAGGGTCATGTAGGTGAAGGCGTCGTAGATCTCGGCGAAGTCCATGTCGGCGGGGCGCACCCCGGCCCGCCCGAAGGCCAGTCTGCCGCTGACGGCCGCCGGGGAGACCGTGAAGTCCGGCCACTCGGACATGGCGGCGTGGGAGACGTGCTCCCCGGTGCCGAGGATCCACACCGGCCGCGTGCGGCAGTCCCGTGCGTACTCCTCGGCCACCAGCAGGACGGCCGCGCCGCCGTCCGAGCGGAGGCAGCAGTGCAGCTTGGTGAACGGGTCGGCGATCAGCGGGCCGTTCAGCACGTCGTCCACGGTGATGGGGTCGCGGTACATCGCCTCCGGGTTGAGGGCGGCGTTGGCCCGGGCCTGGACGGCCACCTGCGCGAGCTGCTCGATCGTGGTGCCGTGCTCGATCATGTGCCGGCGGGCCGCCATCGCGTACTTGGCGATCAGCGTGTGGCCGTACGGGACCTCGAACTGGAGCGGGCCGCGCGCGCCGAAGGACAGCTCGCCCGTCCTGCGGCCCGCCCTGATGTCCGCGCGCGCCGTCGAGCCGTAGACCAGCAGGACGGCCTCGGCGTGGCCGGCCGCTATCGCGTCCGCCGCGTGCGCCGCCATGACCTCCCAGGTCGAGCCCCCGACCGAGGTGGAGTCCACCCAGGTGGGGCGCAGCCCCAGGTACTCGGCCACCTCCACCGGTGCCAGCGTGCCGAGGCCGGCCGAGGCGAAGCCGTCCACCAGGGCGCGGTCCAGGCCCGCGTCGGCCAGGGCGCGGCGGGCCGCCTGGGCGTGCAGGGCGTACGGGGTCGCGTCGTCCACGCGGCCGCAGTCGGAGAGGGCCACCCCCGCCACGGCGACCTTCCGGTTCCCGGGCTTCATGAATCTGACGGTACATCAGATGGGTCGGGGCGCGGCAGGTGTCGCGCCTCTGGGATTCCCTGCCCGCCGGTCCTAATATGACGCACCGTCAGATCAGGGTGGTATCGGGCCGGAGGGATCGGATCAGCCATGGACACCCGCCTCACCGCCGAGCAGGACGAGATCCGCCGCACCCTGCGCGAGCTGCTGGACAAGCGCTGTGGCGGCGCGGAACTGCGGGCCGCCGCCGACAGCCCGGCCGGGTACGACCCCGCCCTGTGGTCCGCCCTCGCCGGCCGGCTCGGCCTGCCCGGGCTCGCCGTCCCGGAGAGCCACGGCGGTGTCGGCTGCTCGGTCACCGAACTCGCCCTCGCCTGCGAGGAGACCGGACGCGCGCTGGCCCCCTCCCCGCTGCTGGCCACCTCGGTCCTCACGGTTCCGCTGATCCTCGCCCTCGGCACCGAGGCGCAGTGCGCCGACCTGCTGCCCCCGCTCGCCGCCGGTGCCCGCACCGCGACCCTCGCCGTCCCCGGCCCCGCCCTCGCCACCGCCCTCGCCCTGACCGGCGGCAACGACGGCCCCTGGGCCGGCGGAGGACGGGCCGGCGGGGTGCAGGCCCGGCGCGGCGGGGACGGCTGGCGGCTGTACGGCCAGGCCGACCAGGTGCTGGACGGGCACAGCGCGCGGCTGCTCCTCGTCCCCGCGCACACCGGGGGGTTCACGCGGTCCCGGACCCTGCTGTTCCTGGTCGACGGGGACGCCGAGGGGCTGGTGCGGGCCCGGCAGACCGCGCTCGACGTCACCCGGCCCCAGGGCCGTGTCCAACTGCGCGACGCGCCGGCCCGGTTGCTGGGAACCGCCGACGCGGACGTGCTCACGGCCCTCGCGGATCTCGGCGACACCGTCGCCACCGTGCTCGCCGCCGAGGCGGCGGGCACCGCGGGGCGGGCGCTGGAGCGGACCGTCGAGTACGTCGGGCAGCGCGAGCAGTTCGGGCGGCCGGTCGGCTCCTTCCAGGCGGTCAAGCACCGGCTCGCGGACGTCTACGTACGGGTGCAGGCCGCGCGCTCGGCCGCCTGCTACGCGGCCTGGGCCGCCGCCCACGGCCGGCGCGTGGGCCGGCTCGCGCTCGCGCAGGCGCTGGAGGCGGCGCGCTCCGCGGCCGGGGAGGCGATCCAGCTGCACGGCGGGATCGGGTTCACCTGGGAGCACGAGGCCCATCTGTACTTCAAGCGGGCGGCCGGGGACGAGCTGCTGTTCGGGCCCGCGCACCGGCTGCGGGACCGGGCCGCCGAGGAGGCCGGGCTGTTCGGCCGTGGCGAGGTGGCGGTGTGATGCCCGGCTTCGCGGTGCGGTGCGTGCAGCGGGTGTCCGCCACCCGGGCCTTCGCGAAGGCCGCCCCCCATGTGGTGCCGGCGCTCGACCGGGCCGTCCACCGGCTCACCCGGGGCCGGGTGCTGCTCAGCGCCCTGATGCTGCCCGGGGTGATCCTCACCTCCACCGGCGCCCGCAGCGGACTGCCCCGCAGGACCCCGCTCGCCTGCATGCCCGCGGCGGACGGCCGCGGCTGGATCCTGGTCGGCTCCAACTTCGGGCGGACCGGGCACCCCGCCTGGACCCACAACCTGCTCGCCCACCCGGACGCCTCCGTCAGCTGGAAGGGGCGGGACGTCCCCGTCACGGCCCGGCTGCTCACGGGCGCGGAACGGGCCGCCGTCTGGCGCGAACTCCTGGTGTTCTGGCCGCCGTACGCCGCCTACCAGGCGCGGGTGGAGCGTGAGATCAGGCTGTTCCGGCTCGAACCCAGGTGAGCGTCACAGCGTCGCCAGCCGCTCCACCAGCAGAAACGCGCCGATGCCGAGCATCGCGGCGCCCGAGGTGCGGGTGACCGCGCGGGCCGCGGCCGGGCGGGCCGCCAGCAGGACCCGGGCGAGCAGGCCCACGGTGAGGTAGACGGCCGCGCAGCACGCCATGTGGAGCAGGCCGAGGGCGGCCGTCTGCACGGGCACCGGAAGGTGGCCGCCGCGCAGGGTGAGGAACTGCGGCAGCACCGAGAGGTAGAGCAGCAGCCCCTTCGGGTTCAGTCCGCTGATGGTGGCACCCCGCAGGAAGAGGCGGCCGTCGCCGTCGTCCGCCGCCTCCCGGGCCGCCCCCGGGACGGCGGGGCGGCGCAGCACCCCCCAGCCGAGCCACAGCAGATACCCGGCGCCCGCCACCGTCAGCACCGTCATCAGCCGGGGCGAGCCCGCCACCAGGACCGCGAGGCCCGCCGTCGCCAGCACCGTGTGCAGGGCGTACCCGCAGACCAGGCCCGCCACCGCGCGCGGCACCGGGCGGCCGCGCAGGGCGGCCGCGATGACGTACGCCCAGTCCGCGCCCGGCACGCACACCAGCAGCAGGTCCACGGCGAGGAAGGAGAGGAGCAGTCCGGAGTTCATACCGGCGACATTAGGCGTGAATGGCCCGAAAGTGTTCCCGAAGTTTGCTCGTGATCACGGGATGTGAGGGAGAATCCTCCTCATGGACGACGTGGACCGGAAAATCCTTGCCGAGCTCCAGCAGGACGGGCGGCTGACCGTGACCGAGCTGGCCGCCCGGGTGCGGCTGAGCGTCTCGCCCTGCCACCGGCGGCTTCGTGAGCTGGAGCGGTCCGGCGCCATCCAGGGCTACCGGGCGGTGGTGGACGCGGCCGCGCTCGGCCTGAACTTCGAGGCGCTGGTCTTCGTCTCCATGCGGCAGGAGGACCGGGACACGGTCGCGGAGTTCGAGCGGGCGGTCAGCGAGCTGGACCACGTTCTGGACGCCCAGCGGCTGTTCGGCGAGCCGGACTACCTGCTGCGGGTGGCCACCGCCGACCTCGCCGCCTTCCAGCGGCTGTACGACGAGCGGCTCGCCACCCTGCCGGGCGTGCAGCGGCTGACCTCGACGCTGGTGATGAAGCACGTGGTGCGGGACCGGGCGCTGCCCGCACAGTGAAGCAGGCGGTGGCTCACCACGGGTGAGCCACCGCCTGCCAGACAGGACTTGGGACCTGGAAAAGGGTCGTCCGCTACTTCGTCGGCTTCTTGCCCGTCACGCCGAGGTGGACCAGCAGCGCCAGGTTGGGCTTGAGCTCGGCCTGCTTGACGCCCCAGGAGGAGAAGCCCTTCTGGTGCGAGGCCACCGCCGCGAGCATCGCGACCAGCGAGCCCGCGATGGCCGCCGGGTTCACGTCCTTGTCGATCCGGCCCTTCGCCTGCAGCTCGGTGATGGACTGCGCGAGGGAGTTGTTCACCGAGTTCAGGATCTTCATGCGGATCTTGTAGAACCGTTTGTCCCCCTCGGCCGCCCCGAGGTCCACCACGCGCAGGATCGCGTCGTTCTTCCGCCAGAACTCCAGGAATCCGTCGACCAGTTCCTGCGCGGTCTGCCACCCCGCCTTGCCCGCCCAGGTGCGCCCCTCCAGCAGCTCGGTCAACCCGGCGCCTTCGGCGGCCATTTGCTCGGCGATCTCCAGGACGGCTCCCTCGACGTCCGGGAAGTACTGGTAGAAGGTCGCGGGCGAAGTGCCCGCCTTCCGGGCGACATCGATGACCTTGACGTCCCGGTAGGGGGAGGAGCTGAGCATCTCGCTGAGGCAGTCGAGCAGCTTCTGCCGGGTCGCCTGCCCACGCCGGCCGGCCACGCGGCCGTCGACGGTACGCACTTGTCCTGTCATGTCGTCAGCTTACCGAGGGGGGATGAGAGCGCGATTCGGCCGACTGCAAATGGGGTGCACGGGGGTGTTCGGGGTGGTGTGGCTGGTCTGCGGGGTGCGCGCGACGCGGTTACTTTGACCCCATGGCCGAAAACAGGGCATCGGTGTACGCGGAGGGCGCTCCCTGCTGGGTGGACGCCGAGCTTCCCGACGTCGAGGCGGGCAAGAGGTTCTACGGTGAGCTCTTCGGGTGGACCTTCGAGGAGGCGTTCGGCTCCTCGGTGTGGGCCCGGCTGGACGGCGACCTGGTCGCCTCGCTGGCCCCCAAGACGGACGGCCGCATGCCCACCGTCTGGACGGTCTCCTTCGCCACCCCGGACGCCGCCGCGCTCGGCCGGCGGATCACCGCGGCCGGCGGCCAGGTGGTGATGGCCCCGTTCCCGGTGGCCGACCTCGGGGTCGCCGCCCTGGCCGCCGACCCCGACGGGGCGGTCTTCGGCCTGTGGCAGGCCGGCACCCACCCGGGCTTCGAGCGGCGGTACGAGCCGGGCACCTTCGTCTGGGCCGAGCTGTACACCCGGGACACCGCCGCCGCGAACACCTTCTACGGCGAGCTCTTCCACGAGGCCCTGTTCGGCTCCGCCGCCGAACCCGACTTCGGCCGCGCCGACGTCTCCGAGGTGTTCCCGGCCGAGATGCCCCCGCACTTCCTCACCCACTTCCGGGTCACGGACCTGGACGACACCGTCGGGGCCGTGCAGCGGCTCGGCGGCAGGGTCCAGGTCCCGCCCTTCGAGACGTCGTACGGACGCGTGGCCGTCGTCACCGACAATCAGGGGGCGTCGTTCGCGGTGCTGCGGCGGTGAGGCGGTCGCGGTCCGGCACCACTGCGATGAAATGACCGTATTCGGCACGGGACACCCCGATTCGTCACCGGGTTCGCAACCAGCGGCCCGGCCAGGAAGAATCGGGGTGCGTGCCGCCATTGCGGTGCGGTGGTGAGACGCTGCACTTCGGTCGCGTACATACGTGGGTGGCGCGGCTCGTACGGGGAGGTGGCAGGCAAGTGGTGGATCAGCTGACGCAGCACGATCCGCGGCGGATCGGGCCGTTCGAGGTGCTGGGCCGGCTGGGTGCCGGCGGCATGGGGCTGGTCTATCTGGCACGCTCGGCGTCCGGCCGGCGCGTGGCGATCAAGACGGTCCGCACCGAGCTGGCCGAGGACCAGCTCTTCCGGGTCCGCTTCACCCGCGAGGTGGAGGCGGCCCGAGCGGTCTCCGGCTTCTACACGGCCGCCGTGGTCGACGCCGACCCGCGGGCCGCCGTGCCCTGGCTGGCCACCGCCTACGTCCCCGCGCCCTCCCTCGAGGAGATAGTGAACGAGTGCGGGCCGCTCCCGGCCCAGGCCGTGCGCTGGCTCGCGGCGGGTGTGGCGGAGGCGCTGCAGTCCATCCACGGCGCGGGCCTGGTCCACCGCGACCTGAAGCCCTCCAACGTCCTGGTCGTCGAGGACGGCCCCCGGGTGATCGACTTCGGTATCGCCTCCGGCGTCTCGAACACCCGTTTGACGATGACGAACGTCGCGGTCGGCACCCCCGCCTACATGTCCCCCGAGCAGGCCAAGGACTCCCGCAGCGTCACCGGCGCCAGCGACGTCTTCTCGCTCGGCTCCATGCTGGTCTTCGCGGCCACCGGCCACCCGCCCTTCCACGGCGCCAACCCGGTCGAGACGGTCTTCATGCTGCTGCGCGAGGGCCCGGACCTGACCGGTCTGCCCGACGAGCTGCGCCCGCTCATCGAGGTCTGCATGCAGATGGAGGCGTCCGGCCGCCCCTCCCCGGCCGACCTCCAGGCCCAGCTCGCCCCCCACCTCTTCGGCTCCGGCTCCGACGACAGCGGCACCGCCTCCGCCTGGCTGCCCGAGAAGGCGGTCGGTCTCATCGAGACCCGCCGCGGCGGCCGCCCCGCCGCCAAGCCGGCCCCGACCGCCCCCGGCCCGCGCAGCACCGGCCGTGCCGCCGTGCCGCCGCCCCCCTCCTACGACCCCGCGGTCCCGTCGCCGGACCGGGCCGGCGG
>NZ_JARAUO010000043.1:0-85863 GCF_033792105.1 Streptomyces sp. WI03-4A
ACCCCCGGCCGGCGCTGCCCGCGGCCGCGGCGCGCAGGCTCGCGATCCTGCTGGCCGACCGCCCCGGGAGCGGGGGCGGCGGCCGGCGCGGCAGCTCCCCGGACCTCATCGAGCTGCTCCCGCAGTGGCTCGCGGCGGCCGGCGCCCACGGGTACGCGGCGCCCCCGCAGGCGCTGCCCGCGCTGCTGGACGCTGCCCGGGGCCGGACGGACCTGCGGCCGGCGGCGCTGGCGTTCGCCGGGCCCCGGGCGCTGTGGCTGGCCCGGCTGAACCCGGACTGGCGCTTCGCGCTGCGCTCGGCGCCGGGCGGCGGTGCGACCCTGCCCGACCCGGCGGACGGGGAAGCGGTGCGGCGGCTGTGGGAGGAGGGCCTGTTCGCCGAGCGGGTCGCGCTGCTGGCCGCGCTGCGCGCCCGTACGCCCGCGCCCGCCCGGGAGCTGCTGGCGTCGACCTGGACGACGGAGCGGGCCGAGGACCGGCTGATGTTCCTCGACTCGCTGCGCACGGGCCTGTCCCTGGAGGACGAGCCGTTCCTCGAACAGGCGCTCGGTGACCGCAGCCGCAATGTCAGGTCGACGGCGGCGGAGCTGCTGTCCACGCTGCCGGGGTCGGCGCTCGCCGCGCGGATGGCGGTCCGGGCGGCGGCATGTGTGGCCGTGGACCGGACGGGGAACTCGCCAACGGTCGTCGTGGAGGCGCCACCCGAGTGCGATCCGGGCATGGAGCGTGACGGTGTGGCGGCAAGGCCTCCCACGGGCAGAGGAGAACGGTCGTGGTGGCTGGGTCAGCTGGTGGAGGCGGCACCGCTCGGCATCTGGGCGAGCCGGCTCGGCGGGCGCACCCCGGAGCAGATCGTGGCGCTGCCGGTGGCGGACGACTGGCAGGCGGAGCTGCACGCGGCCTGGTGCCGGGCGGCGGTGCGCCAGCGCGACGCCGCGTGGTCGAGGGCGCTGCTCGGCACGCCGTCGGCCCCGGAGGCCGGCGGGCCGGGCGCGGTGTCGCTCGCGGAGCGGGCGAAGCTGCTGGGCGCGCTGGAGCCGGGGGAACGGGCCGTGTGGGTGGCCGGGTTCATCGCGACGCACGGCCTGTCGGAGGCGTTCCAGCTGCTCGGGGTGTGCGCGGTCCCGTGGGCCGCCCCGCTCGGCCGGTCCGTGGTGGACGCCCTGGACATCGCCCGGGACGCGGGCAGTTACCCCTGGAGTTTCAGCGGGGTGATGGGGCTCGCCGAGCGCTGCCTGGACCCGGCGGAGGCCACCCGCCTGGAGGGTCTGCTCGCGCTGCCCGACGAGCGGGAGAACGCGTCGCCGGGTGCCGGGGGGTACTGGGCCGAGGCGTTCCAGCGGCTCGTGGCCACGCTGCGCCTGCGGGCGGCGATGGCCGCGGAACTGCGGCCGGACGCGCCGAGTTGACGCGGGCTGCCCGGGCCACCGCTGCCGCCCGGGTCGCTCCGGAGGTGCCGCCGCTAGGCGGGCTGCCGGACGTTGCCCCGCACCCAGTCCACGATCTCGGTGGTGGTCGCGCCGGGGGTGAAGATCGCCGCGACGCCCTTCTCCTTCAGCGGCGGGATGTCCTCCTCCGGGATGATGCCGCCGCCGAAAACGAGGATGTCCGCGGCGTCGCGCTCCTTGAGGAGGTCGATGACGGCGGCGAACAGGGTGTTGTGGGCGCCGGAGAGGATGGACAGGCCGATCGCGTCGGCGTCCTCCTGGATGGCGGTGTCGACGATCTGCTCCGGCGTCTGGTGCAGGCCGGTGTAGATGACCTCCATACCACCGTCGCGCAGCGCCCGCGCGATGACCTTGGCCCCGCGATCGTGGCCGTCGAGCCCCGGCTTCGCCACCACCACGCGGATCGGACCGGCTGCCACACCCATCACTGCCTCCATCAAGCGACCACGGAAGCGACCACTTCCGCTCGTACCGACAAGTACCGCATATCTGGCACGTTCCGCCACCCGTCGGCAAGTGAACGAACGTTATCTCCAGCATCGCGCAACCGGCGGTTTTACGGTGCGGACAGAGGGGGAAATCACACGGTGGGACATGAGGGCACACGGGGGACCGAGCCGTCCCCCGGGTGCCGACAGGAGGTCGGCCAATGAAGGTCACCGGGGTACTTCCGCTCTTCCTCCCGTTCTACCGGCGCCTGTGGCCCGGCAGACTGGTCGACCTTTCCATGACGCTGTTCAAGGCGACCGCGCTGGAGGCCGCGATCCTGGCCGGCCACCTGCTGCTGTATCCGACCGGCCTGGTCCAGGAACGCCGCTGCGCCTCCCTGGCCGCCGGGGAGGGAACGACGCGGCTGCCCGCCCGCCCGGGCCCGCCGGTGGTGCTGCTGCACGGCTTCATCGACAACCGCTCCGTCTTCGTCCTGCTGCGCCGCAGCCTGGTCCGCAACGGCAGGCAGCGCGTCGAGTCGCTGAACTACTCCCCGCTGACCTGCGACATCCGGACCGCCGCCGAACTGCTCGGCCGGCATGTCGAGGAGATCTGCGAGCGCACGGGCAGTGAGCGCGTGGACGTCGTGGGCCACAGCCTCGGCGGGCTGATCGCGCGGTACTACGTACAGTGCCTCGGCGGTGACCTGAGGGTGCGCACGCTGGTCACGCTGGGCACCCCGCACTCCGGCACCCGGGCCGTGCCGCTGGCCAGCGCGCATCCGATCGTGCGGCAGATGCGTCCGGGCTCCGAGGTGATCGAGGAGCTGTCCCGGCCCGCGCCCGGCTGCCGCACCCGGTTCGTCAGCTTCTGGAGCGACCTGGACTCCGTGATGGACCCGCTGGAAGCGGCCTGCGTCGACCATCCCGACCTGGACGCGCTGAACGTGCGGGTGACCGGGATCGGGCACCTGGCCCTGCCGGTGCACCCCGCCGTCGCGGCCGGGATACGCGAGGCCCTGGAGGCCACGCAGGCCGAGGAGACGATCGCGGGCGGCCTGACGGTGGCCTGACGGTGACCACCTGACGGTACCCCGGGAGCGGCCCGGCCGGTCGCCCGGACGGGCGAACGGGTGGTTCGCAGGCCCTCGCGTCGGCCGGCACGGCCGACGCACGGGTGACCCACCGCCACTCGCCATCGAACGTATTTCGAACACAAAGCCAAACTCGCGTCCGCCGTCCCCCGAAACACGGGCGATTGCCCGTTTCCGGCCAACGCGAAACCAGCCGAAGATTGTCGCGCCCGCATACCGACGGGTACAGTCGCCGCACTGCTCTGGCAGCCCCTGTTGTCGAGGCGAAAGAGAAGTTGGTGAACGACCGTCACCCGTCGGGGAGTACGACCACCCCGGCCCCGGCTTCCGACGCCTCCGCCACGCACTACGCGCCGTACGGGACCCAGGAAGCCCGCTACGACGACTTCACCACGTACGCCGGCTACGACGCCACCGGTTTCACGGCCGGTTCCACCGGCACCGGAACCGTCGCAGGCGACCCGCTCTTCGGCAGCCTCCCGGGCGGTGAGCAGCACACCTACGCCGCCACCCAGTGGGGCACCGGCACCGGCCACACCCCGGGGTACGACCCGTACGCGGCCCAGCACCACACGGCCTACGACTCGGGCACGTACGACAGCACCGCCTGGACGGTTCCCGCCCAGGCCACCGGGCACGACGTCAGCGGCCAGTGGGACGCGAGCGCCTGGACGCAGGCCGAACAGCCGGGCCACGACGGCCTGTCCGCAGTCGCCGACCCCACCCAGCAGTGGGACTGGAACGCCCAGGCGTTCGACACGGGCGCCTACGACGCCACGCAGTGGAACTCCGACGGCACGGCCGTGGCGCACGAGCAGCTTGCCGAACCGTTCGACCAGCAGGCCACGGCCACGTTCGAGCAGGTCGGCGACGCCCAGGCGACCGCCGCCTTCGACCATGTGTCCTACGAGGACGCCGCCTACGGCGAGGCCGGCCACCTCGGCGAAGCCCGCGACACGGCCCTCGAGGGCGACGAGCCGGGCTCCACGGGCGAACTGCCCGTCGTGCGGGACCTGCTCGACGACCAGGAGGACACGACTCCGGCCCCGGCGTCCCGCGCGGGCTCGCGCAGTGCCGCACGCTCCCGGCGCCGTACGCCCCCCAAGCGCTCCGCGCTGCTGACCATCGCCGTGCCCTCGGCCTGTGTGATGGGGGTGGCCGGGATCGCGGCCGCCTCCGTCGGCGGTCTGACGGACGACGGCGGCAAGGACACCACCGCCTCCGCGCCGGACGCGCACGCGGTGAAGCCGTCCGTCGCCAACAGCAAGCTGGACGCCCAGCTCCGCACACTCTCCGCCGGGGCCGACGACTTCGCCGACCGGGCCAGCCGTACGCAGGACCGGATCGACCTCAAGGCGCAGCAGGAACTCCAGCAGAAGAAGGCGGCCGCCGAGGCCGCGCTCAAGGAGCGGCTGCGCCCCAAGTTCGCGCTGCCCGTCGCGCAGCGCGGGCTCAGCGCCTACTTCGGCCAGGCCGGTGTGAACTGGATGTCCGTGCACACGGGCATCGACTTCCCGGTCTCGTACGGCACCACCGTCATGTCCGCCGTCGACGGCGTCGTCTCCACGAAGTGGAACAGCGCCTACGGCAACATGATGATCGTGACGGCGAAGGACGGCACGGAGACCTGGTACTGCCACCTGTCCAGCTACCGCGTCGCCTCCGGTACGAGCGTCAAGGCCGGGGAGCCGATCGCCTTCTCGGGCAACTCGGGCAACTCCACCGGCCCGCACCTGCACTTCGAGGTCCGGCCCGCGGGCGGGGCGGCCATAGACCCCCTGCCGTGGCTGCGCAGCCACGGTCTCGACCCGACCTGACCCGGCCCGATCCGACCTGAGACGACCTGACCTTCGAGCCCCGCCGGACCGGCGGGGCTCAGGTGTCTACAGCTTCTCCACCGGCGCGTACCGCAGCAGCAGCCGCTTCGGCTTGCCGTCCCCGAAGTCGATCGTCGCCTGGGCCTTGTCCTCCACGCCCGAGACCGCGACGACCGTGCCGAGCCCGAACTGGTCGTGGGTGACCCGGTCGCCGACGGCGAGGGCCACGGCCGGCTTCTCGGAGGCCCGCCGGGTGGCGAACCCGGACGCGCCCGCCGCCGAGGAGCGGGAGCGGGACGAGGACAGCGAGGCCGCGATCCCGGAGACCGGCGCGGCGGCCCGCGGCGCGGGAGCGCCCGTCCGCTTCCACTCCAGGTGGGTGGTCGGGATCTCCTCCAGGAAGCGGGAGGGCGGGTTGTACGAGGGCTGTCCCCAGGCGCTGCGCATCGCCGAGCGCGTGAGGTAGAGCCGCTCACGGGCGCGCGTGATGCCGACGTAGGCCAGGCGCCGCTCCTCCTCCAGCTCCTTGGTCTGGCCGAGGGCGCGCATGTGCGGGAAGACGCCGTCCTCCATGCCGGTCAGGAAGACGACCGGGAACTCGAGCCCCTTGGCGGTGTGGAGGGTCATCAGGGTGATGACGCCGGCGCCGTCCTCCTCGTCCGGGATCTGGTCGGAGTCGGCGACCAGGGCGACCTGCTCCAGGAAGTCGGCGAGCGTGCCGGTCTCGCCCTCCCCGCGCTCCTGCTCGAACTCCAGGGCCACGGCGGCGAGTTCCTGGAGGTTCTCGATGCGGGTCTCGTCCTGCGGGTCGGTGGATGCCTGCAACTCGGCCAGGTAGCCGGTGCGTTCCAGTATCGCCTCCAGGACCGTGGCCGGTCCGGCGCCGGACTCCACGATCGTCCGGAGGTCTTCCATCAGCACGTTGAACCGCTTGACGGCGTTCGTCGACCGCGCGGCCATGCCGTACGCCTCGTCCACCCGCTTCAGCGCCTGCGGGAAGCTGATCTTCTCGCGCTGGGCGAGGGCGTCGACCATCGCCTCCGCGCGCTCGCCGATGCCCCGCTTGGGGACGTTGAGGATGCGGCGCAGCGGCACCGAGTCCTCGGGGTTGGCGAGGACGCGCAGGTAGGCCAGGACGTCCCGGACCTCCTTGCGCTCGTAGAAGCGCACGCCGCCGACGACCTTGTAGGGCAGGCCGACGCGAATGAAGACCTCTTCGAAGACACGGGACTGGGCGTTGGTGCGGTAGAAGACGGCGACGTCCCCGGCCTTCGCCTCGCCCGCGTCGGTGAGGCGGTCTATCTCGTCGGCGACGAACTGGGCCTCGTCGTGCTCGGTGTCCGCCACGTAGCCGGTGATCCGCGCGCCCTGGCCGGCGTTGGTCCACAGGTTCTTCGGACGGCGGGACTCGTTGCGCTCGATGACCGCGTTGGCCGCCGAGAGGATCGTCTGGGTGGAGCGGTAGTTCTGCTCCAGCAGGATCGTCGTGGCGTCCGGGTAGTCCTCTTCGAACTGGAGGATGTTGCGGATGGTCGCGCCGCGGAAGGCGTAGATCGACTGGTCCGCGTCACCGACCACGCAGAGCTCGGCGGGCGGCAGGTCGGCCTCGCTCGGCGGCACGTCCACCGGGTGCTCGGCGGTGCCGACGAGTTCGCGCACCAGGGCGTACTGGGCGTGGTTGGTGTCCTGGTACTCGTCGACCAGGACGTGCCGGAAGCGGCGGCGGTAGTGCTCGGCGACGTCCGGGAAGGCGCGCAGCAGGTTGACCGTCGTCATGATCAGGTCGTCGAAGTCGAGCGCGTTGGCCTCGCGCAGCCGCGACTGGTAGAGCGCATAGGCCTGCGCGAGGGTCTTCTCGAAGCCGTCGGTGGCCTGGGCGGCGAAGTCCTCCTCGTCGATCAGCTCGTTCTTGAGGTTGCTGACCTTGGCGCTGAAGGACTTGGGCGGGAACCGCTTGGGGTCGAGGTCGAGGTCCCGGCAGACCAGGGCCATCAGGCGCTTGCTGTCGGCGGCGTCGTAGATCGAGAAGGACGAGGTGAAGCCGAGCCTCTTCGACTCGCGCCGCAGGATCCGCACGCACGCGCTGTGGAAGGTCATGACCCACATCGCGTTCGCGCGCGGGCCGACGAGCTGCTCCACGCGCTCCTTCATCTCGCCCGCGGCCTTGTTGGTGAAGGTGATCGCGAGGATCTGGCCGGGGTGCACGTGCCGCTCGGCGAGCAGGTGGGCGATGCGGTGGGTGAGCACCCGGGTCTTGCCCGAGCCCGCGCCGGCGACGATGAGCAGCGGTGAGCCGGCGTGGACGACGGCCGCGCGCTGGTTCTCGTTCAGCCCGTCGAGGAGCGCGGCCGCGTCGAGCGCGGGGCGGGGGGCGCCGTCGCGGTAGTGGGCGTCACGGTCCGGCGGCACGTCGAACTTCCCGCCGAACAGATCGTCCGGAACGGGCTCCGGCGCGTGATCGTCCTCGGGCGGCGGCGGGTGCTCCTCCTCGTGCCCACGAGGGGCCTGGAGGTCCGCCAGGAAGCTGTCGTCAAAGAGGCTGCTCATCGCTCTACGAGTCTAGGGCGCCGCACCGACAACCGGTCCCCGCCCCGGAAACCCGGTCCGCGCGGGGGCCGCAACCGGACACGGCGCACCGCGGCCGGCCGCCGCGCCACGGACGCCGACATGGCCCTCACGCTGCGAGAGCGCCTTGTCACACCGGTGTGAAACAGGCGCCAGGTCACGGAAATGTATCGGACATAAGCCACACCAACCTTCACAGGAGTCACACGAGTTGGCTAGGTTGCCGTCAGGCCGCACGCACCCCTTCCGGCGAACGTCGCCGGGCGTCGCGGCCTCCGCCGAGTCCGGTGCGCCTTCGCGCGGCCGGAGCCGGGGACCCACCGATCCCGGGGTGAATCGGCCGACTCCCGCCCGGGACGACGCCGTAGGGCAACCCTTCCGAACCACCCGCCCGAACCCGACAGCTAACCCGGTAGGCGGCACGTTGGAAGGAGTCGCCACCCTTGGCGTCGCACCGCAAGCCGCGACCCGGCGGAAGTGGACCGGGTCTGCGCACCCCCGCTCTCGCCACCGCCGCGCTCACCTCCGTGGCCGTCCTGTCCCAGACGGCCGAGGCGGCCCCCGCCGACGACGGCGGGCCGAGCGTGGAGGAGATCGAGAAGAAGATCGACGAGTTCTACCGGCGGGCCGAGTCGCCGGCCGAGCCGTCCGTGGACACCCCGGAACGGACCGTACGGCAGCGGGGCCGGCTGGACTCCCTGCGCGGGAAGGTGGCGTTCGGCGACGGCCCGCAGGAGCCGGAGCACGACCGGCGTCCGCCGGACTACTTCGACCAGACCCGGCTGATGGACCGGCTGGCGTCGACGGTGAAGAAGCGGCAGGAGACCGCCAGGAGCACCGACGCGGGCGCCGAGGTTCCGGACGCCTCGGCGCACGCCCCCGCGCGCGCCCGAGCCGCCGTCCAGCCGCGGGAGACCGCCACGGCGGCCGTGTCGGCGTACGACCCGAAGACCGCCAAGGCCGCCGTCCAGCGCAAGCTCGCCGCCGCCCGGAAGCTGATGTCCCTGCTGACCGCCCCGGAGGACCCGGCCTCGGCTCCGGCCCCGAGTCCGGCCCTGAGTCCGCCCCCGCCCCCGTCTCCGGTCCCGTCCGCGGCCGGGCGGCACGGGCGGCACGGGCGGCGGGAGGCCGCGGCGCCGTCGTACCAGGCGTCGCCGGGCGTGCGGGCGACCAGGGCCGACCTGGCGATCGCCTTCGCCCGCGGCCAGATCGGCAAGCCGTACGTGAACGGGGCCAGCGGGCCCGGCTCCTACGACTGCGCCGGTCTCACCCGGGCCGCCTGGAAGGCCGCCGGTGTCACCCTGCCGCGCACCGCCCGCGCCCAGGCCGCCGTGGGCACGACGGTCCCGCTCGCCGACGCGCGCCCCGGTGACCTGGTCTTCTTCCACGATGACCTGAGCCATGTGGGTCTGTGCACGGGGGACGGGACGATGATCCACGCGCCGGGGCCCGGCGCGTACGTCCGCGAGGAGTCCCTCCGCCACGACGGCGACTCGGTCGTCCACAGCGTGGTCCGGCCCGCCTGACGCACCACCGCGCGTCCGGGACGTCCCGGACGCGCGGTCGTCCTCCTTTCCAGCCCCCCACGCGCGCGTGGCCTCCTCGTCCGGCCGGCGCGGCTCCCCGGCATCGGGATCACGCCGGGCATCTCAGGTCTGCGGATCAGGGCCCGGCGCTGAGCGTCACGTCCGCGGCGCGGTGGGGAAGGTCCCTCACGTCCACAGCACGGCGATGAAGATGTTCGCCGTGGTCAGCAGGCCGACCAGGCCGAAGACGCGCTTGTCCACCTTCTCCTCGTCGCGCTGCACGTAGACCAGCCCGAGGATGACGATCAGCAGGGCCAGCTTCACGCCGATCTTGATGGTGTCGACGTGGTGGCCGTCGGCCTCGTTGAGCCCGACCAGGGCCACACCGGTGACCAGCATGGTGAAGGCCCCGTGCAGCATCCCGGGGACGAAGCGGGCCGTGCCCCGGCCCATCGCCTTCATCTGGGTGAGGAAACCGCCGAGCAGCGCGGCGATGCCGATGATGTGCAGGCCGACGAGGAGATGGATGAGTACGTCCATGAGCCCGGAGCCTAATGAGGGGCCTCGGACCCGCCGTCACCGGGCCCGGGCGTGACATCGGACGGATCTTGCATATATGCGCCCCATAGCACCACAGCGCTTCCTGGTGTCCCGCATTCCGCGCATCGATCACCACGCTGCGTGAAGGTGTCGACTCCGGCACGGCAACACGGTCACTTACGGTCACGTTTCGATCCACCGACGCCAGTTCCGCACTCCGCGTTACCAAGCTGTCACAGGCGGGCCTAGCGTCCTCCCCCAGGTGACCGGCACCCCACCGCCGCCCGGGCCAGGGGCGGCCGCCGGTCGCCGCGCCGAGAAAGGCCCGGCGGTGGCCCGCTCCCCCTGTGCGGGCCATCGCCGGTCGCCTCGATCGCCCAGACGCAGCAGTCCCACGAAAGGTCGTGACGGTCCAGGTGGCAGCGCACCGCAAGCCCCGACAGCGCTCGCTCGGCGGCAGCACCGCCCGTACGGCCGTCACCCTCGCCCTCGCGGGCGCGGCCACCGCCACGGTGTTCGACGGCACCGGCAGCGCCGCCCCGGAGCCGACCGTGGCGCAGGTGAAGGCCAAGGTGGACAAGCTGTACCAGCAGGCGGAGGCCGCCACCGAGACCTACGACGGGGCCAGGGAGAAGGCCGGTGCGGCCCAGCGGCGGCTGAACTCGCTGCGGGACCAGACCGCGCGCAGGCAGCAGAAGCTCAACTCGGCCCGTGACGCGCTGGGAACCTTCGCCGCGGCGCAGTACCGCGAGGGCGGCATCGACCCCTCCTGGCAGCTCGCCCTCTCCAGCGACCCCGACCGGTACCTGGACGGCGCCGCGTTCGCCGAGCGGGCCGGCGAGCGGCGGGCCGGTGCGGTGGCCCGGGTGCGCGAGCAGCTGCGGGAGATCGAGCAGCTGCACGGAGCCGCCCGCGCCGAGCTGACCGCGCTGCGGTCGCGGCAGGCGGAGCTGCGGCGGCAGAAGCAGACCATCACCGGGAAGCTGGCGCAGGCGCGCCGGCTGCTGGCGCGGCTCACTCCGCGGGAGCGGGCGCAGGTCACCGGGGACAGCGGCGCGCCGGGGCACGCCACCCGGTCCGCCCCGGACGCCCGGCAGCCGCTGGACGAGCCGGGACCGCCCTCCTCCGCCCCGGACTCCCGCGCCGCGGCGGCCGTCGCCTACGCCTACCAGAAGCTCGGCAGCCCGTACGTGTGGGGCGCGACCGGCCCGGACGCCTTCGACTGCTCGGGCCTGGCCCTGGCCGCCTACCGTTCGGCCGGGGTCTCGCTCCCCCGCACCACCTACGCGCAGATCAACGCCGGCCGACGCGTCTCCCGGTCCGAACTGCGGCCGGGCGACCTGGTGTTCTTCTACTCCGGCATCAGCCACGTCGGCATCTACGTCGGCAACGGGCAGATGATCCACGCGCCCAACCCCTCGGCGCCGGTCCGCCTGGCCCCCATCGACCAGATGCCGTTCGCCGGGGCGGCCCGGGTGGCCTGAGGCCGGCCGGGCCGGGGGTCAGACCAGGCGGCGGGCGGTGGCCCAGCGGGTCAGCTCGTGCCGGTTGGACAGCTGGAGCTTGCGCAGGACCGCCGAGACGTGGGACTCGACCGTCTTCACCGAGATGAACAGCTGCTTGGCGATCTCCTTGTACGCGTAACCGCGGGCGATCAGGCGCAGCACCTCCCGTTCGCGCTGGGTGAGGCGGTCCAGGTCCTCGTCGACCGGCGGGGCGTCGGTGGAGGCGAAGGCGTCCAGGACGAACCCGGCCAGGCGCGGCGAGAAGACGGCGTCGCCCTCCTGCACCCGGAAGATCGAGTCGATCAGGTCGGTGCCCGTGATGGTCTTGGTGACGTAGCCGCGGGCGCCGCCGCGGATCACCCCGATCACGTCCTCGGCGGCGTCCGACACGGACAGCGCGAGGAAGCGGACGGGCGCCTCGGCGGCCGACATCAACGCCGCGCACCGGCGCAGCACTTCGACCCCGCCGCCGCCCGGGAGGTGGACGTCGAGGAGGACCACCTCGGGCCGGGTCGCCGTGATGACGGTGACCGCCTGGTCGACGTCCGCGGCCTCGCCGACCACCTCCACACCGGTCTGGGCGGTCTGGCCGATCTCGGCCTGGACGCCGGTGCGGAACATCCGGTGGTCGTCCACGAGCACCACGCGCACGTGCCGCTCCCCCGGGCCGGTCCCGGGCCGCTCCGCCGCCCCCGCCGTACCGTTCGCCTCGGTCGCGTCGCTCATGACGTCCTCTCCGCCCTCTCCATCTCCAGCTCGACCTCCGTGCCGCCGCCCGGCACCGCCCGCAGCCGGGCCGTGCCGCCGTTGCGTTCCATACGGCCGATGATCGATTCTCTGACGCCCATGCGGTCGGCGGGTATCGAGTCGAGATCGAAGCCCGGGCCGCGGTCGCGGACGGACACGAAGACCGTCTTCCCCTCGACCTCGGCGTAGACCTGCACGGCGCCGCCCTCGCCACCGTACTTGGCGGCGTTCACCATCGCCTCGCGCGCGGCCTGCATCTGCGCGGCGGTCCTCTCGTCGAGCGGGCAGTCGCCGACCACGACCACCTCGATGGGCACGCCGTGCTTGTCCTCGACCTCGGCCGCGTTGCGCCGCACCGCCTCGGCGACCGTGTCCGGCTCGTCGGCCTCGTCCTTGCCGGTGCCCTCCGGCTTGTACAGCCAGGTGCGCAGGTCCCGCTCCTGGGCACGGGCCAGGCGGCGCACCTCGCCCGCGTTGTCGGCGTTGCGCTGGATCAGGGTGAGGGTGTGCAGCACGGAGTCGTGGACGTGGGCGGCGACCTCGGCGCGCTCCTGGGCGCGGATGCGCATCAGGCGTTCCTCGGACAGGTCCTGGGTCATGCGGACGAGATAGGGGCCGGCGAGCAGTGTGATGCCGACCAGGACGGCGAGCGCGGCCTGGAGGACCGCGCCGAGGTGGGCGGCCGAACCCTGCATGACGAAGATGGCCGAGACACCGGCGGTGACCAGCAGGACGCCGACGCCCGCGCGCAGCAGGGTGAGGGTGCGCCGCCGGCTGCCCACCTCGACCCAGCGGGCCCGGCGGGCGTTGTCCGCCTGGCGCCAGACGAGGGCGACACCGGCCGCGACCAGGACGGCGGGCAGCAGGTACGCCTTGGCGCCGCCGGTCAGGTTGACGCTGCCCACGAAGACCATGGACACGATGACCATGAGGAGCAGCGCGACGATCTGGCCCTTGTCGGGCTTGCGGGCGACCAGTCTTCGGCGGCCGTCCGGCGAGGTCTCGGTGCCGACCAGGGACTGCGGCCGCTGGTCGCCGACGCCGCCGACGCCGAGCGGCACGAAGAACCAGAACGCGGCGTACAGCAGCGCTCCGAGCCCGTCGGCCATGAACAGGCCGACGAAGGCGAGCCGGACCCAGATCACGGGCAGCCCGAGATGGCCCGCGAGTCCCCGTGCCACTCCGCCGAGCCAGCGGCCGTCGCTGCTGCGGTAGAGCTTGCGCGGGGGCCGCGGGTCGTCGAGTGGCAGGCTTGCGGCTTCCGGCATGCCAACGATGGTCACACGGGCAGGTGTACGGAGCATCAGGGTCGGCCCCCTAGACGCCCCTGATCTTCGGGCGAGGCACCGCAACCGGCCCGGGAGCGTCACCGGAACGCCCGGAGCCGTGCCCCGAACACCTCCCCGGGCCGCCTCGGGGCGGATCTCAGGGTTCGCCCAGGGTCATCCCGGCTCCCGCCGCGGCGGACGGCCCGTCACCATGGACGCATGACGGATCACGAGCACGCCGCGACGGGTCCGGGACCCGGCACCGGCCCGCGCCCGGCCCCGGGCACCGGGGCGACGGATGCCGAGCCCGCCGCGACGGGACGCGGGCGACGGACGGAGGGGACCGAAAGCAGGGAAAGGACCGAGACGACCGAGGGGACCGGGGGCACGGGGCCCACGCCGGCGCAGGGCGCCGACGGACCGCTCCACCGCTTCCGGCGCGACCGTGCGCACAAGACGATCGCGGGCGTGTGCGCCGGACTCGGGCGCCGGACCGACATGGACCCGGTGATCTTCCGCATCACCCTGGCCGTGCTGGCCGCGACCGGCGGCATCGGCCTGATCTTCTACGGCTTCGCCTGGCTCCTCGTGCCGTTCGACGAGGAGGAGAACGAGGTACGCAAGCTGCTGACCGGGCGGGTCGACGGCCAGGCGCTGGCCGCCGTGCTGTTCGCCCTGGTCGGCTGCGGGATCTTCCTGACCATGCTGAAGAACGGCGGGGTGCTGACCTTCGCTGTGGTGCTCTCCCTGCTGCTGGCCGGCGCCGGCTACTGGTCCCGGCGGCGGGACGCGGCCGACCCCGACCCGCTCGCCGCCCAGGCCGCCGCCGACGCCCCGCCGGAGGCCCAGGCACCGCCGGTCGCCACCGCCTACCCGTCCTGGTGGCGGGACCCGATCGTCAAGGACGGCACGCACATCGGCGGCACCGGCTATCTGTGGGGCCCGCCCGAGGCCCGTGCCCACGACCCCGCCTCGGCGGTCGACGTCGGCGTCGCCACGCCCTGGACCCACCACGGCTCCGTGCAGCCACCGCGCACCGCGCCCGTGGCACCGCGCGAACCGCGCTGGATCGGCGGCTGGGTCTTCCTGCTCGCCCTGCTGGCCGGGGGGCTCGGCACCGGCCTGACCTGGGACACGCACCCGCTGGGCACCAGTCTGCAGACCGGCCTGGCCTGTGCGCTCGCGGTCTTCGGCCTGGGCATCGCGCTCAGCGCCTTCCTCGGGCGGACGGGGGCGGGATCGGTGTTCCTGGCGCTCGTCACGGCGGCGCTGCTCGCGGGGGTCACGGCCCTGCCGGGGGACATCACGACCCACTGGCACCGGACGTCGTGGCGGCCGGCCACGGTCGCGGACGTGCGCCCCGCCTACGACCTCGGCACCGGCGAGGCCACCCTGGACCTGTCCGGCCTGCGGCCGGCGAAGGGACAGAGGGTCAGCACGGACGCCCACGTGGGCGCGGGACAGCTGAAGGTGATCGTGCCCGCGGACACGGTCGTGCGGATGAACATCGACGTGGGGGTGGGCGACATCCGCCTGCCCGGTGACGACAGGAAGGACGTGGACGTGCGGCCGGGCAGACACACCGAGACGACCCTGAGCCCGGTCAGGGGCGACGGCAAGGACGCGGGCACGCTGGACCTGGACCTCCAGGTCGCCGTCGGGAACGTGGCGGTGACCCGTGCTGCGTCATGAGTTCCGGCCCGGCAGGCTGGTCGTCGGTCTCTCCCTCACCGCCGCCGGCGCGGTCTTCGCCGGTGACGCGGCGGGGTGGTGGCAGACCCCGTGGTTCGTCATGATCCCGCTCGTCGTGGGCGGCTTGCTCCTGGGCGGCGTCACCTCGGCCGTGGCCCGGGGCATGCGCAGCCGGCGCGGGAGCGAGGGTCAGTAGCGCCGGCTGCGTTGTCGCCGCGCGCGCAGGAGCGCGTCCACCGAGAGGTAGGGCGCCCCGGCGAGGACCAGGGGCAGCCAGGCCATCAGGAAGGCGAGGTCGTTGCCGTAGTAGTAGGGCGTCGTGGCCCAGCTGACGGTGAGCCACAGGCTGAGGGAGATCAGCGCTCCGCCGAGGGCGGCCAGGCGGCCGAACAGCCCGAGCAGGGTGCCGAGGCCCACGGCCAGCTCGCCGAGGGCGATGGCGTAGCCGAAGCCGACCGGGTTCTTGAGGGCCAGGTCGATCAGGGCGGGGACGGCGGATGCGGCGCGGGCCGAACGCATGGTGTCGCCGATCGAGCCGGCGCCGCCGGCTTTCAGGAAGGCGCTGTCGGTGAGCTTGTTCAGGCCCGCGTAGACGAAGGTGACCCCGAGGAAGACACGGAGCGGAAGGAGGGCGTATCGGGTGGCGGTGTCGCGCAGACCGCCACCGCCGTTCAGGTGTGCCGTCTGCGTGTCCGTCCGAATGCCGTGAGTCATCGCTGCAGCCGCCTCTCGCCCGCCGTGCGGAGCCCTTGTCCGACGATACGTACGGCGGGCGCGCGGGGTTCAATCCTCCCGCACTTCCTTTTCCCGATATCGGGCCCACTCGGAGACCGCCGTCGCGACTCCCCCGCCGCACGGCCGTCCGGCAGCCCGGCCGTCCCTCAGTCGGTGACCTCGACGACGCACCGGTTGGTCGCCACCCCGGCCGCTGTCACCACCTGCACCTCCACCGAACCGGGCTCGACCTCGACCGGTACCGGCACGGTCAGGACGGTGTCCGAGGGGTTGCGGAAGCCACCGGCGACGGGGACCAGCGGGACGTGCACGTCGACCGCGCCGATGCGCACGACCATCCGGGAGAGCCGGTCGGCGCTCCGGGCGCCGGGCGGGACGAAACCGGCGCCGCGGATCTCGATGTCGTCGCCGGTGCGGATCGGCCCGTCCAGGTCGCCGGGCTCGCGGGCCCGGACCACGGAGAGGATCACGGGACGGCCGCCCTCGGCGTACTTCCCGGCCAGATAGGTCGCGGCCGAGATCAGCACGACGACCGCGAGCCCCCAGGGCAGGTCGGGCAGCCGGTCGGGGCGGCGGGCCAGCCGTACGGCGGCGAACAGCACGGCGACGGCGCTGATGACGACGTACTGGAGATCGGCGAAGGCGCCCCGGCCGGAGTCGTCGGTCAGCAGGTCGGCGGCGCGCGGCCGGTGGGCCGGCACCTTCTGCAGCCGCAACCCGAGGATGCGCAGGCCCACCACCCTGCGGACCAGCACGGCGATGCCGCACACCACGGCGAGGACGGTCACCACGCCAGCCCCGCGCGCCAGGTCGAGCCCGGCGAGCAGCGCGTCGCGCTCGGCGGGGTCGGAGGCGACGGCCAGCCGGCCGGCCAGCAGCAGGACCGCGTAGGCGACGAGCAGGACCCAGGCCGCCGCCACCGCGCGCGAGGTGGACATCCGGTTGTCCTCACCGATCACCGGGGCCAGCGCCCCGCCGCGCGCCCGGTGGAACCAGGAGGCGGCGGTCAGCGCTCCCGCGACGACGAGCGCGGCGAGCAGGGCGGCGGTACGGGCGCCGGTCCAGCCCGTCCCGACCGCGGTGAGCGACTCGGCGAGCAGCAGGGCGAGCACCGCGCCCCAGACCGTGCAGGCCGTGCGCAGCCACAGCCGGGACAGCCACGCGTCACCCTCCGCCCGGCCCCGTTCCGCGACCGCCTCCGCCCGCTGGGTCAGTTCCTCGGAGACCCACTGGCGGGAGGCGGACGCCGAGTGCGCCACGGCCGTCGGCAGGCCCTGCCCGGCCGCGAACTCGTCCCGTGCGCGCAGGAACGCGGCGACGGCCCGCCGATGCCCCTCCCGGGCCCCGTGCGGGCAGTCGCCGCAGGTGCAGCCGCCCCCGTGGGCTCCGTCGGCAGCCGTCGCCGCGCCCTGTCTCGCCTCCTGCACCGCCACGCCCGACGCCCGCCTTCCCCATGACCCGAGACACGGCCGGAGGCCCGTACGCGGGCCGCTCCGCCGCCGTGCAACTCCCCTGTGCCGACAGCGAATTGTGCCCTACCCGAAGCGGCCGGGGGCCGCCGGGCGCGGTCACGGCGGGTGAAGTCGGGGCCCGCGTGTTGACCCGGCTGCGAGAATCGGCGTATGGCCGAGATCATCCAGCGGGACGGCACCTGGGCGTTCGACGGCAGCACGATCCGGATCACCCCCGGTCTCCACCGTTCCGTGCCGCTGTTCCGGCAGACGTACGGGGAGATCGCCGTACCGCTGGCGGCCGTGTCCGGTGTCGTCTTCGAACCCGAGCGCAGGCGGGGCCGGCTGCGGATGCGGCTGCGCGAGGGCGCCGACCCGCTGCTCCAGGCCACGGGCGGCCGGCTGCCGGAGACCGCCGATCCCTACCGGCTGGCGGTGGACGCGGACCGGGGCGGGGTCGCCGAGTTCGTCGCCGAGGAGATCCGGCACGCGCTGCTGCTCGACCAGGTGCCCGGGGAGCCGGCCCCGGCCTATCTGCTGCCGGGGCCGCCGGTGCCGGTCTCGGTGCGGTCCTCCGACGGCACCGTCTCCTTCGACGGCACCCAGGTGCGCATCGACTGGGCCGACAGCTCCGACCGGGTCAAGCGCGCGACCGGCCCGCGGATCATCGGCCTGGGCGACCTGGTCCAGGTGGAGTGGCTGCCCAACTGCGGGTTCGAGGACGGCTTCCTGCGGTTCGTCACCCGGGAGACGGCGTTCTCCAAGCTGCCGCCCGAGCGGGACCCCTACACGCTCGACCTGTGGGGCAGCCCGCGCCGCGACATGCTGACCGCGCTGGTCGCGGCGGCCGTCACCGCCCGGCTGCCGCACCCCTCCTCCCGCGCCGGCGGCGGGTACCCGGACGGGGAGGAGCCGTCCCCCGTGCCGGGACGGGCGGCCGACCACCACGACGTCCTGCTGCGCCGGCTGCGGGAGCTGGGCGAGCTGCACCGCGCCGGGGTGCTCACGGACGAGGAGTTCGCGGTGACCAAGGCGGCGGTGCTCCGGGGGTTCAGCTGAGCAGGTCGGGTTCGCGGCGGCTGATGTCCCGCCACAGCGGCTGGTAGTTGATCCAGGCCACCAGGTCGCCGCCGAGCTGCTCGCGGGTGGCGACGGCCAGCCTGTGGTCGATGAGGACCGGCCGGCCGGCCGCCTTCGCCATCAGCTGTACCTGGCAGGACCGCTCCATCGACAGGAACCACCAGGCCGCCGCGTCCACCGAGTCCCCGACGGTCAGCAGCCCGTGGTTGCGCAGCACGAGGGCCTTGCGGGAGCCGAGCGCGGAGGCGATGCGGCGGCCCTCCTCGGCGTCGACGGCGACGCCGGTGTAGGCGTCGTAGAGCGCCACGTCCTCGTAGAAGGCACAGCTCTCCTGGGTGATGGGGTCGATGAGGTCGCCGAGCGCGGCGACGGCGCGGCCGTGCACCGAGTGGCAGTGCGCGACGGCGACGACGTCCGGGCGGGCGGCGTGCACCTGGGCGTGCACGGTGAACGCGGCCTGGTTGACGTGGTAGCGGCCCTCGACCACCTGCCCGTCCCGGTTGGCCAGGACGAGGTCGCCGACGGTGACGTGCCGGAAGGGCATCCCGAACGGGTTGACCCAGAAGCAGTCGGTGAACTCGGGGTCGCGTGCGGTGATGTGCCCGGACACTCCGTCCTCGAAGCCCGCGCGGCCGAAGATCCGCAGGGCGCCCGCCAGCCGCTCCTTGCGGTGCCGGCGTTCGTCCTCGACCGACTCGTGCATCGGCGGCATGGCGAACTGGAGCTGGTCGGTGGGCAGCGGCAGGGGCGGCGTCGGCCCGTGCATAGGTCCTCCAGCGTGGGGGTTTGCGGTACGGGCCGGAAGTTACCGCCGGTCAGCGCAAAAGTGCAGTGCTGGGGGGTAACGATGACATCCGCGACGGATACCCGACAGAAGATGTCGGGATTGACCGTGAGGCTGGCAGGTATGAACTGGGCAGCCTTCACCACCGCCGCACCCGATCTGGCGGCGCTCGCCGAGGAGCGCTTCGGCGCGTACCGGCACCACGTCCTCGCCACCCTGCGCAGGGACGGTTCGCCGCGCACGAGCGGCCTGGAGGTCCGCTTCCTGCGCGGAGAGCTGTGGCTCGGCATGATGCCGGGCTCCCGCAAGGCGCTCGACCTGCTGCGCGATCCGCGCTTCGCGCTCCAGGCCAACCCGGGCGCCGACGTGGACGGCGGCGACGTCCGGATCGGCGGCCGGGCGTTCGAGGTCGTCGACGCGGCGCTCAAGCGGGCGTACGTCGAAGAGGTGGAACCGCCGCAGCCGTTCCACCTCTTCCGCACCGAGCTGACGGAGGTCGTACGGACCTACGTCGAGGACGAGACGTACCTGGTCACCCAGGTGTGGAGGCCCGGAGAGCCGGTGCGTGCCCTCAGGCGGACCTGACCTTCAGCGGCGGGAGGACTACTCCCACTCGATGGTGCCCGGCGGCTTCGACGTCACGTCGAGGACGACCCGGTTGACGTCCCGGACCTCGTTGGTGATCCGGGTCGAGATCTTCGCCAGGACGTCGTAGGGCAGCCGCGACCAGTCGGCGGTCATGGCGTCCTCGGAGGAGACAGGGCGCAGCACGATCGGGTGGCCGTAGGTGCGGCCGTCACCCTGGACGCCGACGGAGCGGACGTCCGCGAGCAGCACCACCGGGCACTGCCAGATGTCCCGGTCGAGACCGGCCGCCGTCAGCTCCTCGCGGGCGATGGCGTCCGCGTCGCGCAGCAGGTCCAGGCGCTCCTTGGTGACCTCGCCGACGATGCGGATGCCGAGGCCGGGGCCCGGGAAGGGCTGGCGCTGGACGATCTCCTCCGGCAGGCCGAGCTCCTGGCCGACCATGCGGACCTCGTCCTTGAACAGCTTGCGCAGCGGCTCGACGAGCTGGAACTCGAGGTCCTCGGGCAGGCCGCCGACGTTGTGGTGCGACTTGATGTTGGCGGTGCCGGTGCCGCCGCCGGACTCGACCACGTCCGGGTACAGGGTGCCCTGGACCAGGAACTCCACGGCCGGGCCCTGGTCGGCGATGATCTCGGCCTGCGCCTGCTCGAAGACGCGGATGAACTCGCGGCCGATGATCTTGCGCTTCTCCTCGGGGTCGCTGACACCCTTGAGCGCGGCGAGGAACCGCTCCTCGGCGTCCACGACGACCAGCTTGACGCCGGTGGCGGCCACGAAGTCCTTCTCGACCTGCTCGGTCTCGCCCTTGCGCATCAGGCCGTGGTCGACGTAGACGCAGGTGAGCTGGTCACCGATGGCACGCGCGACGAGGGCGGCGGCGACCGCGGAGTCCACGCCGCCGGACAGACCGCAGATCGCCCGCTTGTCGCCGACCTGCTCGCGGATGGCGGCCACCTGCTCGTCGATGACGTTGCCGGTGGTCCAGTCGGGCTTCAGGCCCGCGCCGCGGTAGAGGAAGTGCTCCAGCACCTGCTGGCCGTGCGTGGAGTGCATGACCTCGGGGTGGTACTGGACGCCGTAGAGCTTCTTCTCGTCGTTCTCGAAGGCGGCGACCGGGACGACGTCCGTGGACGCGGTGACCGAGAAGCCCTCGGGGGCGGCGGAGCAGGCGTCGCCGTGCGACATCCACACGTGCTGCTCGTCCGGGGTGCCCTCGAAGAGGGTGGAGCCGGACCGGGAGACGTGCAGGTCGGTGCGGCCGTACTCGCGGGCGCCGGTGTTGTCGACGGTGCCGCCGAGCACCTGTGCCATCAGCTGGAAGCCGTAGCACATGCCGAAGACGGGGACGCCGGCCTCGAACAGCGCGCCGTCGAGCCGGGGGGCGCCCTCCTCGTACACGGACGAGGGGCCGCCGGAGAGGATGATCGCCGCGGGGTTCTTGGCGAGCATCTCCTGGACCGGCATGGTGCTCGGCACGATCTCGCTGTAGACCCGCGCCTCGCGGACACGACGGGCGATGAGCTGGGCGTACTGCGCGCCGAAGTCCACGACCAGGACGGTGTCGGGACTGGCGGCACTGGAAGTCGCTGATGACACGGGGTGCCTTCTGGTGGTCGGGCGGGGGTCTGTGCTACCGAGTCTAACGGGGTGGGTGGCCACGCTTCCCTGCGCCGGAGCGTGGCATACTGGCCGCATGCTCGCGCAGACGACCTTCCTGTTTACCTATGGCACCCGGCCCGCCGGCTGCCATGGTCGTCCTGCTTGAGCGAATCGAGCGACTTACCAGGTGCCCCGGGCCGACAAGGCCCGGGGCACCTGTCGTTTCCGGGTCCTGCCGTTCCGGTGCACTCACCGCCACCGAGGAGCCCCGACATGACGACCGTCACCCCCGAGCAGACCCCGGAACAGACCATCGCCGACGCGCGTGCGCGCATCGACACCCTCGACGACCGGATCATCGGCCTCATCCAGGAACGGATGGCCGTGTCCACCGTCGTGCAGCGGACCCGGATCGCCTCCGGCGGCCGGCGTGTGCACCTCTCCCGCGAGATGGAGATCCTGGGCCGCTACAGCGAGGCCCTGGGCAGGCCCGGCACCTCCCTCGCGATGACCCTGCTGGAGCTGTGCCGGGGTCGCATCTGAGTTCGGTCCCGGACTCACCCGTACGGCGCGTGACCGGCCCGCGCACCGCTTCGTTGATCCCGGTGTCCGTGCCAGCCAGGGGCGGGCCCGAGAGAACCACGCGTGGCTCGCTGGGGCGATGAGGTGCACGGGTCGTGCCGTGCGCCGTGGGACCTCGCTCCAGGGAAGTGACCGGACGGCAGGGGACAGCAGCCCGGTCACCCAAGAGAACGGTCGGCTCCGGGGACGCCCGGGGCCGACCGGCGGAAAACTGCAAATATGCACCAGTGCCGGGCCAAACGGTTGCGGATGCCTCGCTCATCCAGCACGATGCGTACAAGCCCCAAGTCCCCGCGCGGGCCACGGCACTTGGCCGATCCGACCCGTCCGCCGGGGTCGAGACCACATCACAGGCGGCGCTACCCCCCGGCGCCGCCGCCAGGCACCGGCGCTGCCCTGACGTCGGTGCTGACGAGGAAGGGCCCCGCGGCTCAAGTCCCGCGGGGCCCTTCGCCATGCCCGCGCCCCCGCGACACTGTGACGCACGCCACGCGGAAATCCCGTGCGGCCGTGCAACCGTTCGCGGTCCCCGCTGATCAAACCTGCTGCCGGATCAAGAAGACGGTAAGAGCGAGGGACCTGCGTTCGGAGGGGGACGCAGGTCCCTGCCTTTGCCGGGCCGGCGCCGCCCTCCGGCTACTGCGCGGGCCGCTCCTTCGGCGGCACCGCGGGCATCCCCAGGAACGGCAGCTTCAGCGCGCCGAACGCGTCCGCCGGCACCGCCGCGTCGCGCGGCTCCACCGGCTTCAGCCGCTCGTACGCCGCGCCCTGGGCCGGGCGCGGGTCCTCCTCGCCCTTGTTCGGCCAGTACGACATGGCCCGCTCGGCCTGCGCGGTGATCGTCAGCGACGGGTTGACGCCGAGGTTCGCCGAGACGGCGGCCCCGTCCACCACGGAGATGCCGGGGTGGCCGTAGAGCCGGTGGTACGGGTCGATCACCCCGGTCTCCGGGGAGTCGCCGATGGGGCAGCCGCCGAGGAAGTGCGCGGTCAGCGGGGTGCCCATCAGCTCGCCGACGTTGCTGCCGGGGAAGCCGTTGATCTCGGCCGCGAGCGCGGTCGCGGCCTCCGAGGCGGCCCTGATCTGCTTGGGGTTGGGGGCGCCGTGTCCCTGCCGGGCCGTGAGCAGGCCCTTCCCGACGCCGCCGGGCTTCAGGTAGGTCGTCAGCGAGTTGTCCAGGGACTGCATCACCAGGCCGATGATGGTCCGCTCCGACCAGCGTCGGTTGGACAGCGAGCGGGCGACCAGCACGGGGTGGCGAGCCGCGTTCGCCAGCCAGGCGAGGACCCGCGAGGAGCCCTCGGCGTAGGGCACCTGGAGGATCGACAGACCGCCCATCGAGTTGGAGCCCTTGCCGTAGCGCACCGGCTCGATGTGGGTGTTGTCGTCCGGGTGCACCGAGGAGGTGATGGCGACACCGCGCGTGAAGTCGGCCCGCGCCTCACCGGTGGCCTTGCGGTAGCGCCGGTTGTCGGTCTGCGCGCCCACCAGCGCCTCGGAGTTGGTGCGGGTCAGGTCGCCGAGCCGGGCGGACAGGTAGGGCAGCTGACCGCCGGCCCTCATGCGGTGCAGCAGGGTCTGGGTGCCGTAGGTGCCGGCCGCGACGACGACCCTGCGCGCGGTGAAGACCCGGCCCTCGCCCTTCTTCTTCCGGTCCGTCGGCAGCGTCGTCACCGCGTACCCGCCCCGCGAGTCGTCCGTGACGGACACGACCGTCGTCAGGGGGTGGACCACCGCGCCCGCCTTCTCGGCGAGGTACAGGTAGTTCTCGTTCAGGGTGTTCTTCGCGCCGTGCCGGCAGCCCGTCATGCACTCGCCGCACTCCGTGCAGGCCCTGCGGGACGGGCCGGCGCCGCCGAAGTACGGGTCCGCCACCTCCCCGCCCGGCTTCGCCTTCGCCGTGCCGTCGGCGTCCTCGCCGTCGCCGAAGAAGACGCCGACCGGCGCGAGATGGAAGGTGTCGCCGACGCCCATCCGCTGCGCCGCCGCCTTCAGGTGCACGTCGGAGGGGGTCATGGTGGGGTTGAGCCGCACCCCGAGCATGCGCCGCGCCTGGTCGTAGTACGGCCGCAGCTCCTCCTGCCAGTCGGTGATGTCCCGCCACTGGGGGTCGTCGAAGAACGCCTTCGGCGGCACGTACAGGGTGTTGGCGTAGTTCAGCGAGCCGCCGCCGACGCCGGCGCCCGCCAGCACCATGACGTTGCCCAGCAGGTGGATGCGCTGGATGCCGTACATGCCGAGCTTGGGGGCCCAGAGGTAGTTCTTCAGGTCCCAGGAGTTTTTGGGGAGGCTGTCGCGGGTGAAGCGCCGGCCCGCCTCCAGCACGCCGACCGAGTAGCCCTTCTCCGTCAGACGCAGGGCGGACACCGATCCGCCGAAGCCGGAGCCGATGACTAGGACGTCGTAGTCGTAAGCGTCCTGGGGCACGGGGTTCTCCTCGTCGAGTTCGCGTGCGGGTGCTCTGTGGCCGGTCGCGCTCGGGCGGGGGCCGCACACATCGGTGCGGCCCCGCGCCCGTGGGCGGGTTACCGGAACCGGAACGCCTTCATGAGCCGCAGGCTGCGGCTCATGAACTGGGCGTACTTCTCGTCGTCCATGCCCAGCGACGGCGCCATCGGCAGCAGCCGCTGCCGGGCCACCGTCTGGGCCTCGGTGTACTTGAGGATGCCCTCGGAGCCGTGGCGGCGGCCGAGGCCGGAGTCCTTCATGCCGCCCATCGGGGACTGCACGCTGCCGTAGGCGGGCGCGTAGCCCTCGTTGACGTTGACCGTGCCGGTGCGCAGCCGGGAGGCGACGTCCAGGCCGCGGCGGGCGCTCGTCGTCCACACCGAGGCGTTCAGGCCGTACGGCGTGGCGTTGGCGCGCTCGACCGCCTCGTCGTCGGTGCCGAACCGGTAGACGGAGACGACCGGTCCGAAGGTCTCCTCGTCGCAGACGGCCATGGAGTCCTCGACGCCGTCGAGGATGGTCGGCTCGAAGAAGTACGGGCCGATGTCCGGGCGGGCCACGCCGCCGGCGACGACCTTCGCCCCCTTGGCGACGGCGTCCTCCACGTGCCGTTCGACCGCCTTGAGCTGCCGCTCCCCGGCCAGCGAGCCCATCTCGGCGCCGTAGGCGAGGGAGTTGCCCAGCCGCATCGCCCGCGTGCGTGCGGCGAAGCGCTCGAGGAAGGTGTCGGCGATGGACTCGTGGACGTACAACCGCTCGATGGAGATGCACAGTTGGCCGGCCGAGGAGAAGCAGGCGCGCACGGCGCCCGCGGCCGCCTTCTCGATGTCGGCGTCGTCCAGCACCAGCATGGCGTTCTTGCCGCCGAGTTCGAGGGAGACGCCGACCAGCCGGGCGGCGGCTCCCTGGGCGACCTCGCGGCCGGTGCGGGTGGAGCCGGTGAAGGAGACGTAGTCGGCGTGCCGGACCAGCTCGGGGCCGACGACCGGGCCCTCGCCGAGCACCACCTGGAAGACGTCGGCGGGCAGCCCGGCCTCGATGAGCAGGTCCCGCGCCCACAGGGCCGTGAGGCAGGTCTCGGTGTCCGGCTTCATCACCACCGCGTTGCCGGCGACGAAGGCGGGCAGCGCGTCGCCGACCGACAGCTCCAGGGGGTAGTTCCAGGGGGCGATCTGGCCGACGACACCGCGCGGGTGGCGCAGCTCGGAGACCTTGGTCAGGGTCGGGACGGCGCCGGTGTGCCGCTTGGGGCGCAGGTAGCCGGGGGCCTTCCGGCCGTAGTGGCGGGCAGCCACGGCGACGGCCTGCACCTCCTCGTGGGCGTGCAGCCGGGCCTTGCCGGTCTCCAGCTGCACCAGGTCCAGGACCTCGGCCTGCCGTTCCAGCAGCAGGTCGTGGAAGCGGAGCAGCACGGCGGCGCGCTGCCTGACCGGGGTCCGCTCCCAGACGGCCTGCGCGGCCCGCGCGGCCTCGAAGGCCCTGCGCACGTCCTCGGGGCCGGACTCGGGCAGGTCCGCCAGCTTGTCGCCGGTGAACGGGGTGTGGTTGGCGGTACGGCCGGAGCCGACGACGCCCTTGGTCAGCTGGGCCACCAGCTCCGGCGTGACCACGTCGGCGGCGGTGCGGACGCCCTCGGGGGCGGGCGCGAGCGGGTTGGTACCGGTGAGGTCCGGGGCCTGCGAGTCCGTCATGAGCCGCAGGGTATGCCGCGGCGGAGGCTTTGGGTACCCGTCGGTAACGAGGATTCACCGAGTGCTCACACGACGCCAGTGATCACTGGCAGTGAATGCGCTGATCAGGGCGTTGTCGGGTGACGATCACTCGGCGCCGGGTTTTTTCGCGAGCAGGAGACCGAGGGCGGCGAAGGGGGTGCGGCGGGGCGGGGCGGCGGGTGGGCCGGGACGGGGGTCGGTGCCGGGCACGGTCGCCGGGGCCGGGGGGTTCGGAACCGGTTCGGGTTCGCGCGCGGTGGCCGGTTGGTGGGGGGCAGCCGGTTCGGGCTCGCGCGCCGGGGCCGGAGCCGGTTCGCGCGGGGCCGCTACGGGCGTCGCGCCCGCGCACGCCTCCAGGGCCGCCGCGACCTCCGCCGCGTCCGGTCGGTCCGCCGGGTCCGGTGCGTGCAGCCGGACCAGCAGCGGCTCCAGCGGTCCCGCGTCCCCGCCCTCGACGGCGGCGGCCAGCAGCGCGCCGAGGGACCACAGGTCGGAGGCGGGCCCGGCGCCGGGGCCGGACGCGCGCTCGGGGGCGACGAACCCGGCGGGCGCCTCGTGGGCGTGGCCGTCCCCTATGCCGAAGTCGGTGACGACGACCCGACCGGTGCCCGCCTCGATCAGGACGTTGGCGGGCTTGATGTCCCGGTGCACGATCCCGACGGCGTGCGCGGCCCTGAGCGCGCCGAGGACCGCGAGCCCGATCCGGGCGGCCTCGGCGGGGCGCAGCGGCCCGCGCCGGACGGCCTCCCGCAGCGACTCGCCCTCGACCAGCTCCATGACGATCCACGGGAGCCCGTCCTCGGTGACGACGTCGTGCAGGGTGACGGCCGAGGGATGCCGCACCCGGGCGGCGGTCCTGGCCTCGCGGTAGAGCCGGTGCGCCACCCGCCGGCTCTCCTCGTCGTCCGCCGGGTCACCCGGCAGCACGGGCTCCTTGACGGCGACGTCCCGCCGCGCCGACTCGTCGCGTGCCCGCCAGACCGTGCCGGACGGCCCGGCGCCGAGAGGTGCGAGGAGCCGATAGCGCCCGCCGATCACACGTACGCCGGGCGGGAGTTCGCCGTCTCCAGTCATGTCACATGAGTACCGTGCGCACCACGCCGTTGTCGAAGCCGCAGGCTCGTGCGGCCCACCGGCGCGGGGTGAACCCGCCACCGGCCTCGCGCCCGTCGGGCCGTCCCGTGCCCGTCAGGGCGTGCTGATCTTCAGGTTCGCGATGGCCGTCCTCGCCACCTCGCGGCCGCGGGCCGTGAAGTCGCCCTTGCCCGGGTAGCCGACGAAGAGCCGGTACAGGTCGCCGGACTTGGTGCGGTAGTAGAAGATCTCGATCTCGCGCGGGCGCGGGTTCTGGCTGTCGTCCGTGGTGTAGGCGACGGTGTTGGTGGCGGCCGGCCGGCCCTGGTACCGGGCGTTGTCGTCGGGGTGCGTCCTCGCGCCCTTGGGCATGTCGAGTTCGTAGGCGCCCTGCGTCTTGAACTTCTCGTCGTCGGCGCGCATCTGCGCCACCGCGTTGCTCTTGATCTCCTGCAGCGAGTCCTCGGACCTCCGGGTCAGGTCCAGGACGACCGAGATGCCGCCGCTCCAGTCCGAGTACGACACCCGGCTCTGGTCGGTGTCGGTCTTGGCCGGGTGCCCCACCTGATAGGTGGCGGGAACGGCGAGGGTCACGCCGAGCCGGGTGTCCGTCCGTCTCGCCCAGCCGTCGGGCAGCGGACCGGCGAACGGGTCGGCGAGGACCAGGTAGCCGGCCACCGCCGCGGCCGCCACCACGACGGCGCCCACCCCGAGCCAGGTCCTCCGGCCCACGCGTCGCGACCGGGCGGCCGGCCCGGTGGCCGGCGTCTGCTCGGCGACCCTGGTCCGCTCGGCGGGCCCGGGTGCGGGAGGGTTGGCGGCGGCCTCCAGCAGGGCGCGGACCCGGGCCGCGTCCGGACGGGCGGCGGGGTCCTTCTGAAGCAGGCCGTCGACGGCCTCGGCCAGGGGGCCGCGCGCGGCGGCGGGCGCGGCCGGGGTGGCGTGCAGGACGGACTGCAGGGTGGCCGGGGTGTTGCTGCGGCGGAACGGGGAGACCCCCTCGGTGGCCGTGTAGAGGACCACGCCCAGGGACCACAGGTCGCTGGCCGGGCCGGGACGCCGGCCCAGCACCCGCTCCGGCGCGATGTACTCGGGCGAGCCGACGAAGCCGCCGGTGTCGGTCAGGTTCGTCTCGCCCTCGATCTGCGCGATGCCGAAGTCGGTGAGGACGACCCGGTCGTACCGGCCCAGCAGCACGTTGTCCGGTTTCACGTCCCGGTGCAGGACGCCCGCCGCGTGCGCCGCCTCCAGCGCGCCGAGCACCTGGAGGCCGATCCGGGACGCCTCGCGGGCGTCCAGGGTGCCCTCCTGGAGCGCGTCGCCGAGCGAGCGTCCGCGCACCAGCTCCATCACGATCCACGGCCGGCCGTCGACGACCGCGACGTCGTACACGTCGACCACCGAGGGATGGTCGAGCCGGGCCGCCGCGCGTGCCTCGCGGCGCATCCGCTCGTAGGCGTTGGCGCGTTCCCGCTCGGGAAGCGAGTCCGGCACCCGGGGTTCCTTGACGGCGACCTCGCGGTCCACCATCTCGTCCTTGGCCCGCCACACGGTGCCCATCCCGCCGTGGCCGAGCTTGGCGAGCAGCCGGTACCGCCCGGCGACCAGCCGCCCGGCCCCCTGGTCCGGGGCCGGCCGTGACGCCGGGGCCGACGCCGGTGCCGGGGCCGGTGCATGGTGCGGGGCCGGGCGTGGGTCCGGCTGCGGGCGCGGGTGCGGCCGCGCCTCGGGGCGCGGGTTCGGCGGTTGCAGGACAAAACTCGTCGTGTCGTCGGCGGTGCGGCCGACTCCCCCGTCACTGCTCATGAGTCATCCATATCGCGCCACGCGCGTCCGGAGCCACAGAGCGGCCGAACCGGTCACCGAGCCGTGACGGAGAAGGTGTCCACGGCCACGTCGAAGTACTCCCGGGCCTCGCGCACCTTGCCGACCGGCGCCGACACCCACACGTCGTACATCCGGCCGTCCTGTTCCCAGCACAGGTCGTAGGTGTGGCGCGAGCCCTCGGCGGCGCTGAAGCCGTCCCAGGTGAACTCCCAGAGCGCGGCGGGCCCTCCGGCGTGCGAGGTCCCGGTGACCCGGCCGTCGTGGTAGCCGGGGTTGGTGCTCGGCCCGTCGGCCGCCGCGCGGTTCATCACCGCGGCGGGTCCGCCCGCCTCGGGCGAGGCGACCCTGATGCCGAGGCGGAACGTCTGCCCGGACGAGAGGTAGAAGATCCGCTCGCCCTGCCGGTCACGGGTGAAGTCCTGCGGCACGGCGAGGGAGAAGCCGGCCGGGTCCCGGGCGGTGCGGTAGCCGGAGGGGGCGGTGTGGCTGCGGGAGGCGGCGGGCGCGCTGCTGGAGGTCGGCGTCGAGGACGGTGAGCCGTCGGCGGTGCTCCCGGGCGGGGAGTCGCTCGCGGTGGTCCGGGACGGGTGGCCGCTCGTCGGTGCCGGGCCGGTGGTGGGGCCGGTCGCGGTGGTGCCCGGGGTGCCGCCGGGCCCGTCCCCGCCGTGGTTCAGCAGCAGCGCCACCGCGGAGACGCCGGCCCCAGCGACCGCGGCCACGAGCAGCGCGGCGACCAGCACCCCGCGCGGCGACTGACGTACCGGCGGCGGCCGTTCGGCGGTGGGCGCCGATGCGGGCACCGGTCGGTGCGGCACGTCGTGCTGGGTCGGCGTGTAGGGCGCCCCGGTGGTACGGCCGCCGAGGTCGACGGCCCCGGGCGTGCTGCCGGTGGCGGCGGTGCCCGGCGCTGCCGGGGTGCGGCCCGTCTCCAGGTACGTCCGCAGCATCCGCTCCGCGTCCGCCGCGTCCAGCCGCCGGTCCGGATCGCGTTCCAGCAGGCCCCGGACGACCGGCAGCAACGGCTCGGCCTGGGCGGGCGGGTGGATCTCGGCGGAGACGACGGCGTGCAGGATGCCGCCGAGGGAGTCGCGACGGAACGGCGACTCGCCGCTGAGCACGGTGCACAGCAGCGCGCCCAGCGACCACAGGTCGGACTCGGACCCGGTGCGCGCCCCGGACATCCGCTCGGGCGCGGTGTACTCGGGCGAGCCCACGAAGGAGCCGGTCTCGGTGAGCGTCGTGGCGCCCGCGATCCGCGCGATCCCGAAGTCGGTGAGGACGACACGCTCGGTGCCGGACTCGACGAGCACGTTCGCGGGCTTGATGTCGCGGTGCAGGATCCCCGCCTCGTGGGCGGTGCGCAGCGCGCTCAGCAGGTCGATGCCGATCCGTGCGGCCTCGGCGGCGTCGACCGGGCCGCGCGCCGCGATCCGGTCGGCGAGCGAGCCTCCGTCGATCAGCTCCATGACGATGTAGGGCCGTTCGCCTTCCTCGACGATGTCGTGCACGACGATGATGTGCGGGTGGCGCAACTGGGCCACCGCGCGGGCCTCGCGCAGCGTACGGTCGCGCTGGCGCAGGGCGTCCTCGGCGGAGAGCGTCTCCTCCAGCGGCAGTTCCTTCACCGCGACCCGCCGGCCGAGCAACTGGTCGGTCGCCCGCCACACGACGCCCATGCCCCCGCGGCCGATCAACGCCTCCAGGCGGTAACGGCCCGCGATCACACGGAAGACGTCCCCCTCGGTCCCCATGCGCCCCATCATGCCCCATCGGACAGGCGCCTTCCGGGACGGCGATCGGCCAAGTGTGCCGTCACCCCGGGTGAGTTCGGCCGGCTCGTCGGCGGGTGTGGCCGGATCATGCTGGGCCGTCAGCGGTGATCATTTTCAGCCACAACTCGTCCCGGAAGGTAAGCAAAGAGCGGCAAATCGCCGTGGAATAGGCGCTATACAGGGTAAAACGGGTGGCCTGAATCATGCTGTCCTGCGAAACATGGAACCCTTACATTCCCCTTATGCGAAACACTTTGAAGCGACTTTCCGTCACGGGCGTCGCGGCTCTGGCGATCTTCGCCACGACCACGGTGACCAATGCCAGCGCGGCGAGCGGCGGGGCCGCGTGCTCGGTGACCGGTGCCTCGGGAAGCCTCACGTTCACCAACTGGACGCCCAGGCACGTGGACATCAGCGGCTGGGTCAAGGACACCGCCGCCGATGGTCACCACGTGGCCATCCGGCTCGTCTCCATAGACGACAGCACCGGATGGGTGACGGAGTGGCCCTGGCACTCCGAGTACGACGGGAACGGGCAGACCCTCTCCTTCAGCACGTACGCGAACCCCACCGGCGACGACCTCGACTACGTCGGCGCGCAGGTGGCGGTCATCGAAGGCGGCACGATCGTCCGTGCTTGCTCCGACTACGCCTGATCAACCCCCGGGTCACCCTTCCTGGAAGCTGCGCAGGATCCAGTCGAACTGCTTCTTGGTGGTGGCCCAGTCGTCGGCCGGAGACGCCTCGTAGAGGGCGTACTCGGTGCCGGCATCGTTCACGTACCCGACGTCGATCGCGTGGTAGGGCCCCGGGAAGTAGTGCGGCGGGTCCTTGGCCAGGGCGTTCCACGTGTACTCCCAGTGGACGCCCGGCTGGTCGCGGAAGAGCTCCTTCTTGAAGATCAACTGCTTGTAGTTCACCAGCCGCCCTGAGACCCGATGCTCGTTCAAGAAGGTCATGTGCTCGTACGAGGTGGGGTAGTCCGGCGCGGTGTCGACGGCGACGCGCACCAGGTGCTTGCCCTTGTCGGGCGAGTAGTCGACCTGCCGCAGGCCGTCCTGGTCGATGGAGACGGTCCGCTTCCAGCCCTTGGGCAGGGAGATGCTGAAGCCCACCGGGTCCTTGATCCGCTCCCAGCCGGTGGGAACCGTCCCCTGGCCGCCACCGCCGCCCGGACCGACGCTGCCACTGACGCTGGGACCGGGACTCGACGTCCCGGAGGCGGAGCCGCCGTGGCCGCTCGTGCCGAACTGCTGCAGCGCGACCGCGACTCCTCCGCCGACGATCGCGGCGAGGGCCACCACCAGGGCGAGCGTGCGCAGCCGGCGACGTCTGGGGGGCCGTACGGGCTGTGGCTGCTGTGTCGGCTGCCCCTGCGGGACGGGCGTGTGCTGCCCGGAATGCGTGCCGTACGGACCAGCGACCCGCGTCGGTCCGGTCACCGGCGGGTACGGCGTCCCGGTGGGCCGCTCCGCGCCGGCGCGCGCCGGGCCCGTCGGCGGCTCCGGCCGGAAGCCGCCGGGCTGCGTGGGCACGTACACCTGCGCCGCGCTCGGCCGCCGGCCCTCCGCCGCCTCGGCGAGCAGTTGCTCGGTCTCGTCCGTGCCGGGCCGCCGCGCCGGGTCCTTCTGCAGCAGGGCGGTGATGACGGGCCCGAGCGGACCGGCGTACCGCGACTCCTCCGCCTCCTCCTCCACGACCGCCTGCATGGTGGTCAGCGGCGAGGTCCGGCGGAACGGCGAGCGGCCCTCCACCGCCGTGTACAGCGTGGCGCCCAGCGCCCACAGGTCGGAGGACGGGCCGGGGTCGTGGCCGCGCACCCGCTCGGGGGCGAGGTAGTCGACCGAACCGACGACCTCTCCCGTGCGGGTGATGGTGGTGTCGCCCTCGATCTGCGCGATGCCGAAGTCGGTGAGCAGGACTCGGCCGTCCCGGCCGAGCAGCACGTTGCCTGGCTTGACGTCCCGGTGCAGCACGCCGGCGGTGTGCGCGGCGCGCAGCGCCCGCAGCACCCACAGGCCGATCCGCGCGGCCTCCCGCGGGTCGATGCGCCCGCGCTCCTTGACCGCGTCGGCCAGCGAGTGGCCCTCGACCAGTTCCATCACGATCCACGGGCGGCCGTCGTGTTCGAGCACGTCGTGGACGGTGACGACGGCGGAGTGGTTGATGCGCGCCGCGGCACGGGCCTCGGCCCGGGTGCGGGCGAGCAGCACGGCCTGCTCACTCTCGGAGACGTAGAGCGCGGCGGTCAGCTCCTTGACGGCGACCTTCCGGTGCAGCACCTCGTCGTGGGCGCGCCACACCCGGCCCATGCCGCCGCTGCCGATGGAATCGGCGAGCCGGTAGCGGCCCGCTATGAGCAGGCCCTGCATCTGATTCACGTTGCCCCGCAATGCTCTTGACAGGGTCAGACTAAGGACCGGCCTGTCCTCTGGGAACAAGCGGGGTACCAAGGTGACAGTCCTGTGACGGTTGTCGCCGCGGCCTGTCGCCGGGAGCCGAAGTCCCCTTCCTCCAGGCGGTATACGGGGCGCTCATCCCGTGTAGCGGTACGTCGCGACCGCCTGGTCGTACAGCCGTGTCACCTCGTCCCGCTCCGCCTCCGGGCCGCGGACCTGGACGATGTGGTAGCGGCCGTTCAGCAGGATCGCCATGTTGCGCACGTACAGGTCGCGCCCCTGCCCGTCGGTCCAGGTGAACTGGCCCTCGGCCATGGTCCGGCCGCCCACCTCGATGGTCCGCAGCCCGGTGGCGGTGGCCCAGCTCGAGGAGCGGTACGGCTGGAGTTCGCGCTCCTTGTCGCGCTGGTAGACCATCGGGTCGCTGCCGTTGGACGAGGAGCCGTCCCGGCCCGGTACGACGAGCAGTTCGAAGTTCCCGTGCGAGTAGACCACCTGACCGGCGCCGTTCTTGGGCGTGCGGTCCCAGCCCTTGGCGACGGCGACCTGGAAGCCGTCCTGGTCCTTGCGCAGGGTGAAGCCGTCGGCGACCGACGGGTCCCCGCCGGTCTGGGTCTCGGTGGCGGGCGCGGACGCGGACGCGCCGGGGGTGCCGCTCGGCGGCTGCCCGCCGGACGGCTGCCGGACGTGGGAGGGCGCGGAACTCGGCTGCCCGGCGCTGCCGGTGCGCTCGCCGCCCGCCGCGCCGCTGTCCCCCTGCTTCGGCATGAACAGCATCGCGTACGCCACCGCGCCGGCCAGCAGGAGCAGGATCAGCAGGAGCAGCGTCCGGCCGAGGCTGCGCGGCGAACCAGCCTTCTCCTGGGCCCGCTTGTGCCGTCCGTGCGGATGGGTGGCCGGCGCCCCGGCACGCCTGCGCCGCACCAGCTCGCCGCGGCGCCGGACGATGGGCAGGCGGCTCGGGTCGGGGGGCGGGACGGGGACCACGTGGACCCCGGCGTTCGGCTCGGGCGCGGACCGCACCAGCGAACGCAACCAGCCGCCCAGCTCCTCGAAGTCCAACCGGTCGGTGGGGTCCTGACGCAGCAGCGACTCCACGACCGGACGCAGCGGCCCGCACTCCTCGGCGAAGGCGGGCGGTTCCGCGCACACCATCTGGACCAGCTCGGCCGTGGACTCCTCGGGGTAGGGCGCGTGTCCCTGGACGGCCCGGAAGAGCAACGCGCCGAGGGCCCACAGGTCGGTCGCGGGCCCGATCGGCGCCGCGAGCTGCCAGTTCTCGTGCACGGGCCCGGCCTGCTCCGGTGCCCAGCGCTCGGTCACCGGTCCCACCACGGTCATCCGCACCTGGCGGGCCCGTTCGGCGGCGAGCGCGGTGCCGGGGCCGCGGCGGGCCGCGGCCCCCGGTTCGTCCCAGCGGGAACCGGCGGGTGCCGCGCCCGCGGCGGGGCCGGGCGCCTGACCGGGAACGGTCACGCCCTGCCCTGGGCCGCCCTGCCCGGGACCGTCGTGACCGGGGCCGTCGTGACCGGGACCGTCGGGGTGGCCGCCGGACGTCTGGCCGGGCAGCGGCAGCCGGGTGGGGGCGGGCGCGGCCGAGGGTCCGAGGCGCCGGCGGTCGGTGCCCGGCGCCGTCGCGGGGTCACCGGCCGCGGGGCGCGGTGTGGCGCCGTGCCAGGGGGCGCCGTGCACCCCGTAGGGGTCGGCGATGCGGCCCGGCGGTGTGCCGGCCGGGCCCGCGGAGTACGGCGGCTGCGGGCCGCCTCCGGTTGCGTCCCCGCCGCCGGCCTCGACCTCGGCGGGCGGGCGGGCTCCGGGCAGTGCGGGGCGGCCGCCCTGCTGGGCCTCCTGGACCCGGGCGGCGGCCCGGGCTCCCGCACGGTAGGCGGCGATGGCACCGGCCCGCGCGGCGCGGATGTCGTCACCGCTCTCCAGGGCCCGCCGTCCGGCGGGTCCGGGGACCGTGGGACCGCCGGAGATGCCGTTCGCGCCCGGCACCGGCAGCCCGCCGGCCGCCCGCGCCTGGATCGCGGCCCGCCGCGCGGCCTCGGGGTCCGTGCCGGAGGCGCCGGTGCCGGCAGGCGGGACCGGTACGCCCGCGCCCGTCGTCCCCCGCCCGCCGGGGCCGCCGAGGCCAGGACCCCCTAGGTCAGGGCCGCCGAAGTCCGGTCCACCGGGGGCGCCACCGGCCGCACGTCCCGGCCCGAGCGCCCCGACCGGTCCTTCCCGGCCCGGCCCGCCGTCCCGGCCTTCCCGGTCTCCCCCGTCGCCGTCGTCGCCGTCGTCCTGTCCCGGCACCGGGTCGTACCCGCACAACGCCTCCTCAGCCGCGCCGACCGCGAGGCCGGTGAGCATGACCCGGCCGTCGTCGCAGACGAGGACCGTGCGGGCGGTGATGTTGCGGTGCACCCAGCCGTGGCCGTGCAGGACCCGCAGCGCCATGAGGACGTCGGAGGCGACCTCGGCCGCCCGGTACGGCGTCAGCGGCTCCTCGGCCAGCAGCGCGGACAGCGGGCGCGCCGCCACCCACTCGCTGACGATCCACAGCGAGCCGCCCTCGGCGAACACGTCGAAGACCTGGTCGAGACGCGGATGGTCGGGCACGCGGGCCGCCGCCTGCGCGGCCTCCACGGCGCGCCGCACGGCCGGGTCCGAGGGGCGGCGGGTGGCGGTACGGGCCGCGGGGGCGCGGCGGGCGCCGCGCTCACGGGCGGTGAACCCCTCGGGCAGCCCTTCGGCGTCGAGCACCTCGGCCTCGACGACCTCCGGCAACGGCACCTGACGGACCAGCACCTCCTGGCCGCTGTAGGTGTCGAAGGCCCGGGTCTCGGTCAGCTCGTACTCGTCGGAAGGCGGCAACGGCAGGCGGTAACGGTCCGCGAGCACCCGGCCCGCATAGTCGTCCACGTTGCCTCCCCCGGCCGCCTGGTCGTTCACATCCGTTCCCTGACGGACCGTTCCGCATCCACATTCGGCTGCGTACCGTCCGCAACCATTCACGATACGTGCCAGAGGCAACCCACATTGAGGGGTTGACGGATTCTCACGTACCCGGACCGGGCTCGGTCACGTCACGACTTGGGCTCGAAGGACCCCGTCAGCGTCTTCCAGGTGGCCTTGCGCAGCCCGCTGTCCCACTTCGCGGCCTTCGCGGTGTACATCAGCGCGTACCCCTGATGGCCGTTGACCACGAACCCCCGGTCGATCGTGCGGTACCGGGTGCCGCCGTCGACGTAGGTGAACTCCCAGTCCGCGGTGTTCCAGCCGCGGTAGTCCACCTTCTCTATACGGATCTTGTGGTACTGGGAGCGCACCATGTACCGCGACTGGTTCTGCCAGTCCGCCACCGGGTCACCCTTGGGCGTGCTGGTCCAGGCGACGAGCAGCTTCTGCCCCTCGGGGCCGGTGTAGCGGTCGCCGGCCGCGCCGGTGGTCTGGAATTTCCAGCCCTTGGGCAGCCCGATCGAGTAGCCCTGGCCGCCCTTGTGGGTCGACTCCACGGGCGCGCCGCCGCCCTTCGAGCCGGACGACCCGTGGTCGTCCGCGTCGCCGGACGGGTCGGGGCTCGCCGCGTCGTCGGTGGTGGAGCCGGTGGAGGCCGACGCCGAGGTGTCGCCGTCCGTCCGGGTGCCGCTGTCGGAGGACTTCTCGCCGCTCCTGCTCTTGTCCTCCTTGGTGGAGGCGGTCGCGCTCGCCGAGGTCCGGGCGCCGCTGCCGCTCGTGTCGCCGCCCTTGTCACCACCGTTGAGGACGATGGCCAGGACGACGCCGATCACGGCGAGGACGACCACCACGGCGATGATCACCAGCGTGCGCTTGGGCACCACGTCGGTGAGCGGCGCCCTCGGCACCGGCCGCGGCGGCAGGTCGAGATCCGGCGGCGGCATCACGGGCCACCCGGAACTCGGCTTCGTGGCCGACGAGTTCGGCACGGCCGAGGAGCCCTGGGCCGGACCGGCCGGCACTCCCGAGGCACCGGAGCCGCTCTCCACCGCCGCCCCACCGGCGGCCGCCTTGCCGGCACCGTTCTTCGTCGTCCGCGCGGTCGCCGCGGCACCGGCCGCACCGGCCGCCTTGCGGACCGAGCGCAGCGCCCCGCGCAGCTTCTCCCCGGCCTCTTCGCCGCGCTTGCCGTCGGGGCCGTCGGGCTGCGCCGGCAGCGGCACCACCCGCGTGGCGTCCATGGCCTCGGGCGCGGGCGCGTGGATCACCTGGTTGAGCATGACCCGGGCACGGGCGTCGTCGAGCCGCTGCGCCGGGTCCTTGTTGAGCAGGCCGTAGATGACGTCCCGGAGCGGACCGGCGTTCTTGGGCTCCTCCAGGGGCTCGGTCATCACCGCGGTCAGCGTGGCGATCGCCGAACCCTTGTCGTACGGCGGCAGTCCCTCGACCGACGCGTACAGCAGGCCGCCCAGCGACCACAGGTCGGCGGCGGGGCCGGGCTTGTGCCCCCGGGCGCGCTCCGGCGAGATGTAGGAGGGGGCGCCGACGAGCATGCCGGTGGAGGTGATGGACGGGTCGCCCTCCACCTGGGCGATGCCGAAGTCGGTGAGCACGACCCGGCCGTCCTCGGCGATCAGCACGTTGGACGGCTTCACATCGCGGTGCAGGATGCCCTCGCGGTGCGCGGAGCGCAGCACGTCGAGGACGGCGAGGCCGACCTCGGCCGCGCGCTTGGGCTCCAGCAGGCCGTCCTCGCGGATGACCTCGGCGAGGGACTTGCCCTCGACCAACTCCATGACGATCCAGGGCCGGTCGTCCTCGTCGACCACGTCGAAGACCGTCACCGCGCTGTTGTTGCGGATCCGGGCGATCGCCTTGGCCTCGCGCAGGGTGCGCGTGATCAGACGCCGCTTCTCCTCGTCGTCGATGTTCGACGGGAACCGCAGTTCCTTGACGGCGACCGTCCGGCCCAGGGTCTCGTCCTCGGCGCGCCACACCGTGCCCATGCCGCCGCGGCCCAGTACGTCTCCCAGCCGGTACCGCCCGGCGAGTAGACGACGCTCGCTCTTGTCCTGACGAGTCTCCTGACGGGATGTCCCCGCCCGCTCCGCCTCCGACATGCGTCCCCTCATGCAACCCGCCCTGACAGAGCCTCCATTGTCTCTCACCCGACAAGTGGCCGACGCCCAGGGTGCCCCTGACGCCGCCCCGCCCGCCGCGCGCCCGGGGACCCGCTCAAGTGGGGCTCCGTTCCGGCGGGATGATGGGTCCGAGCATTCCGGCGCAGAACCGCGCAGACGCGAGGAGATCCGGTGAGAGCCGGAGAAGCCGGAGAACCCGGAGAAGAAGGGAGCCCGGATGCCGACGCTTCGGGCACTGCTGTCCCTCCCGCTGCTCCTGGCCCTGCTGCTCGCACCCGCCGCCGCCACCGGCCACGCGACCGGCGTGACGGACCCGGTCCTCCCGCTGCTCGTCACCGAGGGCGGGGCACCCGCCGCTGCCCTGCTGGCCCGGGACGGCGACCGCACGCGCTACACGGCCGCCGGCCGGGGCATCGCACGGGCCGACCACTTCCGCGCCGGCAGCGTCACCAAAAGCTTCGTCGCCACCGTCGTGCTGCAACTGGCCGACGAGCACCGGCTGGCCCTGTCCGACACCGTCGAGCGGTACCTGCCGGGGCTGCTCCGCGGACCCGGCACCGACGGGCGGCACATCACCCTGCGCGCCCTGCTCACCCACACCAGCGGCCTCGCCGACTTCACCCGGGCCACCCACGGCGCCGTACCGCTGACCTCGCTTCAGGCCGTACGCACCGCCCTCTCCCTCCCTCCGGCCCGACCGGGCCGGTACTCCTACTCCAACACCGGCTACGTCCTGCTCGGCATGGTCGTCCGTCAGGTCACCGGCCACTCGTACGCCGCCGAGGCCCGGCGCCGGATCATCGCTCCCCTGGGTCTGACGGGCACCTCCTTTCCCGGATCCCGCACCTCACTTCCGCTGCCGCACGGCCGCGCCTACGCCGCCGACGGTTCCGACGTCACCGCACTCGACCCGCGCGTGGCCGGCGCGTCGGGCGAGCTGGTGACCACGCTCGACGACCTCGACCGCTTCTACGCCGCCCTGCTGGGCGGCCGGCTGCTGCCCCCGCGATGGCTGCGCGAGATGCTCGACACCCGGACCGCACACGGCTCGTACGGCATGGGGCTGTTTCCGGTCGGGCTGCCGTGCGGCGTCACGGTGTGGGGGCACAACGGCCGCATCACCGGCAGCTACGTGCGCACCGCAGCCACGGTGGACGGCCGTCGTGTCCTCACCTTCCGCATCGACACGACGGAGATCTCCGACCCCGGCCTCGAACCTCGCCTGCTCGCCGCCGAGTTCTGTCCCCGCACCCGGTAGAACGGACGGCACCCGACCGGAGATCCCGGCCGCGGCCACCCGTTCGGGTGATGTCCGCCGCGACCGCCCGGAGCCGGCGGGCACGCCACCGGAGCCGTCACTGGAGCCGACACCAGAGTCGTCACTGCAGCGGCACGATGTCCGGCGCACCCAGCCGGGCCGCGTCGGCCGTCAGGTCGTCCGGCTGGCGCTGGGACTCCCGCTCCGCCTCGACCCGCTTCTCGTAGTGCTCCACCTCGCGCTCGATCTGGTCCTTGTCCCAGCCGAGGACGGGCGCCATCAGCTCGGCGGCCTCACGGGCGCTGCGGGTGCCCCGGTCGAAGGTCTCGATGGAGATGCGGGTACGGCGGGTGAGGACGTCGTCCAGGTGCCGCGCGCCCTCGTGCGAGGCCGCGTACACGACCTCGGCGCGCAGGTAGTCGTCGGCGGCGTGCAGCGGTTCGCCCAGGGCCGGGTCGGCGGTGATGAGGTCCAGGACCTCCTCGGCCATCGAGCCGTACCGGTTCAGCAGGTGTTCCACGCGGACCACGTGCAGTCCGGAGCGGGCGGCTGTCCGCGCCCGCGCGTTCCACATCGCCTGATATCCCTCCGCGCCGAGCAGCGGGATCTCCTCGGTGACGCAGTCGGCGACGCGCATGTCGAGCCCGTGCACCGCCTCGTCCACGGCGTCCTTCGCCATCACCCGGTACGTCGTGTACTTGCCGCCCGCCACGACCACGAGGCCCGGCGCCGGATGCGCCACGGTGTGCTCGCGGGACAGCTTGCTGGTGGCGTCGGACTCGCCGGCCAGCAGCGGGCGCAGGCCCGCGTACACGCCCTGCACGTCGTCGCGGCTGAGCGGGACGGCGAGCACCGAGTTCACGTGCTCCAGCAGGTAGTCGATGTCGGCGCTGGAGGCGGCCGGGTGGGCCTTGTCGAGGTCCCAGTCGGTGTCGGTGGTGCCGACGATCCAGTGCCGTCCCCAGGGGATGACGAACAGGACCGACTTCTCGGTGCGCAGGATCAGGCCGGTGGTGGAATGGATGCGGTCCTTGGGCACGACCAGGTGGATGCCCTTGGAGGCGCGGACGTGGAACTGGCCGCGCTCCCCCACCATGGCCTGGGTGTCGTCGGTCCATACCCCGGTGGCGTTGACGATCTGCTTGGCCCGGATCTCGTACTCCCCGCCGCCCTCGACGTCCTGCACCCGGGCGCCGACGACCCGCTCGCCCTCGCGCAGGAACCCGGTCACCCGGGCGCGGTTGGCCGCGTGGGCGCCGTACGACACCGCGGTGCGCACCAGGGTCGCTACGAACCGGGCGTCGTCCATCTGCGCGTCGTAGTACTGCAGGGCGCCGACCAGGGCGTCCTTCTTCAGGCACGGTGCCACGCTGAGGGCGTGACGCCGGGTCAGGTGCCGGTGCAGGGGCAGGCCACGGCCGTGCCCGCGGGCCATCGACATGGCGTCGTACAGGGCCACGCCCGAACCGGCGTACCAGCGCTCCCAGCCCTTGTGCTGGAGCGGGTAGAGGAACGGCACGGGTTTCACCAGGTGCGGGGCGAGCCGTTCCAGGAGCAGGCCGCGCTCCTTCAACGCCTCGCGGACCAGGGTGAAATCGAGCATCTCCAGATAGCGCAGGCCACCGTGGATGAGCTTGCTGGACCTGCTGGAGGTGCCGGAGGCCCAGTCGCGGGCCTCGACCAGTCCGGTGGACAGGCCACGGGTGACGGCGTCCAGCGCGGTACCGGCGCCGACCACTCCGGCGCCGACGACCAGCACGTCGAGTTCACGCTCCGCCATCGCCGCCAGTGCCTCGGCGCGCTGTGCCGGGCCCAGAGTCGCTGTCCTCACCGCTGCCTCCCGCTGTCGAAGAACTCGCTCGCGTCGGCCGCACCCGGCGGGCGAAGCCCGGTTCACCCCCTCCTCATGCCCAAATTCTGACGGGGATGCCCGGCTTCAGCCACCACGCGCTTCCAACCTGTGGACAACACGCGCACAACCCCCGGAAGACACACGAACACAATCCCACATAACGGTCATATTTACTCCTAGTGTGACAGTGCTCCCGCGCATCCTGTCCACAGCGGTTGCGCATCTGTCCCGCTTCGGTTACTGGGAAGGACGGCTCCCGCCATGCCCGCAGACCTCGCCGTGATCGGACTCGGTTCCTACGGCCTGCCGCTCGCCCAGGCCGCCGTCTCCGCCGGCATTCCGACCATCGGGTACGCCACCGGGCCCGAGGCGGGCTCGCTCAGCCCCGCCGAGCTGCGCCGGATGCACGCGGCGGGCTTCCGGCCCGTCACCGACCCGGCCCAGCTCGGCCGGGTGCGCACCGCGGTGATCTGCGCACCCACCCCGCGCGGCGCCGACGGCGGGATCGACCTCGGCCAGGTGGAGTCGGCCGCCCGCACCCTCGCCGAGCGGCTGCGTCCGCACACCACGGTCATCCTGGAGTCGCCCGTCCTGCCCGGGACGACGGGCGAGTTCCTGCGGTCGCTGCTGGAGCGGGGCTCCGGTCTGCGCGCGGGCCGCGACTTCCACCTGGCCTACTCGCCCAGCCGGGTCGACCCCGGCAACCGCGACCGCACGCCGGCCGGCACGCCCAGGGTCATCGGCGGCCTCACCCCCGCCTGCACGGAGTCGGCCGCCGCGTTCTACGGCCGGCTCACCGACAAGGTCGTCCGCGCGCGCGGGCTGCGCGAGGCGGAGGCCGTGCAACTGCTGGAGACCAACTACCGGCACGTCAACATCGCGCTCGTCAACGAGATGGCCGTGCTCTGTCACGAGCTGGGCGTCGACCTGTGGGACGTCATCCGCTGCGCGGAGACCAAGCCCTTCGGCTTCCAGGCGTTCCGGCCGGGGCCGGGCGTCGGCGGCCACGGCGTCCCGCACGACCTGACCGGGCACGCGACCCGCACCCTGCGCATGGTGGAGCTGGCGCAGCAGGTCAACCACCGCATGCCCCGGTACGTCGTCCAGCGCGCCGCGGCCCTCCTCAACGAGCACGGCAAGTCCGCGCGCGGGGCTCGGGTGCTGCTGCTCGGCGTCACCTACAAGCCCGACCTCGCCGACCTGCAGAGCACGCCCGCCCAGGAGATCGCCGTCCGGCTGATGGAGTTCGGAGCCTCGGTGAGCTACCACGACCCCTACGTGCCCGCGTGGAACGTCCTGGACCGCCCGGTCCCGCGCGCGGACTCCCTGTACGAGGCGGCAGCCGACGCCGACCTGACGATCCTGCTCCAGCAGCACCGCACGTACGACCTCCAGGGCCTGTCGGTGAAGGCCCAGCTCCTGCTGGACACCCGGGGGGCCACGCCCACGGGGGCGGCGCATCGGTTGTGAGCAGGGGGCGCGTAGGTGGAGCGCGCCCCGCGGCCGGTGCGAAAGGGGCCGGTCACCCCGTAGGTGACCGGCCCCTTCGGGGTCGTGCGGATCAGCGGCGGTGCTGGGAGTCCGCCACCGTGACCTCGACGCGCTGGAACTCCTTCAGCTCGCTGTAGCCGGTGGTGGCCATGGCGCGGCGCAGGGCGCCGAAGAAGTTCATCGAGCCGTCCGGGGTGTGGGACGGTCCGGTGAGGATCTCCTCGATGGTGCCGACCGTGCCGAGGTCGACCTTCTTGCCGCGGGGCAGCTCCTCGTTGACCGCCTCCATGCCCCAGTGGTGGCCCTTGCCGGGCGCGTCCGTGCCCCGGGCCAGCGGGGAGCCCATCATCACGGAGTCGGCGCCGCAGGCGATCGCCTTCGGGAGGTCGCCGGACCAGCCGACGCCGCCGTCGGCGATCACGTGCACGTACCGGCCGCCGGACTCGTCCATGTAGTCACGGCGGGCCGCGGCCACGTCGGCGACCGCGGTGGCCATCGGGACCTGGATGCCCAGCACGTTGCGCGTGGTGTGCGCGGCGCCGCCGCCGAAGCCGACCAGGACGCCGGCCGCGCCGGTGCGCATCAGGTGCAGGGCGGCGGTGTAGGTGGCGCAGCCGCCGACGATCACCGGGACGTCCAGCTCGTAGATGAACTGCTTGAGGTTCAGCGGCTCGTGCGAGGACGACACGTGCTCCGCCGACACCGTCGTACCGCGGATGACGAAGATGTCCACGCCCGCGTCCACGACCGCCTTGGAGAACTGGGCGGTGCGCTGCGGGGAGAGCGCGGCGGCGGTGACCACGCCGGAGTCGCGCACCTCCTTGATGCGCGCCCCGATCAGCTCCTCCCTGATCGGCGCCGCGTAGATCTCCTGGAGCCGGCGGGTGGCCGTCTCGGCGTCCAGCCCGGCGATCTCGTCGAGCAGCGGCTGGGGGTCCTCGTGCCGCGTCCACAGGCCCTCGAGGTTGAGCACGCCGAGGCCGCCCAGCTCGCCGATGCGGATCGCGGTGGCCGGGGAGACGACCGAGTCCATGGGGGCGGCCAGGAAGGGCAGCTCGAAGCGGTAGGCGTCGATCTGCCAGGCGATCGAGACCTCCTTCGGGTCCCGCGTACGGCGGCTGGGGACGACGGCGATGTCGTCGAAGGCGTACGCCCGGCGGCCGCGCTTGCCGCGCCCGATCTCGATCTCAGTCACGTTGGTGGCCTTTCCCTATGCGTTGCAGCGCCTTCCAGTATCGCCGACAGGGACGACAAGGGCGGCCCCGGATGCCCCGGGACCGCCCTCGCGCTGCCGTCACGCTGCCGTCACGCGTGCGCGCGCGTCGCCGCGCGTGCTCACTTCCTGCTGTAGTTCGGCGCCTCGACCGTCATCTGGATGTCGTGCGGGTGGCTCTCCTTCAGGCCCGCCGAGGTGATCCGCACGAAGCGGCCCTTGGACTCCATCTCCTCGATGGTGGCGGCGCCCACGTAGCCCATGGTCTGGCGCAGGCCGCCGACGAGCTGGTGCAGCACGTTGGAGAGCGGGCCGCGGTAGGGCACCTGGCCCTCGACGCCCTCGGGCACGAGCTTGTCGTCGGAGGCGACCTCGGCCTGGAAGTAGCGGTCCTTCGAGTACGACCGGCCCTGGCCGCGGGACTGCATGGCGCCCAGCGAGCCCATGCCGCGGTACGACTTGAACTGCTTGCCGTTGATGAACAGCAGCTCGCCCGGCGACTCCTCGCAACCGGCGAGGAGGCTGCCCAGCATGACCGTGTCGGCACCGGCGGCGAGCGCCTTGCCGATGTCGCCGGAGTACTGCAGACCACCGTCGCCGATCAGCGGGATGCCCGCGGCGCGCGCCGCGAGGGAGGCCTCGTAGATGGCGGTGACCTGCGGGACGCCGATGCCGGCGACCACGCGGGTGGTGCAGATCGAGCCGGGACCGACGCCGACCTTGATGCCGTCGACACCGGCGTCGATGAGCGCCTGGGCGCCGTCGCGGGTGGCCACGTTGCCGCCGATCACGTCGACGTCCACGGCCGACTTGATCTTCGACATCCAGCTGAGCGCGTTGCTGTTGTGGCCGTGCGAGGTGTCGACGACCAGGAAGTCCACACCGGCCGCGGCCAGCGCCTGGGCGCGCTCCAGCGCCTCGGGGCTGGCGCCGACGGCGGCACCGACGAGCAGCCGGCCCTCGGCGTCCTTGGCGGCGTTCGGGTACTTCTCCGCCTTGACGAAGTCCTTGACCGTGATCAGGCCCTTGAGGACGCCCGCGTCGTCGACCAGCGGAAGCTTCTCGATCTTGTGCTTGCGCAGCAGCTCCATGGCGTCGGGCCCGGAGATGCCGACCTTGCCGGTGACCAGCGGCATGGGAGTCATGACCTCGCGCACCTGGCGCGTGCGGTCGCTCTCGAAGGCCATGTCGCGGTTGGTCACGATGCCCAGCAGCTTGCCGGCCGGGTCGGTGACCGGGACGCCGCTGATGCGGAACTTGGCGCAGAGCGCGTCCGCCTCGGCGAGCGTGGCCTCCGGGTGCACCGTGATCGGGTCGGTGACCATGCCGGACTCGGACCGCTTCACCAGGTCGACCTGGTTGACCTGGTCCTCGACGGACAGGTTGCGGTGCAGCACGCCGACGCCGCCGAGCCGGGCCATGGCGATGGCCATGCGGGACTCGGTCACCTTGTCCATCGCCGCGGACAGCAGCGGGATGTTGACCCGGACATTGCGGGAGATGCGGGACGAGGTGTCGACCGCGTTGGGGAGCACCTCGGATGCGCCCGGCAGCAGCAGCACGTCGTCGTAGGTCAGCCCGAGTGTCGCGAATTTACCGGGCACTCCGTCGACGTTTGCAGTCATGACACCTTCCCCAAATGGCCTTGATCGGTGCGGATGTCCATGCTAACGGGAAGCGTCGTCAGCAAATTCCACGGTACGGGGTCGCTTCAGGCTTCGTATGTTCGTACGGAAGCGGGAGCGCGACCGTTCAGAAGAGGGGCCGGGGTGCTCGTCCCCGGGGTGTCACTGCTCGGCGAGCGCGCGAAGGCGGCTCAGCGCGCGGTGCTGGGCCACCCGTACGGCGCCGGGTGACATTCCCAACATCTGCCCCGTCTCCTCCGCGGTCAAGCCTACGGCGATGCGCAGCAGGAGCAGTTCGCGCTGGTTCTCCGGGAGGTTGGCCAGCAGTTTCTTGGCCCACTCGGCGTCGCTGCTGAGCAGGGCGCGCTCCTCGGGGCCGAGGGAGTCGTCGGGGCGCTCCGGCATCTCGTCCGAGGGGACGACCGTGGAGCCGGGGTGGCGCATCGCGGCACGTTGCAGGTCGGCGACCTTGTGTGAGGCGATGGCGAAGACGAAGGCCTCGAAGGGGCGGCCGGTGTCGCGGTAGCGCGGCAGGGCGAGCAGGACCGCGACGCAGACCTCTTGGGCGAGGTCCTCGACGAAGTGGCGCGCGTCGCCGGGGAGCCGGGACAGCCGGGTGCGGCAGTAGCGCAGCGCGAGCGGGTGGACGTGCGCGAGCAGGTCGTGCGTGGCCTGCGCGTCCCCGTCGACGGCACGGTGCACGAGGGCACCGATCGCCCCGTGGGCCGTGCCCGCCTCGTCGTCGCGCATCGGTCCATGGTGCCCTGCGGCCGTGCGGCCCGTCGCATCGTGTTCGTGGTTGTGCACCGAAGCGTTATGAGCAGGTGCGCCGGCACTCATTCCCTGCGCCCTCCCCTTCCGCTCGACCGACTCGTCCCCGAGAGACTCCACATCTCAAGGATGCGGCATCCGCGGCGAAACGAGCACGGGGTGTCCGGCGGACAGTCGTACGCGGTCCGCGCCACCGCGTCCGGCGGTGCCGTGCGTCCGGCCCGCCGACGTCCCGACGCCGCGCCTCCCGACGGCCCCGGACAGCGCCGTCGCGGCCGGTCACGGTGCACCGGCGCGGGCACCGCGGGGAGCGGCCGTCCGGGACGTCCGCGCGCCGCTCCGTGCCAGGGCGCCCGGCCCGCACGGGTCACCGCGTGACGCATCCCATGTAGCTCCGGCCGGCTCGTCGCACGAGTCGTCACCCGGGTCGCCGTGCGACGCCTCGCACCGGCGACTCCGTGACGCCTCGCGCGCGTGCACGCGCTCGGAAGCCGTCCGGACTTCGCCCAGGGGTGGGTCGGGCCCGCCCCGGAAGCGGGTCGTGGCACCGGCACGGGGCACCCTCCGTTCCCGCCCGGGCCGGAAGGCCGGCGAGCGGCGTGTCTCAGGCATCCGCGGAGTGGCCGGGGCCGGTCCGCGAAAGCGCCTCACATCCACGTGCGCGGGCGACCGGGACAGCTCCCGGAGGTTCGCGCGGGCACAGACATCGCCGCACGGCGGTACGGCGGTACGCGGGGGCGACCGGGAGGGACGCCCCGGGGCGAGTGGTTCACTCGGCCCCGCGGGCCCGTCCGTCCTTGTGGCGTCGCGCGGTGTCCGTCCCGGCGGCCGGACCCGGACGCCTCGGCCGAGGCATGCCGCGCGCGTGCCCCGTGAGCGCCTGGACGCCGGGAGACCGCCCCGCTCCGGCGGGAGGAGGCGGACCGGCTTCCGGCCCGGCGGTGCGGCCGGTGCCGGATCGCCCCGCCTGCCCGGCGGGACGCGTCCTTCCTAGCGGACCAGGCCCCAGCGGAAGCCGAGGGCCACCGCGTGCGCCCGGTCCGAGGCGCCGAGCTTCTTGAACAGGCGGCGCGCGTGCGTCTTGACGGTGTCCTCGGAGAGGAACAGCTCGCGGCCGATCTCGGCGTTGGAGCGGCCGTGGCTCATGCCCTCGAGCACCTGGATCTCACGCGCGGTGAGCGTGGGCGCCGCGCCCATCTCGGCCGAGCGGAGGCGGCGCGGGGCCAGCCGCCAGGTCGGGTCGGCGAGGGCCTGGGTCACGGTGGCCCGCAGCTCCGCGCGCGAGGCGTCCTTGTGCAGGTAGCCCCGGGCGCCGGCGGCGACCGCGAGGGCCACGCCGTCCAGGTCCTCGGCCACCGTGAGCATGATGATGCGCGCGCCGGGATCGGCGGACAGCAGCCGGCGCACGGTCTCGACGCCGCCCAGGCCGGGCATGCGTACATCCATCAGGATGAGGTCGGAGCGGTCGGCGCCCCAGCGGCGGAGGACTTCCTCGCCGTTGGCCGCCGTCGTCACGCGCTCGACGCCGGGCACGGTCGCTACCGCGCGGCGGAGCGCCTCTCGGGCAAGCGGGGAGTCGTCGCAGACGAGGACGGATGTCATGACCGCCCTCCGCAGCTGATGCGCGTCACCTTGAGCCTCCAGGCTGGTACGGAATCGTCACCTGTGCGGTCGAACGTCTCGGACGCCTGCCCGAGCACTTGTGTTTTCAACCGCCTCCGCACTCTCAACGACGGTCACTCGAAAGAGTTACGGGGCCACCTGCCGTCTTCGGCACTCTACGTGAGGGAGCCGACACGGTGCAGACATGGCCGTCCGACCCTCAACTTTTCATCACAACCCGTGCCCCATTTAGCCGTTTTTGGTCCCGTTTCTCGGTGTCTGGAGCTAGATTCGCAATGAGTCATATTTTCATCTCCTTAGACCGGAGATGTACGGTCGTTGGCACCGTATCCGCCCAGAACGGCTACAAGGGGTCACGTAATGGCAGATTTCTCCCGCCTTCCCGGACCGAACGCGGACCTGTGGGACTGGCAGCTGCTGGCTGCCTGCCGCGGCGTGGACAGCTCGCTCTTCTTTCACCCTGAGGGCGAGCGCGGGGCGGCTCGGAGCGCTCGCGAGAACTCGGCCAAGGAGGTCTGCATGAGGTGCCCGGTCCGCGCGGAGTGCGCGGCACATGCCCTGGCGGTGCGCGAGCCGTACGGGGTCTGGGGCGGCCTGACCGAGGACGAGCGTGAGGAGTTGATGGGGCGGGCGCGCAACCGCTTGGTGGCGGCTTCTTCCACCGGCGGCGACCACGCCTCGCATCACTGAAGGAAACGTTTCTGCACCCACGGACCGCCGGGTGCTCTTCCGTACCGCCATTGGGCACGCCACGTGCGTGCCCAAGACCCTTGCCCGCGGCCCCGCCCCCGGGGCGCTCGTCAGGCGGCGCGTCCCGCCGCCCGGGCCAGCTGTTCCAGCGTCGCCGCCACGGCCGGCACCTGTGCCAGGTCGGGCAGGGTGAGGGCGACGATCTGACGCCGCACGACCGGCTCCAGCGCCACTGTGCGCACCCCCCTGGGCCGCACCGAGTCCACCGCGAGCTGCGGCAGGACGGCCACCCCGAGACCGGCGCCGACCAGGCCGACGACGGCCGGGTAGTCGTCCGTCGCGAAGTCGATGCGGGGCGTGAAGCCGGCGCCCTCGCACACCTCCACGAGCTGGCCCCGGCAGCGCGGGCAGCCCGCGATCCAGGGTTCCCGGGCCAGCTCGCCGATGGCAACGGACTCCGCGCGCGCGAGCCGGTGCCGCTCCGGCACGAGGGCCACGAGGCGGTCCACCAGCAGGGGGCGTACGACGAGGTCGTCCCAGTCCTCGGCCACCGCGGCCCCCTCGTAGCGGAAGGCCAGGGCCAGGTCGCAGTCGCCCTCGCGCAGCAGTCCGACGGACTTGGGGGGCTCGGCCTCCTCCAGGGAGACCCGGGTGCCGGGGTGGGCGGCGCGCAGGGCGGCCAGGGCGGTGGGGACCAGGGTGGAGCTGCCGCTCGGGAAGGAGACCAGACGGACCCGGCCGGCCCGCAGACCGGCGATGGCGGCGACCTCCTCCTCGGCGGCGGTGAGCCCCGCGAGGATCCCGGAGGCGTGTCTGACCAGGGCCTCGCCGGCCTGGGTGAGGCGCATCTCGCGGCCGGTGCGCACCAGCAGCGGGGTGCCGACGGAGGTCTCCAGGGCCTTCATCTGCTGGCTGACGGCCGGCTGGGTGCAGCCCAGTTCCCGCCCCGCCGCGGAGAAGGAGCCGGTGGTGGCGACGGCGCGCAGGACGCGGAGATGACGGGCCTCGATCACCCGTCAAGCATAAGCCCGGCTTGGGTACGGCGGCCAATATTGCGTCGACGCTTTGGGAACCGGTCCCGTACCGTTCGGGCATGAAGGTTCTCTCGCTCAACGTCGGCCGCCCGCGGCCGGTGCCGTACACCGACCAGCCCGAGGGCGTGACGGGCATCGACAAGCAGCCGGTCGACCAGCCGGTGCGGGTGGCGGCGCCCGGGCCCAAGGGCGTCGGCGCGAGCGGCGTCGCCGGGGACGCGGTGTGCGACACGCGTCATCACGGGGGCGACGACCAGGCCGTGTACGCCTACGCGCGCGAGGACCTCGACGCGTGGGAGCGCGAACTGGGCCGGGCGCTGCCCAGCGGTTGCTTCGGCGAGAACCTCACGACCGAGGGTCTGGACGTCTCCGGGGCGCTGATCGGCGAGCGCTGGAGAATCGGTTCCGGGCTGGTTCTGGAGGTCACCTCGGGGCGGATCCCGTGCCGTACGTTTCAGGGCCATCTGGGCGAGCGGGGCTGGGTGAAGAGGTTCACCCGGAAGGGCGTGACCGGTGCCTACCTGCGGGTGATCGAACCGGGTGAGATACGGGCGGGCGATCCGATCGAGATCGTGCACCGGCCGGACCACGCGGTGACGGCGGCGCTGCAGTTCCGCGCGGTCACCACCGAGCGGAACCTGCTGCCGGGGTTGCTCGTGGCGGGCGCCGCCCTGCACGCCGAGACGCTGGCCGCGGCCCGCAGGTACATGGCCGCTCAGGCCCGCTGAGAAGGCGTCACGAGGGAGCGGACGCTGTCGGTCCGGGTCACTACCCTTGGGCCATGACAACGGCTCTGATTACGGGATCGACCGCGGGAATCGGTGCCGCGTTCGCGCGGCGGCTGGCGGCTGACGGGCATGACCTCGTCCTGGTCGCCCGGGACACCACACGGCTGCACGAGCAGGCGACCGAGCTGCACGACCGGCACGGCGTCGAGGTGGAGGTGCTGACCGCCGACCTCGCCGAGGACAAGGGCATCGAGACGGTGGCCGACCGGCTCGGGGACCGCAAGAAGCCGGTCGACCTGCTGATCAACAACGCCGGCTTCGGCAACAAGGGCCGCTACCTGGACGTCTCCATGACCGACGAGCTGCGGATGCTCAAGGTGCACTGCGAGGCGGTGCTGCGGCTGACGTCCGCGGCGTCCGCGGCGATGCGCGAGCGCGGTCGCGGCGGGGTGGTGAACGTCGCCTCGGTGGCGGCCTTCCTGCCGCGGGGCACGTACGGCGCGTCGAAGGCGTGGGTCGTGCAGTTCACCCAGGGCGCGGCCAAGGACCTGGCCGGTTCGGGCGTCCGCCTGATGGCGCTGTGCCCGGGCTTCGTGCGCACCGAGTTCCACCAGCGGGCCGGGATGGGCACGGACAACATCCCGGGCTGGATGTGGCTGGACGCGGACAAGCTGGTCGCGGCGGCGCTCGCGGACCTCGCGCGCGGGAAGTCGCTGTCGATCCCGGACCCGCGCTACAAGGCGCTGATGGGTCTGGTGAAGGTCGCCCCGCGCGGGCTCATGGGCGGCATCAGCTCGCGGACGGGGCGCAAGTACGGCCCCCAGTAGGACGGGTGGTGCCGCCGCTCCGGTGGGAAAATGGTCGGGTCGGTACCGGACCAGGGGGGCCGGAGGCGGTGGGACATGACCTTCGTACAGCTCATCGAGTGCAGGACGAGCCGGCTGGACGAGATGAACCGGCTCTTGGACGACTGGGTCACGCAGAGCAAAGGACGGCGTACGGCGACGCACGCGGTCGTCGGCAAGGACCGCTCGGACGCGTCGCACATCGTCGAGGTGGTGGAGTTCCCGTCGTACGAGGAGGCGATGCGGAACTCGAACCTGCCGGAGACCGGCAAGATCTTCCAGGACATGGTCGCGCTGTGCGACGAGATGCCGACGTTCACGGACCTGGACGTCGTCAGGGACGAGCAGTTGGGCCTCGATGCCGTACGGCGGCTCTTCGCGGCCCTGGAGAGCGAGGGCGAGCTGCCGCCGCTCAACGACCTGCTGGACGAGGACATCCACAGCCACGACCCGGTGAACCCGCAGGACACCATCGGCCTGGACGGCGTCCGCGCCGAGTACCGGATGTGGCGCGGCGCGTTCGACTTCGCCTTCATCGTCGACGACGTGCTGGCCCAGGGCGACCAGGCCTGCGCCCGCTGGACCTGGCACGCGACCCACAAGGGCGACTTCCTGGGCATCCCGGCGACCGGCCGCCAGGTCACCATGACCGGCATGACCCTCTTCCGCTTCGGCCCCCACGGCAAGATCACCGAAATCTGGTGGCAGGACGATCAGCTGGGGCTGATGCAGCAGCTCGGGGCGCTGGACGAGCTGGAGCGGTAGGACGGGACCGGACGGCCGGTGCCCGGCACCCCCGAGGGGGTGCCGGGCACCGGCTGTTCGGCTGGGGTCGGCGCGAGACTAGTGGGAGTGGCCGTGACCGTGGCCGTGGCCCGCCTCGGCCGGCTCCTCTTCCTTCTTCTCGACGACCAGGGTCTCGGTCGTCAGGAGGAGGGAGGCGATGGAGGCGGCGTTCTCCAGGGCGGAGCGGGTGACCTTGACCGGGTCGATGACGCCGGCCTTGACCAGGTCGCCGTACTCGCCGGTGGCGGCGTTGTAGCCGTTGCCCTTGTCGAGCTCGGCCACCTTGGAGACGATCACGTAGCCCTCGAGGCCGGCGTTCTCGGCGATCCAGCGCAGCGGCTCGACGGCGGCGCGGCGGACGACCGCGACACCCGTGGCCTCGTCGCCGGTCTTGTCGAGGTTGCCCTCGAGGACCTTGACGGCGTGGACCAGAGCGGAGCCACCACCGGAGACGATGCCCTCCTCGACCGCGGCGCGGGTCGCGGAGATGGCGTCCTCCAGACGGTGCTTCTTCTCCTTCAGCTCCACCTCGGTGGCGGCGCCGACCTTGATCACGCACACGCCGCCGGCCAGCTTCGCGAGGCGCTCCTGGAGCTTCTCGCGGTCCCAGTCGGAGTCGGTGTTCTCGATCTCGGCCTTGATCTGGCCGATGCGGCCCGCGACGTCGGCGGAGTCGCCGCCGCCGTCGACGATCGTGGTGTCGTCCTTGGTGACGGTCACGCGGCGGGCGGAGCCCAGCACGTCGAGGCCGACCTGGTCGAGCTTGAGGCCGACCTCCTCGGAGATGACGGTGCCGCCGGTGAGGGTGGCGATGTCCTGCAGCATGGCCTTGCGGCGGTCACCGAAGCCCGGGGCCTTCACCGCGACGGCGTTGAAGGTGCCGCGGATCTTGTTGACGACCAGGGTCGACAGGGCCTCGCCCTCGACGTCCTCGGCGATGATCAGCAGGGGCTTGGAGGCGCCGGCCTGGATGACCTTCTCCAGCAGCGGCAGCAGGTCCTGGATGGAGCTGACCTTGCCCTGGTTGATGAGGATGTAGGGGTCGTCGAGGACGGCCTCCATGCGCTCCTGGTCCGTGACGAAGTACGGCGACAGGTAGCCCTTGTCGAAGGCCATGCCCTCGGTGAAGTCCAGCTCCAGACCGAAGGTGTTGGACTCCTCGACGGTGATGACACCGTCCTTGCCGACCTTGTCCATCGCCTCGGCGATCAGCTCGCCGACCTGCTGGTCCTGGGCGGACAGCGCGGCCACGGCGGCGATGTCGGACTTCTCGTCGATCGGGCGGGCCGAGGCGAGGAGCTCGTCGGAGACGGCCTTGACCGCGGCGTCGATGCCCTTCTTGAGGGCGGCCGGGGAGGCGCCGGCGGCGACGTTCTTCAGGCCCTCGCGCACCAGCGCCTGGGCGAGCACCGTGGCGGTGGTGGTGCCGTCACCAGCGATGTCGTTGGTCTTGGTCGCCACCTCCTTCACCAGCTGCGCGCCGAGGTTCTCGTACGGGTCGTCGATCTCGACCTCACGGGCGATCGTGACACCGTCGTTGGTGATGGTGGGGGCGCCGAACTTCTTGTCGATGACGACGTTGCGGCCCTTGGGGCCGATCGTCACCTTCACCGTGTCGGCCAGCTTGTTGACGCCGCGCTCAAGGGCGCGACGGGCGTCCTCGTCGAACTTCAGAATCTTCGCCATGACAGCGGAAGCCCTCTCGGAAATCTGTGGGTGTAAAGACGACTGCGCCCCGGGCGCCCGGCTTCGTTATCGGTCGCGGGGGCCAGGGGCGCAGGTCAAGAGCAAAAGGTGCTCGAGGTGACTACTTCTCGATGATCGCGAGGACGTCGCGAGCCGAGAGGACGAGGTACTCCTCGCCGTTGTACTTCACCTCGGTGCCGCCGTACTTGCTGTACAGGACGACGTCGCCGACCTTGACGTCGAGCGGAAGGCGCTCGCCGTTCTCGAAACGGCCCGGGCCCACGGCGAGGACGGCGCCCTCCTGGGGCTTCTCCTTCGCGGTGTCCGGGATGACCAGGCCAGAGGCGGTGGTCTGCTCGGCGTCGAGCGGCTGGACCACGATGCGGTCCTCGAGCGGCTTGATGGCAACCTTGGAGCTGGTGGTCGTCACGATCCGACCTCCCCCTTCGGAGATCTCACGGGGTTAACTGTCTGAGGTGGCGACCAGGTGGATCCGTCGTCGCGGGTGCCGGACCTGCCCGTCGCGTATTTGGCACTCTCCAGGGGGGAGTGCCAAAGCCGAGACTATGACCGGGGTTAGCACTCGGTCAAGCGGAGTGCCAATTACGGCGGCGCGTCGTGGATCATCGGCCCCGGCCGGCCCCCGGAGTGCCGGGCGTCCTACAGGTAGTCCTCGAGGCGTCCCACGGTCAGGCCCCGGGCCTGCGCCTCGCGCAGCAGGCGGCGCGTGCGCTCCTTGAAGTCGGGGCCCGTGGCCTCGTCGGGGCCGACGAGGACGATGTCGCCGGGCCCCAGGCGGTGGGCGCCCCTGGCGTAGGTGATGCCGTCGGAGGTCATGGCGGCGCGCCACAGCACGAGCGCGGAGACGCCGCAGTCGGCGGCGGCGCGCAGGGTCGTGGTGTCGTACGTGCCGTAGGGCGGGCGGAAGAGGCGGGGGCGCAGGCCGAAACGGGACCTCAGCTTCTCCTGCTGGCCGCAGATCTCCGCGCGCTGCCCGGCGTACGGCAGTCCGGCCATCGCCGGATGGTCCAGGGTGTGGTTCTCGATGCCGGCGCCCACCGCGCGCAGCCGGGCGAAGTGGCCGTAGCCCGGGCCCACGACGCTGTCGGTCAGGAAGAAGCTGACCGGCAGCCGCAGGTCGCGGACCATGTCGACGAAGCGCGGGTCCCGTTCGGCGCCGTCGTCGTAGGTGAGGAAGACGACCTTGTCGGAGGTGGCGACGCGGTGCACCACCCGGAGCGGCGAGGTGCCCGGGCGCTGGGCCGTCAGCGGCCGGGCCGGGTGGCTGGGCGGCGCGGCGAGCGGGGCGGCCAGGCCCCACCGGCGGTAGACCTGGTCCCCGGCCGGGCTCGACGCCCGTACCCCCTGGGCCGCGCGCTTGCCCAGGCGTTCGATGGGGTCGACGGACTGGGCGCAGCCGGCGAGCAGGAGGACCGAGGCGAGGGCGGCACCCAGCGCGGCGGCCGGACCGGCCCGCGGCGCGCCGGTCCCGGACCGCCCGGCCCGCGCCCCACCACGCCCACCGTCGCGCCCGGCCCGCGCACCACCACGCCCACCGTCGCGCCCGGCCCGCACGCCACCAGGCCCACGGTCGCGCCCACCGCCGCGCTCGTCGCCAGAGACCCACCCCCGCCACGACACCGGCCCAGGCCGCGGCTTCGGCCCCGGCCCGGGTGCCGGCTCCGGCGTGGCGGACCCGGTACGCCGGTGCCGCCGGGCCCGCGGGGCTCGTAGGACCCGCGGGGCCCGCCCGTCACCCCCCGTCGGCCCCCCGCGCCTCACAGGTAGTCCTCCAGGCGCGCCACGGCGTACCCGTCACGCGTGACCTTGTTCAGGAAGCGGCGCATGTCGTCGACCATCGTGCCGTTCCAGTCGTTGCGGCCGCGGAAGTGGGTGAGCACGATGTCGCCGGGGTGCAGGCTGCGGTCGTCGTCGCGGTACTCCCAGTGGTCGACGAAGACCTCCTCGTCCCAGATGGGCGCGTATTTGATCCCGCAGGACTTGGCGGCGCGCAGGGTGTCGCCGTTGTAGTCGCCGTAGGGCGGCCGGAAGACCGTCGGCGCCTTGCCGAACTGCTTCTTCATGATGGCCTGCATGCCGCAGATCTCGTCCTTCTGCTCCTCGTAGGAGAGACCGGGCAGGTAGGGATGGGTGAGGGTGTGGTTGTTGAGGGTGTGGCCCTCGGCCTGCATCCTGCGGAAGTAGCCGTAGTCGTTCTTGACGAGGTAGTTGCTGAGGAACGCCGAGTACGGGACCTTCAGGTCGCTCATCATGCGCAGGAAGTCCGGGTCCTTGTCGTCACCGTCGTCGATGGTGAGGAACACGACCTTCTGCCTGGTCGGAACGGTGGTGAAGACCGGGGGCAGGTTCTCCTCCTGCTGGCCGTCCACCTCGAAGCCGGCGCGTGGGGTGATCCTCGGCCTGACGGCCGGCGGGGCCGGCGGCGTGAGCGGCACCTGGTCCAGGTTCCAGCGCCGGGCGGCGGCGACCAGGCGCTCGTGCTCGGCGGCGAGGCGCGCCCGGGGGTCCGTGGGGCGGTCGGGGCCGCCCTGGCCGGGCTGCCGGCCGGGGGCGCCCCCGGAGCCGGAGTCCGTGCCCGGGGCGGAGCAGCCGGAGGCGACGGCGGCGCAGGCCAGGGCGGCCAGCCCGCTGCGGAGGACGACTCGCTGGAGCCGTGCCCGAAATTTGTCATTTTGTACTACGACTCGCATGGTGCCGGATCCTCGCAGGCCGCGGCGCCGAACCCGGGCCGACACCGCCGCCCGCAAGCGCACCGTCCACCGACTGGCCCACAATGACCCGGTGAACGACCTCGCCCTCCTCCTCACCCCCGAAGGCCGCGCCCTCCTCGACGAGGTGCGCGACACCGACCCCGCACGGGAGCTGTCCGTCGCCACCCGGCTGCGCCGCGAGCACCCGGCCGACCTGGTGTCGGCGGCGCTCGGACAGGCCCGGCTGCGGCAGCGGGCGGCCGCGAAGTTCGGGGCCGGGGACGCGGGGCGGATGTTCTTCACGCCGAACGGGGTCGAGCAGTCGACCCGGGCGAGCGTGGCGGCGTACCGGGCGGACCGGATGAAGGACCTGGGCGTGACCTCGGTCGCCGACCTGTGCTGCGGGATCGGCGGCGACGCGATCGCGCTGGCCCGGGCCGGCATCCGGGTGCTGGCCGTGGACCGGGACCCGCTGGCGGCGGCCGCGGCGCGGGCGAACGCGGCGGCGCTGGGGCTCGACGGGCTGATCGAGGTGCGCGAGGCGGACGTCACGGAGGTGAGCACCCAGGGGTACGACGCCGTGTTCGTGGACCCCGCGCGGCGCGGCGGGCGGGGCCGGATCTTCGACCCCGAGGCCTACTCACCGCCCCTGTCGTGGGCGGTGGAGACGGCGCTCGGCGCTCCCCGCGCCGCGCTGAAGATCGCGCCCGGCATCCCGCACGAGGCGATCCCCGCCGAGGCGGAGGCCGAGTGGATCTCGGACGGCGGGGACGTGAAAGAGGCCGTGCTGTGGTTCGGGGCCGGCGCGCCGGGCACTGTGCGGGCCACGCTGCTGCCGGGCCCGCGCACCCTGCCGGGACGCGGCCTGCCCGACCCGGAGGTGCGGCCGGTGGGGCGGTACCTGTACGAGCCCGACGGCGCCGTCATCCGCGCCCACCTGGTCGCCGAGGTGGCCGAGGAGGTCGGCGGCGGCCTCCTCGACGCGACGATCGCGTACGTCACCGCCGACGCGCTGCGCCCGACGCCGTACGCCACCGCCTACGAGATCACGGACCGGCTCCCGTTCAACGTGAAGCGGCTGAAGGCCCTGCTGCGGGAGCGCGAGGTGGGCGTCCTGACGGTGAAGAAGCGGGGCTCGGCGGTCGAGCCGGAGGAACTGCGCAGGAAGGTCAGGCCCCAGGGCCCGAACTCCGCCACGGTCTTCCTCACCCGTGTCGCGGGCGCCCCCACCATGCTGCTCGGCCACCCGGCCCGCTGACACACGCGCCCGCTCAGCCGTCGCCGGCGGCCCGGCTCAGCAGGAGCGCGCGTTCGCGTGCGTTGCGGGTCAGGGACGCCGCGCGGGCGAACTCCGCGCGGGCCTCCGCCGTGCGGCCCAGCCGGGTCAGCAGGTCGCCGCGCACGCTGGGGAGCAGGTGGTAGTCGCGCAGGGCGGGTTCCGCCGCGAGCGCGTCCACCAGCCGCAGGCCCTCGGCGGGGCCGTCGGTCATCGACACGGCGACGGCCCGGTTGAGCTCGACGACCGGGGACGGGGAGCGGGCCGCGAGCAGCCCGTACAGGGTGGCGATGGTCCGCCAGTCGGTCTCCTCGTAGGTGTACGCGTGCGCGTGACAGGCGGCGATGGCGGCCTGGAGGCCGTAGGGGCCGGGAGCGCCGGTGCCGGTGGCGTCGGCGCGGGCGAGGGCCTGCACGCCGCGGGCGATGAGCATGCGGTTCCAGCGGCGCCGGTTCTGGTCCTTCAGCAGCACCGGTGTGCCGTCGGGGCCGGTGCGGGCCGCGGCGCGGGAGGCCTGGAACTCCAGCAGCGCGGTCAGCCCGTGCACCTCGGGCTCCTTGGGCATCAGCGTGGACAGCACCCGGGCCAGGCGCAGCGCGTCCTCGCACAGCCCGGGCCGCAGCAGGTCGTCGCCCGCGGTGGCCGCGTACCCCTCGTTGAAGATCAGGTAGATGACGTCCAGGACCGAGCCCAGGCGGGCCTCGCGGTCGGGGCCGTAGGGCACCTCGAAGGCGACGTTCCTGGTCGCCAGGGTGCGCTTGGCGCGGACGACGCGCTGGGCGACCGTGGGCTCCGGGACGAGGAAGGCACGGGCGATCTCGGCCGTGGTCAGGCCGCCGAGCAGCCGCAGGGTGAGCGCGGTGCGGGCCTCCGGGGACAGCACCGGATGGCAGGTGGTGAAGACGAGCCGCAGCAGGTCGTCGTCGATGTCCTCGGGGTCGGCGGGCTCCTCGGGCGGGGCGGTGGTCTCCAGGTCCCGGCCGATCTCGGCGAGCTTGCGGGCGTACGTCTCGCGGCGCCGGACGAGGTCGACGGCGCGGTGCCGGGCGGTGGCCATGAGCCAGGCGCCGGGGTTGCCGGGCACGCCGTCCCGGGGCCACTGTTCCATCGCCGCGACGAGCGCGTCCTGCGCCAGTTCCTCGGCGATGCCGACGTCCCGCACGATGCGGGCGACGCCGGCGACGATCCGCGGGGACTCCAGGCGGAAGACGGTCTCGATCGCGTGCGCCGCGGTGGGCTGTGATTCCACAGCCCACCATGCAACACCCCCGGGCGGCCGTGCGCCAGGGAGACCTCAGCCCTCCGCGATCTCCCGGACCTCGCAGGTGACGGTCCAGAACTCCTCGTGGACCTGCAGGAAGCGCTTGGTCCACTCCAAGGCCTCGGCCTTGTCCTTGCACTGCATGATCGCGTAGCCGCCGATGACCTCCTTGGACTCTGTGAAGGGTCCGTCGGTGACCGAGATCCGGCCGCCCTCCCAGTGCACGCGGGTGCCCTGCGCCGTGGGAGTGAGGCCGGCGGTGTCGAGCATGACGCCGGCCTTGGTGATCTCCTCGATCAGCTCGCCCATCCGCCGCATCAGCTCCTCGCTGGGGCCCTCGGCGGGGGCGGAGTTCTCGTCGATGCGGATGAGGGACAGGTAGCGGGGCATGGTGGCTCCTCCGGTCGGGGCGGCGGGGCCTTGTCCCCGCCGCTCACCCATGCGTCGAACGGGAGACACCCGGATCGACACGTCCCCGGAGAATCCCCAGAAATATTTTTCCGGGGTCCGGCACACCGCGTCCCGCGTGCCGCCGGCCCCTTACTTCAGCTCGAACCCGAACCCCGCCTTCGCGTACGGCGCGCCCACCGCCTTCCCGCCGAACGCGAGCGCCGCGCCGGTCACCACGCCCGACGACTGTCCGCGCAGCACCCAGACCGTGCCGTTCCCGCCGTCCTCGTAGGGTGCGGCGGCGGCAAGGTCGGCGTGCCGGTCGCCGCTGATGTCGAGCAGCCGGACGGCGTACCCGAAGCCGTCGTACGGCTCGGCGCTGCCGGGAACCCCCGCGGTGTTCTGCGTGAAGGCCTGGGCGCCGGTGCCGGTCAGCCCGGAGCGGCCGCCGCGCAGCACGTCGACGACGCCCTCGCCCGTGTTCTCGCCCGGCGCGCCGACCGCCACGTCGGCGATGCCGTCGCCGGTGATGTCACCGACGGCGATCGAGGCGCCGAACCTGTCACCCTCCTCCGTGGCGCCGGGGACGCCGGGCGTGTTCTGCGTGTACGTCCGCCAGGTGTCCCTGTCGCCCAGCCCGGAGGGCGAGCCGTACGCCACCGAGATGCGCTCGTCCTCCGAGAAGGCGGTGACCAGGTCGTCGTAGCCGTCGCCGTCGAGGTCGCCGATCGCGGCCGGGCCGTCGCCGCCGGGGTAGTCGGTGACCCGGGTGAGTCCGGAGGGGCCGCTGACGTACACCTCGACGCAGTGGCTGCCGTCGCCGCAGTAGGAGGTCAGGGCCAGGTCGGTGCGGCCGTCGCCGTTGAGGTCGCCGGTGACGCCGTCGTGGACGTCGAGGTACCGCAGGTAATCGGGGTCGAGCGGGGTCTTGCCGGCCGGGGTGCCGGTGCGCTTGAGCGGACCCTTCCAGAGGGTGGCGGTGGTGCCGATCGGGTCGTCGCCGGTGGCGAAGCCGCTGCGGAACACGGCGAGGTCGAGGCGTCCGTCGCCGTCGAAGTCGCCGGTCTGGGTGTTCGTGGCGCGGATCGACGTACCGCCGGACAGCCCGTGCGGGCCGCCCCAGACCACGACCGCGTCGGCGGACGAGGAGGCGGTGCCGACGACGAGGTCCGCGCGGCCGTCGCCGTCGAGGTCGCCCTTGGACACCTGCAGGCCGAACTTCTGGTTCTTGGCCGGGCTGCCGGGAATCCCGGCCGTGGCCCTGCTGATGATCGTGCGGTGGCTCGTGGACAGCCCGTGCGGACCGCCGTACATCACGGCGACGTAGCCCGCCCCGGACTGTCCGCCGACCGTCCCGTTCGGGGCGCCGACAGCCAGGTCGGCGTATCCGTCGCCGTTGAAGTCGTCGCGGACGGGTGCGACGCCCCCGGACGCGGACGCCGGGGGCGCGACGACGCCGAGCGAGGCCATGCCCAGCACCAGGGGAACCGCCCAACGGGCGTGCGAACGTACGGAGAACACCACTAGACCCTCTCGTTGCCGTGACTCGAACACGGTAACGAGACTCCCCCGCAAGGACTTTGGTTGTAGACGTCAGCGCAGTGACGCCCACAACCGGCCGGCAGCCGGCTCCCTCGCCACCACCCGGTTGCGGTCGGAGGGTGCCGTCAGCCACGGCATCACCACCGTGCGCACCCGGTCGGCCGTCAGGCCCTTCAGGCTCCGCCCGAGGCTGGACAGTTCGCCCAGGGAGTCCAGGCCGGTGTCGGTGGTGAGGCCGGCGGTGGCGGCGTCGGCGACCTTGTAGAGCCGGGCGGGATCGGTGAGCAGGCTGGTCCGCGCCATCTGCGCGAGCAGGGCTTTGACGAGTTTCTGCTGGAGTCCTATGCGGCCGAGGTCGCTGCGGTCGCCCACGCCGTACCGGGTGCGGGCGAGGGCGAGCGCGCGGGTGCCGTTCAGGTGGTGGGTGCCGGCCTTGAGATGCAGCCGGCTTTTGTCGTCGTCGATGTCCTGGGCGGTGGTGATGTCGACCCCGCCGAGCGCGTCCACCAGCTTGGCGAAGCCCGAGAAGTCGACCTCCATGTAGTGGTCCATGCGGACGCCGGTGATCGACTCGACGGTCTTCACCGCGCACACCGGTCCGCCCAGCGCGTAGGCGGTGTTGAACATGACCTGGTGGGCCACCGCGCTGGAGCCGCCGGACGGCAGCGGGCAGGAGGGGCGGGTGACCAGGGTGTCGCGCGGGATGCTGACGACCGTCGCCGAGGTCCGCCCGGCGTCGATGTGCACGACCATCGCCGTGTCGGAGCGGGCGCCGGTGCTGTCACCCCCGCCGAGCTTCCTGTTGGCCTTGCCGCTGCGCGAGTCGGAGCCGAGGACCAGGATGTTCAGGGCCCCGGTGGGCAGCGGCGCGGCGGGGGCCGAGGCGCTCGCCGAGGGGGTGACCACCGCCCTGGCCGGGCGGTCGCCGCCGAGCGCGCCGTCGATGTCGACGCTTGTGATGTTGTGGTCCAGGTGCCAGTACGCGTATCCGGCGGCGGCCGTGCCCAGCACCAGGGCGCCCGCCAGGACGAGACCGGCGGCCTTCAGCACGCGCGACCGCCGGCCCGTCCGTCTGCCCGCTTCGCCTTGCTCCTCTTTTCGCGTCACGGGCAGGAACGTAAGTCCGAATTATTAGCGGACTGTTAGCGAGGACCGTCAAGGACGGTTTTCTCGTGAAATTCTCATCCCAGGGTCACCGTGGGCACCGGATTGCTCCCGTTCCACGAGGCGTTGAACCCGAACGTCACGGAACCGCCGTCGGGCACGGCCCCGTTGTACGAGGCGTTCGCGCAGGAGACGGCCGCGCCCGACTGGGTGCAGGTGGCGTTCCACGCCTGGGTGACCCGCTGGCCCGCGCCGTACGTCCAGCTCACCTTCCAGGACGCCAGTGACGCGCCCGAACAGGAGATCTTCACCTGCCCGGTGAAGCCGCTGTCCCACTGGCCGCTCACGCTGTAGGCGGCGGTGCAGGCCCCGGTGGGCGGGGGCGGGGTGGTCGTGCTGCCGCCCAGCGCCTCCGCGAGGCCGCGGTAGGCGGGTTTCGGCGCGTAGTTCTCGTCGTACGGCGTCGCCGCCCCGTACCCGGGGAAGGTGCCCGGCACCCAGGAGTCGGAGTCGGCGAACCCCCACACGGTGACGCCGGCGCAGCGGGCCACCGCGACGCACGCGGCCACGACCGACTTGAAGTCGGCCGCCTGCTGGGCGAGTTCGCCGCTGTCGGCGGGCAGGGCCATGCGGACGTCCAGCTCGGTGATCGCCACGTCCACGCCGAGGTCGGCGAAGCGCTGGATGTTCTGCTGGAGGGTCGAGGGCACCTGGCCGAGGATCAGATGGGCCTGGAGGCCGACGCCGTCGATCGGGACGCCCTGCTGCTTGAGGGACTTGACGAGGTTGTACAGGGCGGTGGACTTCGCGTCGACGCCCTCGACGTTGTAGTCGTTGATGTAGAGCTTGGCGTTCGGATCGGCCGCGTGCGCCCAGGTGAGGGCGCTGGCGATGTAGCCGGAGCCGAGGCCGTCGTACCAGAGGCCGGTGCGGTAGGTGCCGTCCTCGTTGAAGGGCTCGTTGACGACGTCCCAGGCGGCGATCTCGCCCTTGTAGCGGCCGACCTCGGTGCTGATGTGGTTCTGCAGCAGGCCGCTCAGCTGGGCCGGGGTCCAGCTGCCGTTCGTCAGCCAGCTCGGGTTCTGGCTGTGCCAGACCAGGGTGTGGCCGCGCACCTGCTGACCGTGGGCCTGGGCGAAGGCCACGATCTGGTCGGCCTCGGCCCAGTCGAAGCCGCCCCGGGTGGGCTCGACCGAGCCCCACTTCATGGCGTTGTCGGGGGTCAGCGAGCCGAACTGCGCGCCGGCGATGGCGCCGTAGGTGCCGGTGAGCTTCGAGCCGGTGACGGCCGTGCCGACGACCTTGCCCCGGGCGGCGGCCAGGTCGCGCAGCGGGGGGTCGGCGGCGTACGCGGCGGGGGCTGTGAACACGAGCGCGGCCCCGGTCAGCAGAGCCGCGAGGGATAAGCCTGTTCTCAGAGATCGCATGGGGGATGCCTCCGAAAGTTTCGGTCCAACAACCGACTGGCTTCGGAGAGTGTGGGGCCGGCCCCGGCACCCGTCAATACGCGCACCCCTACGCGACCGGAGGCACTCCGGTACTGGACCGCACCACCAGACTCGTCGCCAGCTCCACCCGGGTCGCCGCCCGCTCGCCCTCGGCGCGCCCGAGTTCGAGCACCAGCCGGGCGGCGGCCTCGGCCATCTCGGTCAGTGGCTGCCGCACGGTGGTCAGCGGCGGCCCCACCCAGCGGGCGACCGGCAGGTCGTCGAAGCCCACCACGCTCAGGTCCTCGGGAATGCGCAGCCCGAGTTCGCGCGCCGCCTCGTACAGCCCCAGCGCCTGGAGGTCGTTGCCCGCGAAGACGGCGGTGGGCCGGCCGGGGCCGCGCAGCAGGTCGAGGCCCAGGCGGTAGCCGGAATCGTGGTGGAAGTCCCCGCTCCTGATCAGCGACGGGTCGACCGGGAGGCCCGCGGTCTCCAGGGCCGCCCGGTAGCCGTCCACGCGCGCGCGGCTGCACATCATCCGGGACGGCCCGCTGATGGCGCCGATCCGGGTGTGGCCGAGTTCCACCAGGTGGCGGGTGGCGGCCAAGCCGCCCTGCCAGTTGGTGGCGCCGATGGAGGGGACGTCCGGGCCGGGATCGCCCGCCGGGTCCATCACCACGAACGGGATGGACCGGCTGGTCAGCAGCGCCCGCTGGGACTCGTCGAGCCCGGACAGCACCAGGATCACCCCGTGCGGCCGGCGGGCGGCGACCTGGTCGGCCCAGGTCCGCCCGGGGGTGAGCCGCCCGGCGGACTCCGACAGCACGACGCTGAGCCCGGCGTCCCGGGCCACGTTCTCCACGCCCCGGATCACCTCCATCGCCCAGGCGCTCTCCAGTTCGTGGAAGACCAGGTCGATCAGCGGCGAGCGGGATGCCTCGGCGCGCCGGCGCCGGTAGCCGTGGGCGCGCAGCAGTTCCTCGACGCGGCCGCGGGTCGCCGGGGCGACGTCGGCACGGCCGTTGAGGACCTTCGAAACAGTCGGAGCGGAGACCCCGGCCTCCCTGGCGATCTCGGCCAGGGTCGCCGTCTGCGGTTCAGCGGGCTTCGAAGGCTTCATGACCGCGATCGTATCCCTGCGGCCCCTCTTGACGAAGGTGCGCGTGCGCCATAGGTTCCCGGAACATTCGGAGTTACGACCGAAACATTCGTGAGCACCAGGGCCGACGTCCGGCACCCCGACCCCTCCGACGGGAGTTCCATGACCACCGCTCCTTGGCGCGACAACGCCCTGCCCGCCGCCGCCCGGGTCGACGACCTGCTCTCCCGGATGACGCTGGAGGAGAAGACCGCCCAGCTCTACGGGGTCTGGGTGGGCGCGGCCACGGACGGCGAGGGGGTCGCGCCGCTGCAGCGCGAGATGGCGGCCGAGCACGACTGGGACGAGCTGATCACCCTCGGCCTCGGCCAGCTGACCCGCTCCTTCGGCACCGCGCCGGTGGACCCGGACGTCGGTGCCAGGGCCCTGGCGGGCGCCCAGCGCCGGATCGCCGCCGCGGGCCGCTTCGGCATCCCCGCGATCGCCCACGAGGAGTGCCTGGCGGGCTTCACGGCCTGGGGCGCGACGGCGTACCCGGTACCGCTGGCCTGGGGCGCGGCCTTCGATCCCGGTCTGGTGGCGGAGCTGGGCCGGCGTATCGGCCACGACCTGCGCTCGGTCGGCGTCCACCAGGGCCTCGCTCCCGTCCTGGACGTGGTCCGCGACCCGCGCTGGGGCCGGGTGGAGGAGACGATCGGCGAGGACCCCTACCTGGTCGGCACCGTCGGCGCCGCCTATGTCCGGGGCCTGGAGTCGGCCGGGATCGTCGCCACGCTCAAGCACTTCGCCGGGTACGCGTCCTCGGCGGGCGCCCGCAACCTCGCTCCCGTGCGGGCGGGCGTGCGCGAGTTCGCCGACGTGACGCTGCCGCCGTTCGAGATGGCGCTGCGGGAGGGCGGCGCGCGCTCGGTGATGGCCTCGTACACCGAGACCGACGGCGTGCCGGTCTCCGCCGACCCGCGCCTGCTCACCGAACTCCTGCGCGACGAGTGGGGCTTCACCGGCACGGTGGTCGCCGACTACTACGGCATCGGCTTCCTGCGCACCCAGCACCGGGTCGCCGACGACGAGGCGGGGGCGGCGCACCTGGCGCTCGCCGCCGGCATCGACGTCGAACTGCCGACCCTGCGCTGCTACGGCGCACCGCTGGTGACCGCCGTGCGCGCGGGCCGGGTCCCGGAGGCACTGGTGGAGAGGGCGGCCCGCCGGGTGCTGCTCCAGAAGTGCGAGCTGGGCCTGCTGGACGAGGACTGGCGGCCGGAACCGTGGGGGACCGTGGACCTCGACTCGGCGGGCAACCGCGCCCTGGCCCGGAGGCTGGCCGAGGAGTCGGTGGTCCTGCTGGACAACCCCGGCGGGCTGCTCCCGCTGGCCCCCGGCGCGCGGGTCGCGGTGGTGGGCCCGCGCGCGGCGGACCCGCTCGCGATGCTCGGCTGCTACTCCTTCCCCTCCCATGTGCTCCCCCACCACCCGGGGGTCCCGGCGGGCATCGCGATCCCGACCGTCCTGGAGTCCCTGCGCGCCGAACTCCCGGACGCCAAGGTGACGTTCTCGCCCGGCTGCGAGGTCACGGACCCGGACACCGCGGGCTTCGCCGAGGCGGTGGCCCGGGCGGCGGAGGCGGACGTGTGCGTGGCGGTCCTCGGGGACCGGGCCGGCCTGTTCGGCCGGGGCACCTCGGGCGAGGGCTGCGACGTGGCCGACCTGCGCCTGCCGGGGGTGCAGGGCGAACTGCTGGACGCGCTGGTCGCCACGGGCGTGCCGGTCGTGCTGGTCCTGCTGACCGGCCGTCCGTACGCCCTGGGCCGCTGGGCCGGCCGGCTGGGCGCGGTCGTGCAGGCGTTCTTCCCCGGCGAGGAGGGCGGCCCGGCGGTCGCCGGGGTTTTGTCGGGCCGGGTGAACCCCTCCGGCCGGCTCCCGGTGAGCGTCCCGCGGGGGCCGGGCGGGCAGCCCTGGACCTACCTCCAGCCGCCGCTGGGCCTGGCCGGCGAGGTCAGCAGCCTGGACCCGACCCCGCTGTACCCCTTCGGCCACGGCCGCTCGTACACCGAGTTCGCCTGGGAGGGCGGCACCGGCGCCGGGGTCACCGAGCTGGGCACGGACGGCTCGTACGACCTCCCCGTCACCGTGCGCAACACGGGCGATCGCGCGGGCGCCGAGGTCGTGCAGCTCTACCTGCACGACCCGGTGGCGTCGGTGACCCGGCCCGACGTGCGGCTGATCGGCTACCGGCGGCTGGAGCTGGCCCCCGGCGAGTCCCGGCGGCTGACCTTCCGCTTCCACGCCGACCTGTCGGCCTTCACCGACCGCTCGGGCGCCCGGGTGGTCGAACCGGGGGCGCTGGAGCTGCGGTTGGGGCCGTCGAGCGCGGAGGTGCGGCACACGGCCCGGCTGCGGCTGACGGGCCCGGTACGCACCGTGGGCCCGGAGCGGATGCTGCGGTGCGAGGTGGTGTGCGAGGTCGTGGACGGGGCGGCGGACTGAGCCGGGCGAAACCACAGAAAGGGCGCTTCCACAAGACCTCGGGACACACGCGTTCAGGATGCGTTCAGGTTGCCGCTGTCAGGGTCGGGGTCCGACCACGGTTCCCCCAGACCGACAGGAGCACCCTTGACGACGACCGAGTCCGTGATGAAGAAGCTGCCCGAGGTGACTCTGGCCTTCTGGATCATGAAGATCGCCGCCACCACCCTGGGCGAGACGGCCGGTGACCTGTTCTCGCAGACGCTGAAGCTCGGCTACTTCCTCACCACCATCGCCCTGTTCCTGGTCTTCGTGGTGACGCTGGTGATCCAGTTGCGCTCGTCGCGCTACAACCCGTTCTGCTACTGGCTGGTGATCCTGTCGACCTCCATGGCCGGCACCACCATGTCCGACTTCATGAACCGGGACGCCAGCACCAAGTACCTCTCGAACGGCGCCACCAAGCTGGGCTGGGGGCCGCAGGGCCTCGGACTCGGCTACCCGGAGGGCGCGGCGATCCTGGTCTCGCTGCTGCTGCTGATCTTCCTCGGCTGGAAGCTGAGCGGGATGACGTTCCGGATCACCGAGATCGTCAGCTTCCGCGGCGAGGCCCTGTTCTGGTCGGCGATCCTCGTCTCCAACACCCTCGGCACCTCGATGGGCGACTTCCTCTCCGACAGCTCCGGGCTCGGCTACCTGGGCGGCGCGGCGCTGGTGACCGGTGTGCTGCTGGTCCTGGTGGCGCTGATGCGGGTCCCGGCGGTGCCGAACGTCCTGCTCTTCTGGTTCGCCTTCGTGCTGACCCGCCCGCTGGGCGCCACCGCCGGTGACCTCCTCACCAAGCCGGTCGCCAAGGGCGGCCTCGACCTCGGTACGGCGGGTTCCTCGGCGGTGCTGCTCGCGGTGCTGTTCGGCCTGATGGCGTACGCGCAGGTGCAGGAGCGGCGGACGGCTCCCGCCGTCGGCCTGGAGGGCGAGGGTCCCGAGGCGGAGGCGGTCCGGCCGCACGACGCCGGGCGGATCTGACCGGAAACGAGAACACCCCGCCCCCGGAGACCGGGAGCGGGGTGTTCGATGGAGCGCCGGGCAGGCCTTGCACCTGCATTTCCCCGCAGGAAGCGGGGCGTCTTTCCTTGGACCACCAACGCACTGCGTCCGGGCCGGTGTTCCGGCCGTTCGCGTGTGATGATCATAGCGGGTGACGGGCCCGCGCATCAACTCAGCCGTGCGGCTGCTCCCCGTCCACCGACTCGAACCGCCACCGGTGCACCGCCCGCGTCACCAACTCCGCGTCGGGTTCGGGCAGTTCCGGGAGTTCGGCGTCGTACGGCGCGTCCCACCAGGTGATGACCAGCACCCGGTCCCCCGGCGCGCGGAAGGTCTCGCGGCGCAGCGGCCGTGTGCCGAGCCGCTGCGCACGGGCCCAGTCGAGCAGTTCCCCGCCCCTGCCCTCGGCCGCCCGGGCCTCCCACATCAGGGCGACGGTCACGAGTACAGGTTCTCCTTGCTGACCTCGTGCACGTGGTCGTGGCCCGGGACGTGCGGGTCGGTCACCGGCAGCGAGGAGTCGGCGGACAGGTCCCAGGCGGAGGCGGCCCGGTTGCGGGCGACCATCTCGGCGCCGAGGGACGCGACCATCGCGCCGTTGTCCGTGCACAGCTTGGGGCGCGGGACGCGCAGCCGGATGCCGGCCGCCTCGCAGCGCTCCTGGGCGAGGACGCGCAGCCGGGAGTTGGCGGCGACGCCGCCGCCGATCATCAGGTGGTCGACGCCCTCGTCCTTGCAGGCCCGCACGGCCTTGCGGGTGAGCACGTCCACCACGGCCTCCTGGAAGGAGGCGGCGACGTCCCGCACCGGGACCTCCTCGCCGGCCGCGCGCCTGGCCTCGATCCAGCGGGCCACGGCCGTCTTCAGACCGGAGAAGGAGAAGTCGTACGCGGGGTCGCGCGGGCCGGTCAGGCCGCGCGGGAAGGTGATCGCCTCCGGGTCGCCCTCCTTGGCGTACCGGTCGATGACCGGGCCGCCGGGGAAGCCCAGGTTCAGCACGCGGGCGATCTTGTCGAAGGCCTCGCCGGCCGCGTCGTCGATGGTGGCGCCCATCGGGCGGACGTCGGAGGTGATGTCCTCGGACAGCAGCAGGGAGGAGTGGCCGCCGGAGACCAGCAGGGCCATGGTCGGCTCGGGCAGCGGGCCGTGCTCCAGCTGGTCCACGCAGATGTGCGAGGCGAGGTGGTTGACGCCGTACAGGGGCTTGCCGAGCGCGTACGCGTAGGCCTTGGCGGCCGAGACGCCGACCAGCAGGGCGCCGGCGAGACCGGGTCCGGCCGTGACCGCGATGCCGTCGAGGTCCCTGGCGGAGACGCCGGCCTCCTTCAGCGCGCGGTCGATCGTCGGCACCATCGCCTCCAGGTGGGCGCGGGAGGCCACCTCGGGGACGACGCCGCCGAAGCGTGCGTGCTCGTCGACGCTGGAGGCGATGGCGTCCGCCAGCAGGGTGGTGCCGCGGACGATGCCGACGCCGGTCTCGTCGCAGGAGGTCTCGATGCCGAGGACGAGTGGTTCGTCAGCCATTGATCTCGGTTCCTTGTACTGGAGGGGAGTCCGCGGCGGAGCCGCTGTCGGGGGCGGTGGTCAGGCGCATCACCAGGGCGTCCACGTTGCCCGGCTGGTAGTAGCCGCGCCGGACGCCGATGGCCACGAAGCCGAAGCGCTCGTAGAGCTTCTGGGCGCGCACGTTGTCGACCCGGCACTCCAGCATGACCTCGGCGCACTCGAAGGCGGTGGCCGCCTTCAGCAGCTCGGTCAGCAGCCGGCCGCCGAGGCCGGTGCCCTGCTGGGCGCGGGCGACCGCGATGGTCTGGACGTCGCCGAGGTCGCCGGAGGCGGTGAGGCCCGCGTACCCGACGATCCGGCCGCCGTCGTCCACGGCCACCACGTACCGCCGGGTCGCCTCGGGGCCCCGGGCGTGGGCCAGCTCGGACCAGAACATGCCCCGGGACCAGGCGTCCTCGGGGAACAGGTCCCTCTCCAGCTCCAGGACCGGGTCGATGTCCCACCAGCGCATCTCGCGCAGGCGCGGGGTTGCCGGTTCCGTCACTTGGGGGTGACCACCTTGTAGTTCTTGGGGACCTGGGCGTCGGGGCGGCGCAGGTACAGCGGGCGGGGGGCGGGCAGCTCGTCGCCGGCCGCGAGACGCTCGGCGGCCAGCGCGGCGAGGGCGGCGGCGGACACGTGCTCGGGCTCGTGGACGCTCGGGAACGTGTCCGGGTAGAGCAGCGCGCCCGCGCCGACCGCCGGGAGTCCCGCGACCCGCTCGGCGATGTCGGCGGGGCGGTCGACGGCCGGCCCGGTCAGCCGGGTGCGCGAGTCGGCGTACGTGGCCCAGTAGACCTCCTTGCGCCGGGCGTCGGTCGCCACGACGAAGGGGCCCTTCTCGATGTCCGCGGCGTAGGCGAGGGCGTCCAGCGTGCCCAGGCCGTACACGGGGACGCCGAGCGCGAGACCGAAGGTGTCGGCGGTCATCAGGCCGACGCGCAGGCCGGTGTAAGGGCCGGGGCCGACGCCTACGGCGATCCCGGTGACGGCCTCCAGCTTGAGGCCCGCCTCGGTGAGGACGCGGTCGACGGCCGGCAGCAGCAGCTCTCCGTGCCGGCGCGCGTCCACCTGGCTCGACGAGGCGATGACGTCCGTGCCGTCGTGCAGCGCGACGGTGACGGCGGGGGTGGCGGTATCCAGAGCGAGCAAGAGCACGCGAACAGCCTACGGCGCCCGACGCTCGTGCATGGCCGTCCGGGGCAGACGGTCACCGACTGCTACGGTTCGTACGAAGTACGACATATGGCACGAAGCAGAGGTGGGCGCGCGTGGCAGGGACCAGCTCCGGGATCGTGGCCGGCCTGACCGCCGCGGCCGTCGGGACCGTCGGATTCCTCGCCTACCAGGCGTCGGCGAACGTGCCGCCGGGTCTGGGCGGGAAGCCCGGGGCGAGCGCGCCGCCCTCCGCGGTCGTCAGCAAGGCGCCGCGCGACCGAGGCCATCCAGGCGCTCTGCCGACCGGGTCCGGCAAGGGTGAACGGGTCGTGTACTCGGTGGACGACGACCGCGTCTGGCTGGTCGACGACCACAATCGGGTGCAGCGCCGCTTCGGCGTGCACCCGGGCTCCGTGGACCCGCCGGTCGGCCTCTACTGGGTCACGTCCCGCTCCAACACGGCCACCGGGACGGACGGCGCCCCGGTCGAGCACGTCGTCCGCTTCACCAGCGTGGACGGGGTGGCCATCGGGTTCAGCGCGGCGGTGGGCGCCGGCTCGGACACCACCATGGACGTGAAGACGGGCGGCATCCGGGAGCGGCGCGCGGACGGCGACGCGATGTGGCGGTTCGCCACCATCGGCGTTCCGGTCGTGGTGATCCGCTGAGCGTTGCCGCTACGCGGCTTCGGGGTGCTCGCTCGCCGGTGGCTCCGGCCGGGCCGGTTCGGGGGCGCTCGGCGGCCGGGAGATCAGTTCGGCGGCCGCGCACGAAGCCAGCAGGTCGCGCATGGACACCCCGGGGAGCACGGGCGGCCCGGCCGGTCGCGCCGTGGGTCGAGAAGCGGGCATGGACGCCTCCTGACGTGCGGGGCGGTGCGTGGTTAGGCACGCCTAACCACGGCCTGGACACCATGTGACCACGCCCGGTGCGTCCTGCGCAATGATTTCCCGACGGCCTGTCGGAAAGAGTGCCGGGAAGGCACCCCGTGGAGCCGCCGGGCCGCTCAGGCCCCTCAGGCCCCTCAGGCCCCTCAGGCCCCTCAGGCCCCTCAGGCCGCGAGCGTCTCCAGGGCCGCGTCCGACCACCGGTCGCCGATTCCGGTCACGGTGACGTGCCGTACCTCGTCCGTGGTGTCCCCGACGGCCCGGTGGATGACGACCTGCAGCCGGTCCTCGGTCAGCTCCTCGACCTTGCCCTCGCCCCACTCCACGACGATCACCGAGTCGGGCAGGGACACGTCCAGGTCGAGGTCCTCCATCTCGTCGAGCCCGCCGGAGAGCCGGTAGGCGTCGACGTGGACGAGCGGCGGGCCGCCGCCGAGCGAGGGGTGCACCCGGGCGATCACGAAGGTGGGGGAGGTGACCGCGCCGCGCACGCCCATCCCCTCGCCGAGCCCGCGGGTCAGCGTGGTCTTGCCCGCACCCAGTTCCCCGGTGAGCATCACCAGGTCGCCCGCGCGCAGCAGTTTGGCCAGCCGGCGGCCCAGTTCCCGCATCTGCTCGGGGGACGTGACGGTCAGCCGGGTCTCAGCGGGGTCGTGCGGTGCTGCTGGAGCTGCTGCTTGTTCCATAGCCACTTACGGTAGCCCCTGCGGGCACGGCGCCCGCGCGGGTCAGCAGGTCGGCGAGGCGGTCGGTGACCACTTCCGGGTGCTCCAGCATGACCAGGTGCCCGGCGTCCGGCACGAGCACCAGCTCGGCGTCCGGGAGCAGGTCCGCGATGGCCTCGCTGTGCTCGCTGGGCGTGACCAGGTCCTGCACCCCGGCCAGCACGAGCACGGGGGCGTCCCGGAAGCAGCCGAGGGCCTCGGTCTTGTCGTGGTCGGTGAAGGCCGGGTAGAACTCGGCGACCACGTCGATCGGTGTGGACTCGATCATCCGCTCGGCGAACCGCGCGATTGCCGGGTCGACGTCCCGCCCCGCGAACGAGTACCGCTTGATGATCCCGGCGAAGAGGTCGGCGGTGGCCCGGCGCCCCTTCTCCACCAGCTCCGCCTGCTGCCCGAGCGCCTTCAGCACCCCCGGCAGGATCCGGCGCACCGCGTTGACGCCGGCGACCGGCAGCCCGAAGTTGACCTCGCCGAGCCGTCCGGACGAGGTGCCGACGAACGCGGTGGCCACCACCCGGTCCCGGATCAGCTCCGGGAACTGGGCGGCCAGCGCCATCGTCGTCATCCCGCCCATGGAGTGGCCCACCAGCACGATCGGGCCGTCGGGCACGGCCGTGTCTATGACCGCCTTCAGATCGCGGCCGAGCTGGTCGATGGTGAGCGGCACGTCCTCCCGGGCCTGGGCCACGCCCCGCCCGGACCGGCCGTGGCTGCGCTGGTCCCAGTGCACGGTCCGCACGACGCCGCGCAGGGCCGCGCGCTGGAAGTGCCAGGAGTCCTGGCTGAGGCAGTAGCCGTGGCAGAAGACGACGGTGACCGGGGCGGGCGCCTTGCGCCCGAACAGCCTGCGGCGGCGCGGGGAGACGCTGGGGCCGGGGTCGGGCTCGACGTCGTCGACCTCGTAGTACAGCTCGGTGCCGTCGTCGGCGTACGCCTTGCCGGGGGTGCCGCGCAGGGTGCCGTAGGGGCCCGTGGAGTCCAGCGCGAGACGGGCCTTGCGGCGCATCCCGCGCCCCACCGTCATCCGCTCGACGGCCACGCCCGCGGCCGCGCCCGCGGCGAGGACGCCTATCGCGGCACCGGCGATACCCGTCGCCCTGCGCCAGCTCCCGCCCGCCCCCGCGGCGGCGGAGGCGACGGCCGCCGCGGCGACGACGTCCGCCACGGCCTCCGCACTGCTCTCGCTCACGTACCGCTCCTCTTCGCCGTACTGCAGTTCGCCGGGTGATGAAACAGGTGGTGCCACTGTGGTGCGTGCGCTGCCCGTGCCGCCCGGGCCGTTCCCGTCATCGGTGAGAACAGGAGTGACCGGCGCGTGGCGCCCCCCTCCCTAAGGGGTTACCCCTCGTGTTCCCCGTCCACATAGACGCGGGGAACGCGCGTTCCGATCCGTGTGACGATCTCGTACGCGATCGTGCCGCAGGCCTGGGCCCAGTCCTCGGCGGTCGGCTCACCGCGGTCGCCGGGCCCGAACAGCACGGCCTGCGCGCCGACCGGGGGCTCGTCGCCGCCGAGGTCGACCACGAACTGGTCCATGGCCACCCGCCCGGCGACCGTCCGCCACTTGCCGTCGACCAGCACCGGACCGCTGCCGGAGGCGTGCCGGGGCACACCGTCCGCATAGCCGACGGGGACGAGGCCGAGGGTGGTCGGGCCGGGGGTGACGTAGTGGTGGCCGTAGCTGACGCCGTGCCCGCCCGGCACGTGCTTGACCAGCGCGAGCGACGCGCTCAGCGTCATCACCGGCCGCAGCCCGAAGTCGGCCGGGGTGCCGATCTCCGGGCTGGGTGAGACGCCGTACATGGCGATGCCCGGCCGGACGAGGTCGAAGTGGGTCTCCGGGAGGGTCAGCGTGGCCGGGGAGTTGGCGATGTGCCGGACCTCCGGGCGCACGCCCTGCTCCTCCGCGTACGCCAGCATCTCCCGGAACCGGGCGAGCTGGGCGGCGATGGAGGGGTGCCCCGGTTCGTCGGCGCACGCGAAGTGCGACCACAGGCCGGTGATCCGGACCAGCCCCTCGCGCTCGGCCCGCAGTGCCTCGGCGACGAGTTCGGGCCAGTCGGCGGGCTGGCAGCCGTTGCGCCCGAGCCCGGTGTCGGCCTTCAGCTGCACCCGCGCGGTCCGGCCGGCCTCCCGGGCCGCCTCCGTCACCTCGCGCAGGGCCCACAGCCCGCTGAGCGAGACGTCGATGTCCGCCTCGATCACCTGCCGCCAGGGGCCGCCGGGCACCCACAGCCAGCACAGCACACGGGTGTCCAGTCCCGCGGCGCGCAGCGCGAGGGCCTCCTCCGGTGTGGCGGTGCCGAGCCAGGTGGCGCCCGCCTCGACGGCCGCGCGGGCGCAGGGCAGCGCCCCGTGGCCGTAGGCGTCGGACTTGACGACGGCCATCAGGGCCGCGCCCTCCGCCCGGGCACGCAGGGCCCGCACATTGGCGCGCAGGGCGGCCAGATCGATCTCGGCCCGGGCGCGCAGGGGCGCGGTCGGCACAGCTGAAGTCTCACTCATGGCGCCCCCAGTCTCTCAGAGGGCCGCGCGGGCCCCGGCCGGGTGTCCGGCCCCCGCCCGCGCGCCGCCCCCCGCCCGCCCAACCGGCCCCGCCCGGACCGGGGGTGACGCCGTGGCCCCGGGACCGTCGGCCTGACCGGAGCCGTCCGGCAGGCGCGCGAGGAGTCAGTCCCGCACGGCCGGTGGGGCTCGCCCCATCGGCCCCCTCCCCGCCCGCGCCGCGAACCGACCGCCCTGGGCCGTGTCCGCGAAGTCCCGCCTGCCCCACCGGGCGGACGCCGGGACTTCGCGGACACGACCTAGTCCCGGACGTCCCGCCACGCCTCCGGGATCCGCGCGGCGACGTCGTGCGCCCCCACCGGCGCGCCCCGTGCCGCGAACCGCCCCGCGAGCCCGTGCAGGTACGCCGCCACACTGCCCGCGTCCAGCGGCGGGAGACCAGCCGCCAGCAGCGAGCCCGCGAGTCCGGACAGCACGTCCCCGCTTCCGGCCGTGGCCAGCCAGCCGGTCCCGGTGGGGTTCACCCGTACGGCACCGCCGCCGGGGTCGGCGACCAGCGTCGTGGACCCCTTCAGCAGCACGGTGGCCCGGTAGACGGCGGCCAGTTCCCGTGCCGAGGCCAGCCGGGCCGCCTCGACCTCCTCGCGCCGCACGCCGAGCAGCGCGGCCGCCTCGCCCGCGTGCGGGGTCATCAACGTCGGTGCCGTGCGCGCGCGCACCGTGTCCCGCTCCGCCAGCCGCAGCCCGTCGGCGTCGACCAGCACCGGCACCTCGGCGGCCAGCACCTCCGCCACGGTCGCCGCGTCGTCCCCGGCGCCGGGCCCGACCACCCACGCCTGCACCCGGCCCGCTTTGGCCGGCCCCCCGTCCGACACCAGGGTCTCCGGGAACCGCGCGATGACGGCGTCCCCGGCGGGTCCGACGTACCGCACGGCCCCGGCGCCGCCGCGCAGCGCCCCGGACACGGCGAGCACGGCGGCCCCCGGGTACCTCGCCGAGCCCGCGGCGATCCCGACGACACCCCGCCGGTACTTGTCGCTCTCCACCGCCGGGGACGGCAGCAGCCGCGCCACGTCGGCGTGCTGCAACGCCTCCAGCTCGGCCCCCGGCGGCAGTTCGAGCCCGATGTCGACCAGCCGGACCGAACCGGCGTACTCCCGCGCCGGGTCGACGAGCAGCCCCGGCTTGTGCGTCCCGAAGGTGACGGTGAGATCGGCCCGGATCGCGGCCCCGCGCACCTCGCCGGTGTCCGCCTCGACCCCGCTCGGCAGGTCCACCGCGACGACCGCCGCCCGCGACCGCTCCACCACCGCGGCGACCGCCTCGGCGTCCGGCCGCAGCCCGCCCTTGCCCCCGATGCCGACGATGCCGTCGAGGACGAGGTCCGCCCGGTCGATCAGCCGTGACTCGTCACCCGGCGCCGCGACGGAGCCGCCGGCCCGGCGCAGTGCGGCGAGCCCGCCGGAGTGGGTGCGCCCGGGCGCGAGCAGTACGGCCGTGACCCCCGCTCCGCGCCGCGCGAGCCGCGCCCCCGCGTACAGCGCGTCGCCGCCGTTGTCCCCGCTGCCCACCAGCAGCACCACCCGGCTGCCGTACACCCGCCCGAGCAGATCGGCGCAGGCGGCGGCCAGCCCTGCCGCGGCCCGCTGCATCAGCGCTCCCTCCGGCAGCCGCGCCATCAACGCCCGTTCGGCCGCCCTTACCGTCTCCACGCTGTACGCAGTACGCATGGCATCGAGTCTGCCCCGCGAAGGCGGTCCCCCACACCCGGACCACCCGGCCGACCCGATGGCCCGAACGCGCTACCCCTCCGCGACCACCACCGCCGAAGCGACCCCCGCGTCATGACTGAGCGACACGTGCCAGGACCGCACACCGAGTTCGGCCGCCTTCGCCGCCACCGTCCCGGTGACCCGCAGCCGCGGCCGCCCGCTGTCCTCGACGTACACCTCGGCGTCGGTCCAGTGCAGCCCCGGCGGGGCGCCCAGCGCCTTGGCCAGTGCCTCCTTGGCCGCGAACCGCGCCGCGAGGGACGCGATGCCGCGCCGCTCGCCGCTGGGCAGCAGCAACTCGCTCGTGACGAACAGCCGATCGGCCAGCCCAGGCGTCCGGTCCAGCGACGCCCGGAACCGGTCGATCTCGGCGACGTCGATTCCGACCCCGATGATGCTCATGCGGGGCAGCCTACGGCGGACGGCGGCTCCGACCGCTCCCCTACGGCCACCGGGCCGCCCGGAACTGACGGGCCGCCGGACCGTCGGACCGTCTGACTAAGAAGACTCCTGGCACAGCGCCCGGGCGACGAGGTCGTGGATCAGGTACTCGCCGGGCCGGCGGTTCTCCTTGAGGCGTTCGAGGTCGCCGGGGCCGAACCAGTCGTAGCCGGAGTGCTTGGACCGTTCGAGGGCGGGGCGGTCCAGGTCGCCCTCGACGTCCACGAGGAAGTCCGCCTCGTGCCGCAGGCCGAGGCCGTCGTCGCCGTGCCAGGTGGTGGTGCCGAGGTGACGGCGCACCCGGCACAGACGCCACCCCGTCTCCTCCTCGACCTCCCGCGCCAGAGCGTCCAGGAGGGTCTCCCCCGGCTCGACGTGACCGCCCACGATGTCCCAGCTGTCGGGGAACAGCCGCCGCTGCGGGCTCCGCTTCTGCGCGAAGGCGCCGCGCGGGCCGAGGATGACGGCCCCGACGGCCCACTGCTCGTCCGGCGCGGGAACGGGCACCTCGACGCCGGGGTCCACTCGGTACGACTCAGCCGTGGTCATGGGCGACAGCGTAGGCCCGGCGGCACCTCACTCGACCGTCACGGACTTGGCCAGGTTGCGCGGCTGGTCCACCTCGTTGCCGCGGGCCGTGGCGAGTTCGCAGGCGAAGACCTGGAGGGGCACGCTGGCCACCAGCGGCTGGAGCAGGGTGGGGGTGGCCGGGATCCGGATCAGGTGGTCGGCGTACGGGACCACCGCCTCGTCCCCCTCCTCCGCGATGACGATCGTCCGCGCCCCGCGGGCCCGGATCTCCTGGATGTTGGAGACGATCTTGTCGTGGATCACGGACCGTCCGCGCGGTGAGGGCACCACCACGACGACCGGCAGGTCCTCCTCGATCAGCGCGATCGGGCCGTGCTTCAGCTCGCCGGCCGCGAAGCCCTCGGCGTGCATGTAGGCGAGTTCCTTCAGCTTCAGGGCGCCTTCGAGGGCGACCGGATAGCCGACGTGCCGGCCCAGGAACAGCACCGTGTTCTTGGTGGCGAGGGAGCGCGCGAGCGACCGCACCGGTTCCATGGTCTCCAGCACCCGCTCGACCTCGCCCGAGATCTGGGACAGGTCCCGGATGACGGCACGGATCTCGTCGCCCCACTTGGTGCCCCGCACCTGGCCGAGGTACAGCGCCACCAGGTAGCAGGCCACGAGCTGGGTCAGGAACGCCTTGGTGGAGGCGACGGCCACCTCAGGACCGGCGTGCGTGTACAGCACGGCGTCCGACTCGCGCGGGATCGTCGAGCCGTTGGTGTTGCAGATCGCCAGCACCTTGGAGCCCTGCTCGCGGGCGTGCCGCAACGCCATCAGGGTGTCCATGGTCTCGCCGGACTGGGAGATGGCGATGACGAGCGAGCGGCCGTCCAGGATCGGGTCCCGGTAGCGGAACTCGCTCGCCAGCTCCACCTCGCACGGGATGCGGGTCCAGTGCTCGATGGCGTACTTGGCGATCATCCCGGCGTGGAAGGCCGTGCCGCAGGCGACGATGACGACCTTGTCCACCTCGCGCAGCTCGGAGGGGGAGATCCGCACCTCGTCCAGGGTCAGCGAGCCGGCCGCGTCGATCCGGCCCAGCAGGGTGTCGGCGACCGCCTTCGGCTGCTCCGCGATCTCCTTGAGCATGAAGTAGTCGTAGCCGCCCTTCTCGGCGGCCGAGGCGTCCCAGTCGACGTGGTACGAGCGCACGTCCGCCTCGCGGCCGTCGAAGCCGGTCACCGTCACGCCGTCGCGGCGCAGCTCCACCACCTGGTCCTGGCCCAGTTCGATGGCCGAGCGGGTGTGCTCGATGAACGCGGCGACGTCGGAGGCGAGGAACGCCTCGCCCTCTCCGACCCCCACCACGAGCGGGGAGTTGCGGCGCGCGCCCACCACGACGTCCGGCGCGTCCGCGTGCACGGCGACCAGCGTGAACGCGCCCTCCAGCCGCCGGCACACCAGCCGCATGGCCTCCGCCAGGTCGGCGCAGGAGGAGAACTCCTCGGCGAGGAGGTGGGCCACGACCTCGGTGTCCGTCTCGGAGGTCAGCTCGTGGCCCCGCTCGGCGAGTTCGGCGCGCAGCAGCGCGAAGTTCTCGATGATGCCGTTGTGGACGACCGCGACGCGGCCCGCGTTGTCCAGGTGCGGATGGGCGTTCGCGTCCGTGGGACCGCCATGGGTGGCCCACCGGGTGTGGCCGATCCCCGTCGACCCCGCCGGCAGCGGCCGGTCCACGAGCTCCTTCTCCAGGTTGACCAGCTTCCCGGCCTTCTTCGCCGCGGCGAGCCCACCGTCCGCCAGCACGGCGACCCCGGCCGAGTCGTACCCCCGGTACTCCAGCCGCTTCAGCCCGGCCATCACGACATCGAGCGCCGACTGCGACCCCACGTATCCCACGATTCCGCACATGCGCGGCAGCCTACGACCCACGAGCCTCCCGAACGGGCCACAGCGTGCCCGAAATCGGAAATTCCTGAGGGAGCCGGGGGGAGGTGGAGGGGTGGTTCCGAGGGGCGCCCGGAGGGCTGCGTGACGTACCCCACCTCACCGCCCCGTTCAAACTCCGTTAACAATGGACTGTGATCTCACCGGTCTCCTCGATGCCCCGGAGCGCCCACCGGCCCAGGCCGGAGGCGACTCCCTACGTCGACCTCACGCGTGCCGAGTGGAGCGCGCTGCGCGACAAGACGCCGCTGCCGCTCACCGCCGAGGAGGTGGAGAAGCTGCGCGGGCTGGGGGACGTGATCGACCTGGACGAGGTGCGGGACATCTACCTCCCGCTCTCCCGGCTGCTCAACCTGTACGTCGGCGCCACCGACGGGCTGAGAGGCGCGCTGAACACGTTCCTCGGGGAGAAGGGCTCCCAGTCCGGCACGCCGTTCGTCATAGGCGTCGCCGGGTCGGTCGCGGTGGGCAAGTCCACCGTGGCCCGGCTGCTCCAGGCCCTGCTCTCCCGCTGGCCGGAACACCCCCGCGTGGAGCTGGTCACCACCGACGGCTTCCTGCTGCCCACCAAGGAGCTGGAGGCCCGCGGCCTGATGTCGCGGAAAGGTTTTCCCGAGTCCTACGACCGCCGGGCCCTGACCCGCTTCGTCGCCGACATCAAGGCCGGCAAGGAGGAGGTCACCGCCCCCGTCTACTCGCACCTGATCTACGACATCGTGGCCGACCGGCGGCTCACCGTGCGGCGCCCGGACATCCTGATCGTCGAGGGGCTCAACGTGCTCCAGCCCGCGCTGCCGGGCAAGGACGGCCGCACCCGGGTCGGCCTCGCGGACTTCTTCGACTTCAGCGTGTACGTCGACGCCACCGTGGACGACATCGAGCACTGGTACCTCAGCCGCTTCAAGAAGCTGCGCCAGACGGCCTTCCAGAAGCAGGACTCGTACTTCCGCAAGTACACCCAGGTCTCCGAGGAGGAGGCTCTGGACTACGCCCGCACCCTGTGGCGCACGATCAACAAGCCCAACCTGGTGGAGAACATCGCCCCCACCCGCGGCCGCGCCACCCTGATCCTGCGCAAGGGCCCGGACCACAAGGTCCAGCGGCTGCGACTGCGCAAGCTGTAGGGGCGTTCCCCAGCGTTCCCCGGGTGCCGCGCGGGGCGGGACGCGCCCTGCCCCGCGCGGCACCCGCAACGGCGTCCGGTACTAGCCCAGCGCCGACTTCACCGCGTCGGCCAGCCGCCCCGCGACCGACCGGGCCTGGTCGATGTCGGCGGCCTCCACCATGACCCGCACCAGCGGCTCGGTGCCGGAGGGGCGCAGCAGCACCCGGCCGGTCTCCCCCAGCTCGCGCTCCGCGTCGGCGACGGCGGCGGCGAGGTCGGCCGAGGTCTTCACCCGGGACTTGTCCACGTCCGGCACATTGATCAGGACCTGCGGCAGCCGCTCCATCACGGACGCCAGCTCCCGCAGCGTACGGCCGGTCTCGGCCACCCGCGCCGCCAGCAGCAGACCGGTCAGCGTGCCGTCACCGGTCGTCGCGTGGTCGAGGATGATCACGTGCCCGGACTGCTCGCCGCCGAGCGCGAAGCCGTGCTGCTTCATCTCCTCCAGCACGTACCGGTCGCCGACGGCCGTCTGCACGAGCCGGATGCCCGCCCGCTCCATGGCCAGCTTGAAGCCGAGGTTGGACATGACCGTGGCGACGACGGTGTCGGAGCGCAGCTCCGAGCGCTCGCGCAGCGCCAGCGCCAGCACGGACAGGATCTGGTCGCCGTCGATCTCCTCGCCGGTGTGGTCCACGGCCAGGCAGCGGTCGGCGTCCCCGTCGTGCGCGATGCCGAGGTCCGCGCCGTGCTCGACGACCGCGGCCTTCAGCTTGCCCAGGTGGGTGGAGCCGCAGCCGTCGTTGATGTTGAGCCCGTCCGGCTCGGCACCGATGGTGACGACCTGCGCGCCGGCCCGCGTGAACGCCTCAGGCGAGACCCCGGCGGCCGCGCCGTGCGCCTCGTCGAGCACGATCTTCAGACCGTCGAGGCGGTTCGGCAGCACCGACAGCAGATGGCCGACGTACTGCTCGAAGCCCTCGTCGTAGGGCCGCACCCGCCCCACGCCGGCACCGGTGGGCCGCTGCCAGGGCTCGCCGTGGCGGTGGGACTCGTAGACGCCCTCGATACGGTCCTCGAGCTCGTCGGCGAGCTTGTGGCCGCCGCGCGCGAAGAACTTGATGCCGTTGTCCGGCATGGCGTTGTGGCTGGCGGAGAGCATCACACCGAGGTCGGCGCCGAGCGCGCCGGTCAGGTGCGCGACCGCGGGCGTCGGCAGCACGCCGACCGTCAGCACGTCCACCCCGGCGCTCGCCAGGCCGGCCACCACGGCGGCCTCCAGGAACTCCCCGGACGCGCGCGGGTCCCGTCCGACCACGGCCTTCGGCCGGTGGCCCTCGAAGGTGCCCGCCTCGGCCAGCACGTGCGCCGCCGCGACGGACAGGCCGAGCGCCATTTCGGCGGTCAGGTCCGCGTTGGCTACACCGCGCACGCCGTCCGTGCCGAAGAGTCGTCCCACTTGTCCTCCTGAGGAAGCGTCCTTGCTGCCGGAATGATGGCAGACGCCATGCGATCCGATCACACAAGCCTTTGAGCGTCTTGTGTCGTTATACGCCCTTGGCTGGGATAAACGAACGCCCCGACGGCACATGTGGCGTGCCGCCGGGGCGTTCGGAGTACGAGCAGGCAGCTGCTGTTTAGCGCTTGCTGTACTGCGGGGCCTTGCGGGCCTTCTTCAGACCGGCCTTCTTGCGCTCGACCGCACGGTCGTCGCGCTTGAGGAAGCCGGCCTTCTTCAGCGGGCCGCGGTTGTTGTCGACGTCCGCCTCGTTCAGCGCACGGGCGACACCGAGACGGAGCGCACCGGCCTGACCGGAGACACCGCCACCCGCGATGCGGGCGATGACGTCGTAACGGCCCTCGAGCTCGAGCACCTTGAAGGGCTCGTTGACTTCCTGCTGGTGCACCTTGTTCGGGAAGTAGTCCTCGAGGGTGCGGCCGTTGATCTTCCACTTGCCGGTGCCCGGGACGATCCGGACGCGGGCGATGGCGTTCTTGCGGCGGCCCAGGCCGGCGGCCGGCTGGGGCTCGCCGAAGCGGGAGGCCATGGACTCCGAGGTGTACTCACCCTCGACGGGGACCTCGGACTCGGTGGTGTAGCTGTCGATGTCAAGCTCTTCGAGCGGCTGCTCGGCAGTGGTCTCGGCCACGATTCTCCTCAGATTCTGTTCAGTCTTAGGGGGTGGCCGGACTTACTGCGCGACCTGGGTGATCTCGAACGGCACCGGCTGCTGCGCAGCGTGCGGGTGCACGTCACCCTTGTAGACCTTCAGCTTCGAGAGCATCTGACGGCCCAGCGTGTTCTTGGGAAGCATGCCCTTGACGGCCTTCTCGATGGCCTTCTCGGGGTTCTTGTCGAGCAGCTCGTCGTAACGGACGGAGCGCAGACCACCCGGGTAGCCGGAGTGGCGGTACGCCATCTTCTGCGTCCGCTTGTTGCCGGACAGGTGCACCTTGTCGGCGTTGATGATGATGACGAAGTCACCGGTGTCGACGTGGGGGGCGTAGATCGGCTTGTGCTTGCCCCGCAGGAGGGACGCGGCGGTCGTGGCGAGACGACCCAGGACGACGTCCTGAGCGTCGATGACGTGCCACTGGCGCGTCACATCGCCGGGCTTGGGGCTGTACGTACGCACGGTTCGTAGCCTTCGCTTCGAGTGAATGGTCCTGAACAGGTCACCGAAACGATCACGACAGCCCTGACCGCACCACGGTTGACGCAAACCGCGTGCTGGTCGCTGGTCATCGGCCCGGTGGACCGGTGTAAGGGCCCGTCCCGTGAGAATGAGCAAGCCAATACACAACGAAGAAGCAGGTTACCTGCACGGGCCCGGACGGGTCAAAACGAGGCCCTTCCCCCTCATGTCGCCGGACAAACGCGGCATGACGGCCGACGCGCTCCTGTACCCCGGAACCCACGTCTAAGATGCGCCCCATGAGTTACGGGCAGGGGGGACCCCAGTCTCAGTGGGATCCCTGGAAACCTAATTCCCAGCAGCCGTGGAGCAGCGGCGGCGACGACGGGACTCCGGACTGGGCCGCGCTCGCCGAGGCTTCGGAGACGCGGAACAAGCGCCGCAGGCTGCTCTTCATCGGCGGCGGTGTGCTCGCCACGATCGGCGTCGGGACCGCCGTGGCGATGGCCGTCGTGTCCGCGAACGGGGACAACGACGCCTCCGGCAAGCCCACCAACCTGCCGGCCACCGCCTCGCTGCCCAGCGGCTCCGCCACGGCGCCGTCCTTCGCACCGACCAGCGCCCCGCCGCCGCTGGACCCGAAGGACTTCATATCCAGCGCCAAGAAGGACACCGCGCCGCTGAGCCCCGAGACGCTCTTCCCGGGCACCCAGCTCACCATGGGCGACACGGTGTACAAGAAGGGCGCCACGTCGGACGCGAAGAACTGCTCCACCGGCGCCGACGGCACCCTGCCCAAGATCCTCACCGCCAACGGCTGCACCCGGCTGATGCGGGCCAGCTACGTGAAGGACGGCATCGCCGTCACCGTCGGCGTCGCCGTCTTCGACACGGCGGCCCAGGCCGAGAAGGCCAAGGGGCAGACCGACGGCCGGAGCATGGTGCGCTCGCTGGCCGGCAAGGGCGTCAAGCCCTTCTGCAACGCCGCGGTCTGCCGCTCCACGCGCAACGCCTACGGCCGCTACGCCTACTTCACCATCAGCGGCTTCACCGACGGCAAGAACGTCACCAAGAAGGACACCGACGTCTTCCGCACCGGTGACGACCTCCAGCAGTTCACCGCGAACCAGATCTACCGCCGCGGCCAGACCCAGGCCTCCACGGCGGCGAACCGGTAGCGCTCAGCAGCAGCCCGCCGACGGCAGCGACCGCTTGTTCCTGGCCTCCCTGTTCCGGGCGGCCAGCAGGTCGTCGGCGGGGTAGCCGACCTCCTCCAGGGTCAGCCCGTGCGGGCGCACGACGTGCACGGCGGAGTCCCGCACCCCCGCGGCCAGCACCTTCCCCGGCCACTCGGGCCCGCGGTGCCCGTCCCCCACGAACAGCAGCGCGCCGATCAGCGAACGCACCATGTTGTGGCAGAACGCGTCCGCCCGGACCGTGGCGGTGATGACGCCGTCACCACCGCGCACCAGGCTCAGCTCCTGGAGCGTGCGGATCGTGGTCGCGCCCTCGCGCCGCTTGCAGTACGCGGCGAAGTCGTGCTCCCCCAGCAGGGCCCGCGCGGCTTCGTTCATGGCGTCCACGTCGAGCGGCCAGTCGTGCCACAGCACATGGCCGCGCAGCAGCGGGTCCACACCGCCGGGGTTGTCGGTGACCCGGTAGGCGTAGCGCCGCCAGATCGCCGAGAAACGCGCGTTGAAGCCCTCCGGCGCCTCACTCAGCCGCCATACCCGCACGTCCTTGGAGAGCCGCCCGGCCAGCCGCTTGAGCAGCTTCTCGCGATGCTCGGCCCACAGCTCGGCGGGCAGGTCGACGTGCGCCACCTGGCCGCGCGCGTGCACACCGGCGTCGGTCCGCCCGGCCACGGTCAGCTCGTACGTGTCCTTCGACCGTGTCACCGTGCGCAGGGCGTCCTCGATCTCGCCCTGCACGGTCCGCTTGCCGCCGGCCTGCTTGGCCCAGCCGTGGAAGCCGCTGCCGTCGTAGGACAGGTCGAGGCGGATGCGGACATGGCCGGGCTGTACTTCACTCACAGACAGATCCTCTCAGTACGCGAAAGCGGGCCCGCCCCGAAGGGCGAACCCGCTTTCCAGCGTCAGGCAGAGCCTCAGGCGTCCTTGGACTCCTCGGCCGGAGCCTCGGCGGCGTCCTCGACCTTGGTCTCCTCGACCTTGGTCTCGTCCGCCTCCTTGACCGCGCGCTTGGTGGCGGCCTCGGCCTCACCCACGGCCTTCTGCTGCACCGTCAGCGCCTCGACCAGCTCGATGACGGCCATGGGCGCGTTGTCGCCACGGCGGTTACCGATCTTGGTGATGCGGGTGTAGCCACCCGGACGGTTCTCGTACCGCGGGCCGATCTCGGTGAAGAGCGTGTGGACGATGCTCTTGTCCGTGATGACCTGGAGCACCTGACGGCGGTTGTGAAGGTCGCCCTTCTTCGCCTTGGTGACCAGACGCTCGGCGTACGGGCGCAGGCGGCGGGCCTTCGCCTCGGTGGTGGTGATGCGGCCGTGCTCGAAGAGCGACTTCGCGAGGTTCGCGAGGAGCAGCTTCTCGTGCGCGGCGCTGCCGCCCAGACGGGCACCCTTGGTGGGCTTCGGCATTGTTCTTCTCCTGTGTGTCTGCCCCGGCCGTGTCAGGTACCGAGGTCAGTATCCGAGCGAGCGGTTGCTCGTCGGAGATCCGGGGGCCACGTGCGCCCCCGGAGGGTCCGCGCCCCCGAAGGGGCGCGGGGAACTGCGCGACCGGCCACGGCGGGCCCGCAGCGCAGAACCGGGACTCCTGGCGGAGCGCTCAGTACTGCTCGGTCTCGACGAAACCGGCGTCCGCGTCGTCGTCGGCGCCGAAGGCGTCCGCGGCGGCGGTCGGGTCGAATCCGGGCGGGCTGTCCTTGAGGGCCAGGCCCATGCCGGCCAGCTTCGCCTTGACCTCGTCGATCGACTT
>NZ_JARAUO010000044.1:0-81001 GCF_033792105.1 Streptomyces sp. WI03-4A
GCCCGCGCCGCTGCCCCCGGTGCCGCACCCCGAGCAGCCCCCGGTGTACCCGGCGGCGCCCGGCGGCCCCGACCCCTTCGCGCTGGACCAGCTCGCGACCGACGCGGCCGCCCGCGCGCACGCGCTGCTCGCCACCGGCCGTGACCCGTTCGGTGAGCTGACGCTCTGGGAGGACGCCGTACGGCTCGCCGCCGCCCGGCCGGGCTCCGGACTGACCGCAACCAGCCGGGCCCTGTACGCGACGCTCGCGGAGGCCACCGGCCGTACCCCGGCCGACCTGGCCCGCGCGGTGGCCGCCTGGCGCCAGGGCGGCCTGGAGGGCCTGGCCGTCCTCGACGAGCCGTGGGATCCGCCGGCCGGCCGCTTCGACCGGGCCCGCCCGCTGCTGCTCGCCGCCGACCTCCCGGCGTTCCGCCCCTGGCGCAACCGCCTGACCCACCCTCAGGGCCACGTCCAGCTCCGCCTGGGCCGCGACGGCCTGTGGTACGCCTACGAGTCCGAGCCCGGCCAGGACGACTGGTGGCCCCGCGGCACCCCGGACCTGGACCCGGTCGGCGCCCTGACGGGCCTGGGCACCCCGGACGACCTGTGACGGCCGACGGCGTCCGACGGGGGAGATCCCCCGGCTCGGTCGAGAGTGCTCACCAGCCGAGCGCGTCCTGGTCGGCTCGCGCGTCCCAGGCCGGCGTGACCGGGCGCGCTTCGTGGCAGGTGAAGCCGAGTCGGGTCAGCGCCCGGCGGATCTCGCCCGTGGTGAAGTCCCGGCGGTTCTGCTTGGTGATCACTTCCCCGACCTGCACCAAGGGGTACACGCGGCCGCCGATGGTCACCGACACGCCGGTGACGGGTTCGGGCGTGATGCCGCTCATGGACTGTTCGACCTCACTCTTGATCAGGTCGAAGGGGAATCTGGCGATGACACAGCGCATGGCTGCCTCCACGGGGGTGCGGAAGAACATCGGGGAAGCCGGCAGCTCGACGCGGCCGGACGACGGTCAGGGCGTGAGAGCGAGCACGCCCAGGGCGTAGCCGTGTTCATCGATCACGGGGGACACGTCCAGCGTCCGGACCCGCATGGCGGCCTCCGCCTCACCGAGCACGGAGGTGGACGAGGTGAACGGTCCGCGGTCGAGGGCGATGTCCCGCAGCCGCGTCCGGTCGACGTACCACGAGCTGCCGCGGTGTGCGACGAGCTGGGCCCGTGTGACCAGTCCCGCGCACCGACCGTCCTCGTCCTGGAGAAGCAGATGCGGCACACGCGCACCGATCAGCACGGACAGCGCCACGTCGACCGCCATGTGGTCGTCGACCTGCGGCCCGGGAGGATCCATGGCGTCACGGGCGGTCGGACCGGTGCCGTCGGCGCTGTCGAGATGCCGTGTTCGGGGCAGAAACGTCGTCAAAGGCTTCTCCTCTTCGTCGGGACGGGCAGGACGGGCGACGGCTCGCCCCCACCGCAGGGAGCGCTTCCCCGGCTTGAGCTACGGGTTGTTCCTCGGCGCGGGCCGACTGCCCCGGGCGGCGGCCCGGCCGCTTCGGCCACGACCGGCCCCCCGTCCGCTCCTCCGGCGGCCCGGCTCCTGTGATACCGGCCGACGGATCCCTTGGTCGGCTTCGTCCAGCACGGTGTCGGCGCCCCGGTCCGGTCGGCAGGCCCGCCGCTCGACGAGGTCCTTGAGGCGGCGGGGCGTCGCCACGACGCCCTCGCGCCTTCGCGCGGCGCACTCGCCTGGCGGCCCATCGAGGTGCCGCCCGCGTCCTGCCGCGGCTGCCGGAAGCGGTTCCGGCATGACGGGGGGCCGCGGTTCACGGAAGAACCTTCCTCGATGCGGCGTATCGAGGAATTCCGTCCAGCGGCGACGGGCCGCACGAGGATGCGCAAGAATGAGCGGTCAAAAAAGAAGAGCCGGGACTGCCTCGTGCTGCCGGAGGGGACGGCCGTGGGTCCGGAAATCCGGAAAACGGAAAAATGACCGGGGCCCGTACCCCAAGAGCACGGGCCCCAGCCACATGATGCGCGAACCGGCTGGCTCGCGACTGACGCGCGTCGGTGTCAGGCGGGAACGATGTTCTCGGCCTGCGGGCCCTTCTGGCCCTGAGTGACGTCGAAGCTGACCTTCTGGCCTTCCTGAAGCTCGCGGAAGCCACCGTTGCTGATGATGTTCGAGTAGTGGGCGAACACGTCAGCGCCGCCGCCCTCCTGCTCGATGAAGCCGAAGCCCTTTTCCGCGTTGAACCACTTCACGGTGCCAGATGCCATATTGAATCTCCCTTGAGGGGCAGTGTCGGTCTCCGCACTCTGCGAAGCCGAGTCGCCGCGATGATCACCCCTCCGGAAAGACCCGGAAAGTACAAAGAAAAAATCTCTGGTAACCAAAACTGCAACTGCGATCACGTTAACACAGGCTGGATGGAGAGCGTGACGCGTTTTGGGGGCCTTCAGGAATCATCTTCCCGCGCGGGGGTATTTCTGTAGTGGCGGGACCAGGTATCCGCGGTGCTCGTCCGGCTTCCGGCGAATTACCCGGTTCATGCGCTGGGCGTCGTCGAGCCGGTCCTCGAGGGAGACGATGCGGCACGCGGCCTCGATCGGGGTGCCCTGGTCGACAAGCTCACGAGCGCGGGCCGCGCTCAGGACGCGTAGCTGCCCGGTTCCGCCGCCAGGCCGGCGGCGGACACGAGTGATGCGACGGCCCGCTCGGTCGCCTCCGGTGGCACGACCAGAAGGTCCCTGCGCCCGTGTCCGGGTGCCATCAGAACGACGGTGCCCGACGCGTGCGCCGTGGTGGTCCCGCGCACCCGGACGACCTGGTCGCGGATGAGCACACGGGCCGGCGCTCCGGTCCACACCGTGCCGTTCACCCGGACACCGAGGATGCGGCCCCAGTCCTGGGGCAGGCCGGAGAGGAGCTGCGGGAGTTCTGCCGGGAGATCGGAGGTGCGTGGCCACCACGCTCCGTCGATACGGCGCGGCAGCGTGCTTTCGGGCGCCAGGTACAGGCGGAGGAGGGGCGGGGCCGGCGGTGGAGGCCGTAGGCGGTCGGTCGTCATGAAGGCGTCCTGTCGAGTGGTTCGGGGCGGTACGTCCTCCTGTGCGGAGGATCGACGTCTCTCGGCGGCGGGGAAACCGTCCGCTCGCGGGATGACGGTGTCGGCCGTGGGCGCCCCAGGGCCGGAGTGCCTCAGTCCGTCTCTCCGGCGGCGCCGTCGAGCCGACCGGTCTCGGCGAGGGCCAGCATGCGCGCGGCGGTCAGCGGGTTCTCGGGGTCCGCCGCGGCGGCCAGCAGCCGGGCTGCTGTTCCGGCCGGCTCCTCCGGCGGGACGACCAGGAGCACCCAGCGTCCCACCGAGCCGCAGTCCAGGGAGATGGCGTGCGTCTCGCCTCCGGGGCCGGTCGGTTCCACGGCGATCACCCGCCCGGGCGCCATGACGGTGCTCGGGGTGCCGGGCCATTCGGCGGGGTCCACGGTGACCCGCACCGTCGTGTCCGGGTCCGGCTCCAACGAGCCGACGAGCGAGGGGAGTTCGAGCTCCAGAGCGTCGCAGCGCGGCCACCAGGCCCCGTCCAGCGGGCCGTGGCTGACGTCCGGTGTCAGGGTCAGGCGAGGTGTGGGCATGCGGTACGTGTGCGCGTCGGCCGAGGACGCGCCTTCGGCCGGTGTTCCGCCGGGTTCCATCGTGCGGTCCCGTCCCGGGAGCCGTGGGACGACTGCCCGTTTCGTCACTCGCCGGGAACGGCACCGCAGGTCGCGCTGCGCGAAAAGCTCTCGGTGCGCTCAGGTTACCTCTGGTCGCCCTCGGCGGCCGGACAGGCGCAGTTGCCGTCCGCCGCCGTGGCCGGGCCCGCCGGGACGGCGGAGGCGGGGGCCCGGCCTGCCTGGCTGCCGCTCAGGCGTCGATGATGACGGGAATGATGAGGGGCTTGCGGCGGTGGGTGCGGAACGCCCAGTTCGCCACGGCGCGGGCGAGGAGCTGTTCGAGTTGGTGCGCGTCCCCGACGCCTTCCTCGGCGGCGGTGGCCAGGGTCTTCTCGATGACGGGGATGACCGACTCGAAGGTGGTGTCGTCGTGGACGAAGCCCCGGGCCAGGAAGTCGGGGGCTTCGGCGAGGGCGCCGGTGTCCGCGTCGACGATCGCCACCACCGTGACCACGCCTTCGGCGGCGAGGGTGAGGCGGTCCTTGAGGGACGCTTCGGTGGCGCCGCCGACTTCCATGCCGTCCACGTAGACGTTGCCGGCGGGGACCTTGCCGGTGATGGACGCGCGCCCGTCGACCAGGTCGACGACGACGCCGTCCTCGGCGATGACGACCCGTTCGGGGTCGACACCGGTACGGATGGCGAGGTCGCCGTTGGCCCGCAGGTGGCGCCACTCGCCGTGCACGGGCATGACGTTGCGGGGCTTGACGATGTTGTAGCAGTAGACGAGTTCGCCGGCGCTGGCGTGCCCGGAGACGTGCACCTTCGCGTTGCCCTTGTGGACCACGTGGGCGCCCCACCGGGTGAGTCCGTTGATCACCCGGTAGATGGCGTTCTCGTTGCCGGGGATGAGGGAGCTGGCGAGCAGGACGGTGTCGCCCTTGCCGATGCGGATCATGTGGTCGCGGTTGGCCATCCGCGACAGCGCGGCCATCGGTTCGCCCTGGGAGCCGGTGCACACCAGAGTGACCTTGTGGTCCGGGAGCTTCTCCAGCTCCTTCGTGCTCACGACCAGACCGGAGGGGACCTTCAGATAGCCCAGGTCACGGGCGATGCCCATGTTGCGGACCATCGACCGGCCGACGAAGGCGACCTTGCGGCCGTGCTGGTGGGCGGCGTCCAGGACCTGCTGGATGCGGTGCACGTGGCTGGCGAAGCTGGAGACGATGACCCGGCGCGGCGCGGTGCGCATCACCTGCTCGATCGCCGGGTTCAGCTCCCGCTCGGAGGTGGTGAAGCCGGGTACCTCGGCGTTGGTGGAGTCGGTGAGGAACAGGTCCACGCCCTCCTCGCCGAGGCGTGCGAAGGCACGCAGATCGGTGATGCGGTCGTCGAGAGGGAACTGGTCCATCTTGAAGTCGCCGGTGTGCAGCACCATCCCGGCCCGGGTGCGGATCGCGACCGCGAGACTGTCGGGAATGGAGTGGTTGACCGCCACGAACTCGCAGTCGAAGGGCCCGAAACCACGCCGGTCGCCCTCCCGCACCCGCACCGGGCGCGGCCGGATGCCGTGTTCCTTGAGCTTGGCCTCCAGGAACGCCAGCGTCAGCTTGGAGCCGACGACCGGGATGTCGGACCGCTCGCGCAGCAGGTACGGAACGCCGCCGATGTGGTCCTCGTGGCCGTGGGTGAGGACCACGGCCACGACGTCGTCCAGCCGGTCACGGATCGAGGTGAAGTCCGGCAGGATCACGTCCACGCCGGGCTGGGTCTCCTCGGGGAACAGCACGCCGCAGTCGACGATGAGCAGCTTGCCCGCGTGCTCGAAGACGGTCATGTTGCGGCCGATCTCACCCAGGCCGCCCAGGGCGACGACCCGCAGCCCTCCTTCGGCAAGGGGTGGGGCGGCTTTCAGCTCGGGGTGCGGATGACTCATACCCTGACGGTACCCGGAGAGCGGACCGGGTGATCCACCGGCCGTGCGTTCCGCTTCTCCCGAGGAGGTCGGCATCAGGCGCCCCCCGTCAGGGGGCGTCCGTGAGAGATGACGGGGTCTGACGGGTGGGCGAGACACCACCGAACACCCTGCAGTACCCCTTCGACCGGCCGTGTTGGTGATACGCGGGTGATAGCGGGGAGAGGTGAGGATCCGCCCCGGAATGTGCGCGTGCGCAGGCATGTCACCGACAGGCAACGAGTCCGGAGCCACCAGCGAACGCGGCTCCGCGGCTCCATCACGCGCGTTGGCCCGGACGCCACCGCATGGGCCCGCGGAGGACCCTCGGACCGGCGAGAAACGCCACGAGCCCGAGGAACGACCTCTGGAGGTCCGGGCGCTCGCAGGGGTTTTTGCTGGGCGGCGCCCCGACTTCCAGGCGGTCGGGGCGGGGCCGCCCGTCGGGGTGGATGCCCGGTAGTGGTGTCCGCTGATGTTCCGCCGGCGCCGGTAGGGTGCGCGACATGGCCCGTACTCGGCTGTACCGCGACGGCTCCCTGGTCGAGGAGGACTTCCCGGTCCGGGACATCTCCCAGTATCTGGCGGACCGGTCCTCGACCGTGTGGTTGGACCTGTACCGCCCGGACCGCGCCGAGTTCACGGCGGTCGGCGAGGAACTCGGCCTGCACGAGCTGGCTCTCGAGGACGCGCTGCACGAGGGACAGCGGGCGAAACTCGACACCTACCGCACCCATCACTTCCTGAGTGTCTACGCGGTCGCCGTCGACCCGGACGGCGCGGGACTGACGATGAGCGAGCTCGCGGTCATCCTCACGCCGCAGGCGCTGATCACCGTCCGCAAGGACGCCGCGTTCGCCCTCGACGAGCTGGTCGCCCGCTGGGACCGTACCCCGGCTCTGACATCACACGGGGTCGCCTTTCTGCTCCACGGTCTGCTCGACCATGTCGTCGACGGCCACTTCGCCGCGGTACAGCAGCTCGACGAACGTATCGAGGAACTGGACGCTCTGCTCTTCGCCGAAGGCGGCCGGCAGATCCAGACCGTACAGCGCCAGTCCTACGCCCTGCGGAAATCACTGGTCCGGCTCCGTCGCGTGGTCCTGCCCATGCGGGAGGTCGTCAACGCTCTCATGCGCCCCGACCTAGACGTCGTCGACGGACCCTTGCTGCCGTACTACCGAGACGTCTACGACCACGTGCTGCGTGCCGGCGAGTGGACGGAGTCGCTGCGCGACCTGGTGGCCTCGGTGATGGAGACCAACCTGTCGGTGCAGGCGAACCGGATGAACCTGATCATGAAGAAGGTGACGAGCTGGGCCGCGATCATCGCCGTGCCCACGGCGATCACCGGCTTCTACGGACAGAACCTTCCCTATCCCGGCTTCGCACACCAGTCGGGATTCATCGTCTCCAGCGCCGTCATCGTCGTTGTCTCTCTGGCGCTGTACCTCGTTTTCAAGCACTGGGACTGGCTCTGACCACACGCTCCTGCGCGCTCGTCGGCAGACGGGGCCGGGAGCCGGCTCCAGAAGTCGGCTCCCAAACGGCTCCCAGGACTTCGGGCTGTGTGCCAGTGGCGCAGGATCGCCGTGTTGACGTGCTTTACGGCGTCGGCGACCCGGAATCAGGGGGACTTCGAGATGACGACCCTCACTGTGCGCCGCAGCGGCCGACGGTCGTGAAGAAGGCGTTCATGACGGCTGTCTCACATGCCGATGATCAGGCGGCTGACGCCACCGGCCTTTGCCGGTACCGCCGCGGACGTCACGCAGGTACCGCCCTCGTACTCCCAAGCCTCGTCCGGATCGAGCGGTCGGTCGGCCGTGGAGACTGTGCGCCCGGCTCGGTCCGCGGCGATGAGTGCGCTCGCGCTCAGCGGCGGGCCGTCGTAGTCGGATGCGGCCGCCAGCAGGCGGGTCGCCGACCGCGCTCCGGTCTCGGGTGGGATGACGAGCAGATCCCAGCGTCCGGTGCCGTAGGAGAGCAGCAGCAGCTTGTGCGGGTCGATCTCCGGCGTGAACCACCCGACCTTCACGACATGGCCGTTGACGGGCACCTTGCGCGGGATCACCGGCCAGTGCTCGGGGTTGACGGCGATATGGGTGATGCGGCCCCAGACGGGGTCCAGCGCATCGGTCAGTGCGGGTAGTTCGCGCAGCAGGTCGCGCGAGCGCGGCCACCAGGCGCCGTCCAGGAGTCCACGGGAGGGGCCGTCCGTCTTCAGTACGAGCCGGGCGGGAGGGGCTGCTACGGGTGCGGGCCGCGACAGGGTTGCTTCGAAGGTCGCGGTCATGATGCGGACCCGTCTCCGGGCCGCCCCTGGGGTTACAGCCCGGGTTTCATCTCTCGCCGAGAACGACCCGGCGTGGAAGCCGGTGTGCGAAATGCCCTCGGTGTATCCACCCTACTCCGTCCGCCGCTCGCCACTCCTTCCGCCGCTCGCCGCGGTGGCCGTCGTACCGGCAGGAGGGGGCCGACAGAACCAGGGCCGTAGCAGGTGATCAGACCGGTCTCGCTTCACCTGCCGAGCGCGCCAGGACCCGCCCGCCGATCCCTGTTCATGATCGACCGACCCGTCATCCCGTCACCGGGCGCCGGCCGGTGGCTTCGGCGGTCACCGCACCACTTCGGATGTGCCGGAGCGGCTGTCCCGAGCAGGAGTAGGCTGAGAACGTCGAGGGCACCTCGTACGCCGGTGTCCGGACCGGTCTCGTCCTCGTCGCAAGAGAGACGCGGGCCGCTCAGGTCCGGGCCAGGTTCCGCCCTATGAGATCCGAAGCCCCGCACCGCCCACCCCGTCCCGAGGCCGAGCACGAACCGAGCGGGCAGGGCCGGGTGGAGGTCCGCCTGGTCTCCGCGGACCCCGAAGCGGCCCGACGCGTCGCGGACGCGCTCCGGCTGCTGTTCGCCGGCGATGAACAGCGCAGCTATCCCGGCCCCTCGGGAACCGGGACGCGGCTGCACCTCACACTGGACGCCTCGCGTGCCGCCGGTCCGCTCGGCTCCTGGCTCGAGTCCAGCAGACCGCCCGCCGATCGCACCCACCAGGGCGAGACCGCCTGACGGCCCCGCCGCCCACTCTCCACGTCCTCACCCGCCCAAGCCCCTGTATCCACCGTTCGTGCGACGCGCATCCGCTCTCAGCGATGCCGTGACGCATTCACGTCGAAGAGGCGCAGCCCAAGACCCCGGCCGCACTGTCGTCACCGAGGGCAAGGACCGCGCATGTCCGTCCATATCCTCCGCTACCCGTCCGCCGTCCCGCCGGAAGGCGCCCCGCCGTCCCCTGAGTACGACGGGAGGGCACCCTTCCCGCGCCAGGGAACGGCTGCCGGGCGCACCGGCAGCGAGCGGCTGTACCAGGCGATCACGGCGTTGATCGTCCTACTCCCGTTCCTGGCACTCGCTCTGGCTCCCGTCGATATCGCGCTCGCCGCGGCGCTCTGCACCGTCACGGGCCTCGGCGTCACGGTCGGCTTCCACCGTGGCCTGACCCGGGGACTCGTGGATGCCCACGTCGGCTGGCTTCCGCGAGGACCCCACGTCCGCCACGCTCCCCCACACGCGGCTTCGCTCGCGCGGAGGGACCCCCATCGCTCCCGATCTGCCGCCGACCGTGACCTCCGGGCCGTGTCCCGGGCCTTCCCGGCCCTGTGTGTGCTCACCCTCGCTCTGCGGCCGGCTCGACCCGTCCGCCGCTGTGATCCGTCTCTTCGAACGCCTCGGCTGGGCCCGGGACGTGCGCCGGCCCACCCCGGACCGTATCGCCGCCCGCCGCGTGTGAACCCGAGCGACCGCATCCCCTTCAGGAGTCCCCATGACACTCGCCCCACCGCCTCCGCTCTCCTCGACGTCCGCCGTCCGCCTGCGCCTGGTGTCCCAGCCGGCACAGGGCCACATGCCCCGGCGCATCGACGGCGTCTGGTGGCCCCACTCGCCCGATCTGGCGTCCGAACTGCCGAGGCTGCTGGGCGGCCTGCCGCACGCCTGGGGGCAGGTCACCAGCGTCCTCGCGGATGAGGCCGCATGGTCCCCGTTCCCGGGCCGGCTGCTCGTCGCCAACCAGGTCGTACGCCTGCGCCGGACGACCACCCAGCGCTCCCCGTCCACCGTCTGCCTGCTGGCGCCCGGCCGCGGCCGGTGGGACCTGCTGGTGGTGCCGCCCGCCGCCACGGACGCGGAGGCCGGGCGGCTCATGGAGAGTATGGCCACCGTTGTGCAGGGCAGAGTGGCCTCGGGAGTCGCAGTCCGTTGACGGTGGCCTTCGCACCACCCCCGGGTCCACACTCCGGGCGCGGGACCCGGGGTGTTGTCACCGGCCCCGGCCGGTGAGGCCCACCGGGGCCACAGTCGGCGGTGCCCGGACCGGTGTACCGCGGAGTGCTCCCGGTTGAGCCGGGCCGACCCACCAGAGCCTCAACCGCAGCCCGAGACCCCGGCCGCACCGGGGTCCTCCCGTGCCGTGTGCTTCCCGGACCGCTCGGGTCCGGGACCGTCATCGACGTAAGGAAAGTGAGAACCATGGGTGTTCTGATCACCGTGCTGGCGGTGTGCGCCGTGGCCGGGCTGGTCCTGCTCGCCCTGAGCGTGCGCAACGTCCAGCAGTACGAGAAGGGCGTGGTGTTCCGCTTCGGACGGCTGCTGCCGGACATCCGCGGGCCGGGCCTGCGGATCATCCGGCCGATCGGGGACCGGATGAGGAAGGTGTCCGTCCAGACCGAGGTCCTCGGCATCCCGCCGCAAGGATCCATCACCGCCGACAACGTGACGCTCACCGTCGACGCGGTCGTCTACTTCAAGGTCATCGACCCCGTCAAGGCCCTGGTGAACGTGCGCGACTATCCTGCCGCCGTCTCCCAGATCGCGCAGACGTCGCTCCGCTCGGTCATCGGAAGGGCCGACCTGGACACGCTGCTCTCCGACCGCGACCACATCAACGCGGAACTCAAGAAGGTGATGGACGCCCCCACCGAGGAGCCCTGGGGGCTGCGCATCGAACGCGTCGAGATCAAGGACATAGCCCTTCCGGAGTCGATGATGCGCTCGATGTCGAAGCAGGCCGAGGCCGAGCGGGAACGCCGCGCGCGGGTCATCGCGGCCGACGGAGAGTTCCAGGCGTCCCAGCGGCTGACCGACGCCGCCGCGACGATGGCCGACACCCCCGGAGCACTCCAACTGCGGCTGCTGCAGACCGTGGTGGACGTCTCTGCCGAGAAGAACAGCACCCTCGTGATGCCGTTCCCCGTGGAGATGCTCCGCTTCTTCGACCACCAGAGCAGGGAAACCGACGGCGAGTCGGCCGGACGGCGCGTGCACCGGACCACCAGGCGCCCCGCGCTGTCCACCAGCGCCGTGATCCCCGAGCCCGCCACACCCGCACCGGCCCTGACACCGTCGGTCTCCCTGCCCGGGGAGCGGGCCGGCAACCGTGCGGAGGTGGCCCGGGAGCGGCGGGACAACTGGCCGACGCGCCGGGACGCCGAGGAATCACTGAGCGGTTGACCGTTCCGGGCCGCCCGGGGTGACGTGATCGTCTCGAGGTGGGGTGGTGCCGCTGACGGCCCTGGTGACCGCGTGTCACCAGGGCCGCAGCGGTCCGGGGTGGCTGAAGCGGCCGGCACGCCGTTGGATGCGGTGCCGGAGGGTGCGGTGGCGTACCGGTGGAAGCGCGGCCCGGGCGTCGGCGCGGGCGTAGAAGACGTGTTTGGCGCCCTCGATCAGTGCCAGGTAGAGCACGACCATCAGGGCCAGGGCGAGGACGAGTCCGAGCGGCAGGGATTGGAAACCGAGTGGTCCCGCGAGCGGGGACATCGGCAGTGCGACACCGACGGTGACGACACCTATGGCGCTGACCAGCAGGGGGCGGCTGGGCCGGCTGCGGTAGAACGGCACCCGGCGCGTGCGGATGGCGAAGACGACCAGCGCCTGCGTGGCGAGGGACTCCACGAACCAACCGGAGCGGAACAGCTCGGCGCCGGTGTGGAAGACCTCGATCATGACCGCGAAGGTGAGGAAGTCGAAGAGGGAGCTGACGGGCCCGAAGAAGAGCATGAAGCGACGGATGAAGGCGATGTCCCAGTGCGAGGGCGCGCGCAGCTGCTCCAGGTCGACGTGGTCGGTGGGGATGGTCAACTGCCCTGCGTCGTAGAGGAGGTTGTTGAGCAGGATCTGCGAGGGCAGCATCGGCAGGAACGGCAGCACCAGGGAGGCTCCGGCCGCGCTGAACATGTTGCCGAAGTTGCTGGAGGTGCCCATCAGGACGTACTTGATGGTGTTGGCGAAGATCCGGCGGCCCTCGGTGACCCCGTCGGCGAGGACGCCGAGGTCCTTCTCCAGGAGCAGGACGTCGGCCGCGTCCTTGGCCACGTCGGTCGCGGTGTCCACGGACAGCCCCACGTCGGCGGCGTGCAGGGCCAGCGCGTCGTTCACGCCGTCGCCCAGGAACCCGATGTCCCGGCCTCGGCGCCGCAGCGCCCGTACGACTCGGGCCTTGTCCTGGGGCGAGACGCGGGCGAAGACGGTGGTGGTCTCGGCCGCACGGCTCAGCTGGTCGTCGTCCAGCCGACCGATGTCCTGGCCGGTGAGGGCGCGGCCGGGCGGTAGGCCGAGGTCGGCGCAGACCTTCTGGGCGACGAGCGCGTTGTCGCCGGTACAGATCTTGACGGTGATGCCGAGGTCGGCGAGGCGGCGCAGTGAGGCGGCGGCGCCGGTCTTGGGCGGGTCGAGGAAGACCAGGAAGCCGGCCAGACGCAGGCGGTATTCGTCGGCGGCGGTGAGGGACGTCTGCCCGTCCGTGCCCCGGGTGGCCACGGCGACCACCCGGCTGCCCGCCGCGAAGTGCTCCTGGAGCACCGCCGCGGCCTCCTCGGGTACGTCACCACAGCGGGCCAGGACCGCCTCGGGCGCGCCCTTGGCGACGAGCAGGCGGCTGCCGTCCGGACGCTCGACGAGCGCGGAGCCCAGTTGCCGGTCGTGGTCGAAGGGCAGCAGCGCAAGCCGGTGGTGTCCGGTCGGAGGTGTGTCCGTGGCCTGCCACAGCGCGACGTCCAGCGCGTTCCCGCCCACCTGGTCCAGGTCGCCCTCAGTGGCCAGCAGGCCCAGCTCCAGCACCGTGTCGGAGGGTGTACCGGCCGGGTCGAGGGCCGCCTCGAAACGGATGCGGCCCTCGGTGAGCGTGCCGGTCTTGTCGGTGACCAGGACGTCCATGTCGCCCAGGTCCTCGATGCACACCAGCCGTTTGACCAGCACCTTGCGCCGCGCCAGCTGCCGTGAGCCGGTGGCCAGGCTCGTGCTCACCACGGCGGGCAGCAGCTGCGGGGTGATGCCCACCGCGATGGCCAGTGAGAAGAGCAGAGCGTCGAGCAGCGGGCGGTGGAGCAGGAGGTTGATGACGAAGATCCCGGTGGTGAGGGCGGCGGCGACTTTGAGGAGCAGCATGGAGAAGCGGCGCAGCCCCGCCTGGAAGTCGGTCTCCGGCTGCCGTTCTCCCAGCCCCAGCGCGATGCGCCCGAACTCGGCACGGCCTCCGGTGGCGACGACCACTCCGGTGGCGCTGCCCCCGTGCACCACGGTCCCCATCAGCGCGCAGGAGGTCAGCTCGGCCAGTGCCGCCCCCGCGGCGACCGGTTCCGGGTCCTTGTCGGCGGGGGCGGACTCCCCGGTGAGGACGCTCTCGTCGCAGGCGAACGCCGTGCACTCCAGCAGGCGCAGATCCGCGGGTACCACCTGCCCCAGCGTCAGACGTACGACATCGCCCGGCACCAGCTCGGTCACGTCGACCTCACCGGCCGCGCCGTCCCTGACCACGACGGCCGTGTGCCGCACCCGCGAGTGCAGGGCCTGTGCCGCCTTCTCCGCCCGGTACTCGTTCACGAATCCCAGTGCCACGCTCAATACCAGAATCCCCGCGATGATGATCGCGCCGGTTCGCTCGCCGAAGAAGTACGAGACCCCGGCCGTCACCGCCAGCAGGATCAGCAGGGCGCTGCGCAGCTGCCGCCCGAGGACCGCCAAGACGCGGACGTGGTGGGTGCGTACGGCGTTCGGCCCGACGGCCGCGAGCCGCTCGGCGGCCTCACCCGTCTCGCCCCCCGACAGGCCGTCGGGGCTGCTCGCGAGCGCGGCCAGCACGGCCTTCGCGTCCTCGGCGGCGGCGTCCCCCACCCGTAGCTCCGCCGCACGGGTGGCCACCCACTCCGTGGTCACTGACTCCAGATCCATTCGGCGACCTCGGGCAGGTCCACCCCATGGGCGCGGATCCAGTCGTCATGGCGGTAGCGGGTGTCGGCCATCCGCTGCCGCAGCGCCGCCGCGCGCACCGCGAGACCCGGCACCCGGTCGATCACGTCCATGACCAGCCGGTACCGGTCGAGGTCGTTGCGTACGACCATGTCGAACGGGGTCGTGGTCGTGCCCTCCTCCTTGTAGCCGCGCACGTGCAGGTGCGGGTGGTTGGCGCGGCGGTAGGCGAGCCGGTGGATGAGCCACGGATAGCCGTGGTAGGCGAAGACGACGGGTTTGTCGAGGGTGAACAGGGCGTCGTACTCGCTGTCGGGCATGCCGTGCGGGTGTTCCTCCGCGGGCAGGAGCCGGGCGATGTCGACGACGTTGACCACCCGTACCGCGAGTTCGGGCAGGTGGTGACGGAGCAGCGAGGCCGCGGCGAGCACTTCGAGGGTGGGTACGTCGCCCGCGCAGGCGAGCACCACGTCGGGCTCGCCGGGCTCGGACTCGGTGCCGGCCCAGTCCCAGATGCCGGCGCCGCGGGCGCAGTGCGCGCGGGCGGCGTCGAGGTCGAGCCAGTCGAAGCAGGGCTGCTTGCCCGCGACGACGACGTTGACGTAGTCGCGGCTGCGCAGCACGTGATCCGCCACGCACAGCAGGGTGTTGGCGTCCGGCGGATAGTAGACCCGCACGACCTCCGGCGACTTGTTCAGTACGTGGTCGACGAAACCGGGGTCCTGATGCGAGAAGCCGTTGTTGTCCTGGCGCCACACGTGCGAGGTCAGCAGGTAGTTGAGGGAGGCGACCGGGCGGCGCCAGGGGAGCCGGCGGGCGACGCGCAGCCACTTGATGTGCTGGTTCGCCATGGAGTCGACGATGTGGACGAAAGCCTCGTAACAGGAGAACAGGCCATGCCGACCGGTGAGGAGATAGCCCTCCAGCCAGCCCTGACAGGTGTGTTCGGAGAGGATCTCCACCACCCGGCCGCCGCGCTCCAGGTGCTCGTCCGTCGGCAGTACCTGGGCCTCCCACGCCTTGCCGCTCGCCTCGTAGACGGCCTGCAGGCGGTTGGAGGCCGTCTCGTCCGGCCCGACCAGCCGGAAGTCGCGCCGCTCGCCCGTGTCGGCCATCACCTGCGCCAGCAGGTCGCCGAGGACGCGGGTCGGCTCGTGCGCCGTCGTGCCGGGCTTGTCGACCGGGACGGCGAACCGCTCCAGGGGCGGCATGGGCAGGTCGTGCAGCAGCAGGCCGCCGTTGGTGTGCGGGCTGGCGCCCAGGCGGTGCGCGCCGTCGGGGACGCAGGCGAGGACCTGTTCCCGGGGGCGTCCGTGCTCGTCGAAGAGTTCCTCGGGCCGGTACGAGCGCAGCCATCGCTCCAACTGCCGCAGATGGTCCGGGTTCTCGCGTACGGCCGGCAGCGGCACCTGGTGCGCTCGCCAGGTGCCCTCCACCGGGAGCCCGTCGACCTCGGCCGGCCCGGTCCAGCCCTTGGGCGTGCGCAGCACGATCACCGGCCAGCGCGGGCGTTCGGTGATGACGGAACCGGCACGGGCGGCATGCTGGAAGGCGGCGATACGGTCCAGGGCCTCGTCCATGGCGCGAGCCATCGTCTGGTGGACGGCGTGAGGGTCGTCCCCGGTGACATGGAGGGGCTCGTGGCCGTATCCCCTGAGCAGGGCGTCGAGTTCGGGCTTCGGTATCCGGGCCAGGACCGTCGGGTTGGCGATCTTGTAGCCGTTGAGGTGCAGGATCGGCAGGACGGCACCGTCCCGTACCGGGTCGAGGAACTTGTTCGAGTGCCAGGAGGCGGCCAGCGGGCCCGTCTCGGCCTCACCGTCGCCGATCACGCAGGCCACCAGGAGCCCCGGATTGTCGAACGCGGCTCCGTAGGCGTGCGAGAGGGAGTAGCCCAGCTCGCCGCCCTCGTGGATCGATCCGGGGGTCTCGGGTGCGACGTGACTGGGGATGCCGCCCGGGAAGGAGAACTGCCGGAAGAGGCGGGTCATGCCGGCCGCGTCCCGCGTGATGTCCGGGTACGTCTCGGTGTAGCTGCCCTCCAGCCAGGAGTTCGCCACCACGGCCGGCCCGCCGTGACCGGGCCCCCAGACACAGATCGCGTCCAGGTTCCTCGCCTTGACGACCCTGTTGAGGTGGGTGTGGACCAGATTCAGGCCCGGTGAGGTGCCCCAGTGCCCCAGCAGTCGCGGCTTGACGTGCTCAGGCGCCAACGGCTCGGTCAGCAGAGGGTTGGTCATGAGGTAGATCTGCCCGACGGCCAGGTAGTTCGCCGCCCGCCAATGGGCATCCAGAGCGCTCAGCTCCTCCTCGTCGAGGGGGTCGGGGGTGTCCGGAGTGTCGAGGGAGGCCTCGGTGGTGGGGCCGAGCGGCATGACGAACCCTTCTCGCAGGAGGCTGATCAGGAACTTCCGGAACTGAGACCGGGAAGGTGCTCGGTCTCTTCGATGAAGGCGCGGGCGACGTCCGCCAGGCGGCGGTTGTGGGCGCGGGCGTAGGCGCGCAGCGTCGTGAAGGCCCGTTCCATGTCCGTGTGGCGGCGTTCGGCGAGCTTCCCCTTGGCCTGTTCGATCAGGACGCGGCTGTTGAGGGCGGTCTGCAGCTGTTCGTTGAGGAGGGTGCTGCGCTCGGTGGTGCGTTGTTGCAGCAGGCTGATGGTGGCGACGTCGGCGAGGGCCTGTGCGAAGGGGGTGGCGGCGGGGCTGATGGGCGCCGGGGTGGTGTGGAAGAGGTTGAGGGCGCCGACGACCTCGTCGCGCAGGCGCATGGGCAGCGCCTGGACGGCGGTGAAGCCGAGGCGCTGCGCCTGGGCGGTGAACAGAGGCCAGCGCGCCGCTTCGTCGCGCAGGTCGGGAACGGAGACGGTGATCCCGGTGTGGAAGCAGTCCAGGCAGGGGCCTTCGTGGTTCTGGAGCTGGAAGAGTTCGAGGAGGCGCACCCGTTCGTCGGAGGTGGCCATGACGCGCAGCACTCCGTCGCGGTCGGCGAGCAGGACGCCCGCCGCACTCGCGTCGAGCAGATCGACGCAGCGGTCGGTGAGCAGGCGCAGGAAGTCCATGAGGTCGAAGTCGGCGACGAGACTGTCCGCCAGCTCGACGAACGTCCGGGCCATCAGCTGTTCCTTCATCGTGCACACCTCTGTTTGTGGGGCGTGAGCATCAGGGCTCCTCGTCGGGCGGTCGCGCATCCGGCGGTTGCGAGTCGGGAGGACGTGCATCCGGCGGTCTCACGTCGGACGGTGTGGTCTCCGGGGAGAAGCGGAGCCGGTGGGCGACCACGTCGGCGGCGACCACCGAGATCCGTGTCCCCCGGGCGTACGCGTGGGCGCGCAGCCGGATGAAGGCTTCCTCGACGCCGACGCCGAGCTGGACCATGAGGATGCCGGTGGCCTGGTCGATCTCGGCCCGGTAACCGCCCAGGTCGTCGAAGGACGCGGCGTCCGGCCGGTCCGTGCCGGTCATGTCGGTGCCGGGCGCGCCGGTGTCGGACGGGACACCCGTCTCGCTGATCCCGGCGTCGAGCAGAAGCAGCGTGGCGGTGTCGGCGAAGGCCATCGCGTCGGCCACCTCGTCCGCGTCCAGCTCGACCGAGGTGCTGGAGTACAGGTCGAGTACGCCGGGACTGATGGCACCGATCTGCAGGGGGAAGGCGAAGACCGCCCTGGCTCCGGCTTCCAGAGCCGCGTCGGCGAACACCATCCAACGCCGCTGGAGTTCAGCGGCCAACAAGTCGGTGCAGAGAACCGAGGAGCCGAGGACAAAGGCATCCACGCACGGCCCCTCGCCCAGTGTGAGCTGGAGTTCTTCCAGCTGCTGACTGACGGAGTCGGTGCTGCACAGCGGGTGACTCGCCCGGTCGCGGGACATCGCGGACACCCCGGCCCCGCCGACCGGCAGCGCCGCCACCGCCGCCGTACACACGTCGACGAGGCCGACCCGGGCGCCGCGCAGGGCCGCCTGCTCGGCCACGAGAACCTGGATCCGCGCCGACCGGCTGCCGGGGATCACGGTGACCACCGGATCAAGGGGGGAACCAGCGCCAGGAACACGGCACCGTCGGCCGGCCCGCGGACGTTTCCGACGCCTTTCCCGCGCCAGGAGCGGAGAGAGGCCACGATCGGCTCGTCGGCCCGGTCCGCCAAGGCGACACCGAGTGATGCCTGGCGCTCGGAGAGGAGCGGTTCCTGCAACCGTCGGGTCACATCCCGGTGCCGCTCGTGCGGGTGAGCCAGGAGCCCGGCGGAGCCGGCGCCGGTGATCCCTCCGGCGGCAGGTGGCAGCGCTCCGTCGAATCCCGGCCACCCGAAGCCGTCACCGCGTACGGCACGGGGGGCTGGGGCCGCGTGGCGGAGCCGCCGGCGCCGCCACCCCGGGGAAGGTCCGAACCCGCAGCCCTCCAGGGCCGCGGCCTCCGAGAACACCACGGAGAATCCGGGCCGCCGTGCGGCGACGGCGAGACGTCCTGGGCAGACTTCCGGGCTCGGCTCGCGCGCGTCTTCGCCGGACGCCGCCGCACGGGACTCCGCGACGGACCCGCGAGATCCCCGGGGCAACAGGCGGGCTGCCGGCGGTTGAGCCGGCGCGGGCACATCGCTTCCACGGCGGGCTGCTCGCAACCGCCTCCGCTCCACGGCTGACCGCGGGCCCGAGAGATGATCATGGCGCCCCCGCTCGCTGGAAGGGGCGAGGGCGGCGCGAGCGGACGCGAGCCCCGCAGGCGGATGGGCAGCCGCAGAGTAAGGCATGACACCTCTGTTCCAGCCGTTCAGGTGTTCTCGGGACCGCTACCGGGCACCGTCCGCGAGGCGCGGGGCTTCGTACCCGGCGGGGTGCGACCGAGGTCGGGGCGTACGAGGACGTGAGTGGGTCACCAGGTCGGGGTTCCGCGCTCCGAGATTCGGTGCCCGACAGGGATCTCCTCGGAGATGCGACGGGTCCGGACGAGAATCCGCTCCCGTGGCATCGTGGTCAGCAGGCCGTGCGTCCACCGGGGTCCTGGGCGTCCGCTCATCAGCATAGTCCCCGGCCCTTCGCCGCGGTGGGTCCGAACGGGCCGGAATCTGACAACCGGGCGGCTGCGGAAAGGCATCGGAGAAATCCGGGGCGAGCCGGCACACCGGCATCCTTGAGCTTGAGGCAGGATCGGGTTTCCCGGGTCCTGCTCCTTCTGCCGCACCGCGCGCAGACACCCGCGCAGGGCGCCGACCCGGTTGACGGCGATCACGAGCAGCAGCGCGCCCGCGATGAGGCCGACGCTTCCGGCACGCGCGACGAGGCCGTTCAGGTTCAGCAGGTCGGAAAGGCCCGGCGCCGGGGCGGCGATCTTGCTACACGCGCGTACCCCTCAGCGGCCTTGCGGACGGTGTGTGTGGTTCTACTGTGGGAGCAGGCGGACCCTCGCGACACGGCCTCCACCAGGACGGACCGCAACGCCCTGGTCGGCCCATGCGAGTTCGCCCGCGCGCAGACCGCGAACACGCGGGGGGAACTCACCCAACGGTGATCTACCTCCGGCCCCGGATGGCGGTCGTCGGAGCAGACCGCACGTTCTCGAGCACCGGCCCGCCCCCGGTAGGCCGCCACCGCACGCACAGAGAGCTGACGTCAGCACCACGGGACAGTCCTCCTGCCACACCCCGCATGACAACTCACCCAGGGTGGCCACTCATGAGTATCGCGAAGAAGATCGCGCACAGAGCCGAAGCGATGAAGGGCGGTGCCAAGAAGACAGCCGGCCGTGCCACCGGCAGTCGGCGCTTGCAGGCGGAAGGCCGTGGAGACCAGGTCAAGGGCAACCTCAAGCAGGCCGGGGCAAAGATCAGGGATGCCTTCAAACACTGACCACCCCGTGAACCCGACCAAGGCAACGCCGAGGGGCGTTGCGGAACCGCGGCCATGAAAGAAGAGGGTGGGTTCGGTGGAAAGCGAGGCGTGGGCGCAGGCAGTGCGGCGCCGGCTCGACCTGGGTCGGCTGCTTCCGCTCGGCGGGCCCGACGACGGGACGTGGATCACCGAGCAAGCGGCCGTCGGGGCTCTTGGGCGCGCGGCCGCCGGGATTCTCGGTGTCCGGCTGGAGTCTTTGCGTATCGGGTCGGCATCGCTCGAGCCTGTGTCCGAGCCGGCCGTCCGTCCGCCGGCCGGTGCGCTACCGCCTGGTCCGCTCAGGATCGAGGCCGTCTTCACGGCATCCCTGAGGCAGCCGCTGCCCCAGACCGCCGACCAATTGAGGAGCGCACTGCTCGACGCGGCCACGGAACGGCTCGGCCTGGCCACCGTGACAGCTGACTTGCACGTCGCGGATCTCCATGAGGGCTCGGAGGCAGGCGTGGGGTCGCGGGCCGCGGCGAGGGCCATGAGGCAAGTGCCGGAGGCTGCAGTCGCGCGCAGCTCGCCCGCGGTGGCCGGAACAGAGTCCATGCGGGGGCCCGTCGGGGAGCTGGCGGACGTCGCAGCGGGTGTTTCGGGCGTTGCCCGCCTCACCGCCGTGCTGGGAAGCCTCCCGGTCAAGGTGGTGGACCATGACGATCCGCCCGGCCGCCACATCGAGGTCCAGCTCGCGGTCGCCCCCGGGCACCATCCGCTGGAAGTCGCCCGCGCCGTCCGGTACGCCGTGGCCGACGCAGCAACCAGCGACATCCCGGGCCCGGTCACCGCCGCCGTCCTCATCACGGAAACCGCGGCCTAGCCGACCAGGCGTCAACGACAGCTCGACGCGTACGGCTTGATGCGATCCCGTTTTTCTCGGCCTCGCGCTCGGCGCAGGCCAGACCGAGCCACCGCCTGGCCCGCTCGTGGAGACACTCGCCTGGCATTGCCCTTTTCTACTGTCCGTGCCTCAGCACTCTCCGGATCAGCAGGAAGGCAGCGATGGCGATCAGGACAATCCCCATGAAGATCACGATCACCCCGATGGCGACCAGGAGCGTCCCGAGCAGGATCAAAATCGCCCCGATGATGAGAAGAAACATCGCGAGAACGGTCACGGTCGCCTCCTGTGCGCCCTCGGACTCTGACTCCTTCCAGCCCCCTGTCGCAAACGTGTCTGGACAAGTCCCGACTGCGCCGCTCCCGGCGGTGCCCGCCTGCTGGGGTCCGTTGAAGAGGAGGTGCTGCAGGCCACCTCGCATCACCATGTGTCTGCTGACCCGGCGAATCGGACAGCTCACGGAACAGATCAAGGACTCCGACGACCGCCTGGCCCGGCTCGTGGAACACCACGCTCCGCAGCTGCTCACGGTGGTGGGTATCGGTCAGGGAGGTCCCACCTGTTCAGGACCATACAAGCATGCCCCCCGTCACAGGGGCAGTCGTGAGAGATGAGAGGGTCTGACGGGTGAGCGAGACACCACCGAGCACCCTGCAGTACCGCTTCGACGGGCCGGAAGACGCACCTGTCCTGATCCTGGGCCCCTCCCTGGGTACCACCTGGCACATGTGGGACCGGCAGGTTCCCGAGCTGACGAAGCAGTGGCGGGTCTTCCGGTTCGACCTGCCGGGCCACGGCGGCGCGCCCGCCCGCCCGGCCGGCTCGGTCGCCGATCTGGCGGACCGGCTGCTGGCCACCCTGGACGCGCTCGGGGTGCAGCGTTTCGGCTACGCCGGCTGCGCCCTGGGCGGCGCGATCGGCCTGGAGCTGGCGCTGCGCCGCCCCGAGCGGCTCGCCTCGCTCGCGCTGGTCGCCGCCTCGCCGAGGTTCGGCACCGCCGACGAGTTCCGCCAGCGCGGTGTGGTCGTGCGGTCCAACGGCCTCGACCCGATCGCCCGGTCCGCGCCCGACCGCTGGTTCACCGGCGGCTTCGCGGCCGCCCAGCCCGCGATCACCGAGTGGGCCGTGCAGATGGTGCGCACCACCGACCCCGGCTGCTACATCGCCGCCTGCGAGGCGCTCGCCGGCTTCGACGTGCGGCCCGAGCTGGGCCGGGTCGGGGTGCCGACGCTGGTGCTGGTCGGGTCCGACGACCGTGTCACCGGCCCCGCCGAGGCCCGCACCCTGGTCGCCGGGATCCCCGACGCCCGGCTCGCGGTCGTCCCCGGCGCCTCCCACCTGGTGCCGGTGGAGCAGCCCGCCGCCGTCACCGACCTGCTGGTGCGGCACTTCTCCACCGCCTGGCAGCAGCCCTTCGACACCGGCCAGACCGCCCTGCCGGCCGCCCCGGTGAGCCCGGCGCCGGCCGCTGCGCCCCGGTTCGCGCCGCGCGCCGAGATCGCCCCCGCCGCCGTACCGCAGGCGCAGCCGTTCGGGGAGCCCGACCGGTACGGGACCGGTCTGAAGGTCCGCCGCGAGGTGCTGGGCGACGCGCACGTGGACCAGGTACTGGCGCAGGCCGGCGACTTCTCCGGCGACTTCCAGGAGCTGGTCACCCGCTACGCCTGGGGCGAGATCTGGGACCGGCCGGGCCTGGACCGCCGTACCCGCAGCTGTGTGACGCTCACCGCGCTGGTCGCCGGCGGCCACCTGGAGGAGCTGGCCGCCCACACCCGCGCCGCCCTGCGCAACGGCCTCACCCCGGACGAGATCAAGGAGGTGCTGCTGCAGGCCGCCGTGTACTGCGGCGTCCCGGCGGCGAACAGCGCCTTCCGGGTGGCCCAGCAGGTCATCCGTGAGGAGACCACGCCCGCGGAGTGAGTCCCCGGCCGCCGCACCCGGCAGGATGGGGAGGCATGAAGCTCACCAAGAAGTCCCACGCCTGCGTCCGCCTGGAGAAGGACGGGCGCACGCTCGTCCTCGACCCCGGCGGGTTCACCGAGCGGGACGCGGCCGTCGGCGCGGACGCGATCCTGGTCACGCACGAGCACCCGGACCACTTCGACGAGGGCCGGCTGCGGGCGGCGCTGGAGGCGAACCCGGCCGCCGGGGTCTGGACCCTGCGGGCCGTCGCGGACCGGCTCGCGGCGGCCTTCCCCGGCCGGGTGCACACCGTCGGCCACGGCGACACCTTCACCGCCGCCGGCTTCGACGTGCAGGTCCACGGCGAGCTGCACGCGGTGATCCACCCCGACCTGCCGCGGATCACCAACGTCGGCTACCTGATCGACGACGGCAGGGTCTTCCACCCGGGCGACGCCCTCACCGTCCCCGGGCAGCCCGTCGAGACGCTGCTGGCCCCGGTGCAGGCGCCGTGGAACAAGATCGCCGAAGTGATCGACTACGTTCGCGAGGTCGCGCCGGGACGCGTCTACGACGTCCACGACGCCCTGCTCACGGACCTGGCGCGGCCGATCTACGACACCCACCTCGGCAATCTGGGCGGTGCCGAGCACCTGCGGCTGGCCCCGGGGGCGTCCGCCGAGGTCTGACGCGCGGCCGTCCGCGTTGTCGGACCCGCCGGGTAGGTTGTGAGGCATGCGCATCGCGACCTGGAACGTGAACTCGATCACCGCCCGCCTCCCGCGGCTGCTCGCCTGGCTGGAGAGCAGCGGCACCGACGTGCTCTGCCTCCAGGAGGCCAAGATCGCCGAGGGGCAGTTCCCGTTCGACCAGCTGCGCGAGCTGGGTTACGAGGCTGCGGTGCACGCCACCGGCCGGTGGAACGGCGTGGCGGTGCTCTCCCGCGTCGGTCTGGAGGACGTCGTCAAGGGCCTGCCCGGCGACCCGGGCTACGACGGCGTGACCGAGCCGCGCGCCGTCTCGGCGACCTGCGGCCCGGTCCGCGTCTGGTCGGTGTACGTGCCCAACGGCCGCGAGGTGGAGCACGCGCACTACGCCTACAAGCTGCAGTGGATCGAGGCCCTGAGGGCCGCCGTGGCCGGCGACGCCGCCGGCAGCCGCCCGTTCGCCGTGCTGGGCGACTACAACGTGGCGCCGACGGACGACGACGTCTTCGACCCGGCCGTCTTCGAGGGCTCCACCCACGTCACCCCGGCCGAGCGGGCCGCGCTGGCCTCGCTGCGCGGGACGGGCCTGACGGACGTCGTCCCGCGGCCGCTGAAGTACGACCACCCCTTCACGTACTGGGACTACCGCCAGCTCTGCTTCCCCAAGAACCGCGGCATGCGCATCGACCTCGTGTACGGCAACGAGCCGTTCGCCAAGGCCGTCGAGGACGCCTACGTCGACCGCGAGGAGCGCAAGGGCAAGGGTGCGTCCGACCACGCGCCGGTGGTGGTCGACCTGGACGTGTGATGCCAGGCTTGGCCCATGAACATTCCGTTCCTGGGCCACCGGCACGACAGAAGCGGTACGGCGGCGCTCCCGGCCGACCCCGAGTCGATCGCCGCGCTCCTGTCCGAATGCGAACTGCTCCGCTCGCAGGCGGAGGAGGCCGGCGTCCGGCTCGACGACACCCCGGCCTCGCTCGAGGCGCTGGACCAGGTGGTCCCGCGCTGGCGCGACGACGCGGAGATCCTGCCCTGGCTGGGCAACGACGCGGGGCTGTACCTGGGCACGGTCGTCGTGCGCACGGTACCCGGAGCGGCCTGGCGGATCCGGTCCGACGGCGAACCCGTCGTGCGGCTCGCCTCGGGCCGTGAGGTCGAGGTGGTGCAGTCCGGCCGGGAATGGGCCACGAACGGCGTCCCCGAACTGTCCCAGCTCTACGCGGAGGTCTCCGAGTTCTGAGGGCGGGCGGGAGCGCCGGGGAGCCGCGCGACGAGGCCCCACCGCATGAACGCGACACATGAATGCGACAAACGTCACGTATGCGACGTAAATACGGCTAATGCCCGCACGGTGCGTGTCGCCCCCCGGGGCACCCGGCGGGTGGATAGTTTGCGGGCCGACAGTCCACGACACGAAACGCCAGGCCGGAGAGCGGATGGGGGCCGCGGACGGACACCGGGAGACGCAACCCGGCAGACCTCGACTACGCTTTGCCGTTCATCCCTTTGTGGTGACGCCGGCCCCGCCGGCCCACTACGGGATGACGCCACTGCCGGTGGGGTACCCCCCACGGCCCTGAAACCGTAGGGGGCGGCAGTACACACGGGCCAGGCTCGTCCGGCGGCAGCCGGAGATCACTGCTCGCGCAGGGGGACGGACACGTATGACGGGTCGTCCGACGGCGAGGAGAAGGTCAGCTGCGCGCCGGACGGGTTGTGCTCGATGTAGAGCGGGTCGACGGTGTCGACCACCAGCGCGAGCCGGTGCCCGGCCGGGACGTCGTAGGCGGTGGAGAACAGGTCCAGGTCGACGCCGAACGGCTCGCCGGGGGTGCGCCCGTACCAGGTGTACGGCGCGTTGGTCACCAACTTGCCGAAGCCCAGCGGCCCGACGTCGTACAGATAGGCGATCAGGGTGCCGCTCTCCTTGGTCGGCGTGAGCGTGGTGTGCAGCGTGGCCGTGCCGCGCACCTGCTGCGGCGCGCCGTACCGCTCCGACTGCCACACCGCCGCCCACCGGCGCGGCAGCAGCGGGATCGAGGCCATGGGCGGCAGTTGGGCGACCTGGTCCAGAATGGAGGACAGGAAGACGATCCCACCATCCGCGCCCGAGTCGACGTTGGCGTGGATGGTGCTGGAGCCGCCGAGGGCGATCTTCCGGCGGGTCGCGCCGACCGACTTCCAGTCCGGGTAGCCCTCGTACCCGGCCCCGCTACGGGACTTGAGCTGGACCGGCCGCTCGCTGTCGATGCCGTTGCCGACTCCCTTCAGGTAGTGGTCGAACCAGCGCCCGGTGTCCGTCCACACGTCGTTGGGGAGCCCGAAGAGACCGGTCAGTTCGGCGGTCGCGTGGTCGCCGGGGCGCATCTCCAGCCGCTTGGGGACCGTCAGTTTCTCGTAGAAGTCGGCGTACTGGTTCGCCGGGAAGACGGTGTCGCCCCAGGCGTTGGCGAGCATGACCGCGGGGCCGTTCTGGTTGAGCTGGTCGACATAGGTCGCGACGGAACGTTTCCGCCCCCAGTCGATCATCTCCTGTTCCTTACTCAGGTTCGAGGCGTAGAAGTTGTCGAAGATCTGCCGCAGTTCGGGGCTCTCGTGGCCGGTGACGATGCCGGCGCCGTCCAGCAGGGCACCGGCCTGGACGTGCTGGGTGCGGCCCGAGTAGATCGAGGAGATCAGGTCGGCCCAGCCGCTGAGCGCGGCGACCGCCTTGATGCGCTTGTCGTGGGCGGCGGCCAGCAGGCTGATGCCGGCGCCGTAGGAGACGCCCGCCATGCCGATGTGGCGCGGGTCGGCCGGTGTGTGGTCCAGCGCCCAGTCGATCACCTTGGAGGCGTCCGCTATGTCCGGCGGACCGGCCACTTCTATCTCGCCGCCGGACTGCCAGAACCCGCGCACGTTGTAAGTGAGGACCACGTAGCCGGAGTCGGCGAGCTTCTGTGCCTGGGCGAGGTACTCCGCCTGGGGCAGGCCCCAGCTTGTGGGCAGCACGATGAGCGGGTAGGCGTGCGTGCCGTCGGCGCCCTCGGGCGTCACGACGTTCGCCTTCAGCACGGTGCCGCCGTCGCCCGTGATGTCCACGAAGCGCACGGACGGCGCGGCCTGGGCCGCCGGGGCCAGGCCGACGACGCCGCCGGCGAGCAGGGCGGCCGAGACGGCTCCGGCGGCTGAGGTGCGCAGGGTGGCGCGACCATGTCCCATGGGTCACTCCTCGACTGGTGACAGTGCAAAGTGACCCGACGGTAACCGCCGGACCTTACCCTAAGTAACCCGTCGGTAAGTTACGTACGGGTAAAGCTTGTTGAAGTCACGACGCCCGCTGCCTGACGGCCGGGGCCTCGGCCGCCGGGAGGGGCGCCTGTGCCGCCCGGGTCACGTCCGCCACCAGCTCCACCAGATCGGGGCCGTACGCCTGGGAGTTGACCACCTTCAGCAGCAGCACGAAGGAGCCGTTGCCGTGCTTGCGGCTCAACCGCTCGTGGTTACGGGCGAGATAGCGGGTGGCGGCCTGGTTGGTGATGGCCCGCTGGCCGCAGAAGAGGAACACCGGCCGGGTCAGCCGGCCGGCGGTGAGCCGGGCCAGCAGCACGTACTCCGTGACCCCGGCGTCCATCCGGTAGCGCTCGCCGCCGATCTGGAACGCACCGCGGTCCGGGCCCGGTTCCGCGTCGACGTTCACCCGCACCCCCGGGAGCATCGCCGCCATGTGGGCCAGCATCCGCCGGTTGGAGCCGGGGCCGCCCACGCAGAACTCGGTGCGCTCGCCGACCCCCTGCTGTGCCGCGTCCTGCGTCACCATCCGCAGGTGCGCCCCGCAGTCCTTGATCAGGGCCGAGAGTTCGAGCAGCGCGAACACGTCGAAGCGGTGCACGGCGTGTTCCGCCGTCGCCGGGTCGCGGTTGACGACCAGCAGGCACTCCGCGTTCTCCGGCAGTCCGAAGAACGCCTGCTTGCGCCGCAGCTTGCGCCGCCACAGGTAGGTACGGGACAGCCAGCCCAGCGCGGTGCTGACACCGGCCGCGATGACGCCCAGGACGATGTTGCGCACGTCGTCGTTCATGGCCGCGCATGCTAGCGGGCCCGGACGCCGCCTACGTACCCGTGTTCGAGGTGTGAGCCCGGTGCGGCACGTGCCGGAGGCGTACTGTCGGTACAGCGGCAATCTCGTTACGCTGCGCGGACTGTCCCTGCGGGAGGTACGGATGGGTCGTCCTGGCACGCGGAAACTGGCGGTTCTGGCGGTCTCGGCCGCCCTGGTGTCGGTGGGCGCGGCCGCGCCGCCCGCCGCACCGGGCGGCAAGACCGCGAAGGTCCCGGTCGCCGTCGGCTACGGCGGAGCGGTGGCCAGCGTGGACGCCGACGCCACCGCCGCCGGCATCGAGGTGCTCAAGAAGGGCGGCAACGCGGTCGACGCGGCCGTCGCCACGGCCGCCGCGCTGGGCGTCACCGAGCCCTACTCCGCCGGCATCGGCGGGGGCGGCTACTTCGTCTACTACGACGCCCGCTCGCGCACGGTGCACACCATCGACGGCCGCGAGACCGCGCCGCAGTCCGCCGACTCCGGCCTCTTCCTGGAGAAGGGCAAGCCACTCGCCTTCAACGACGCCGTCAGCAGCGGACTGAGCGTCGGCACCCCGGGCACCCCCGCGACCTGGCGGACGGCGCTGCACGAGTGGGGCAGCGAGCGGCTCGGCACGGTCCTCGGGCCCGCCGAGCGGATCGCCCGCGACGGCTTCACCGTCGACGACACCTTCCGGTCGCAGACCGCCTCCAACGAGACGCGCTTTCGCTACTTCCCGGACACCGCGAAGCTGTTCCTGCCGAACGGACGGCTGCCGGTCGTAGGATCCCGGTTCCGCAACCCCGAACTCGCCCGCACCTACGAGGAGCTGGGCCGCCGGGGCACCGACGCGGTCTACCGCGGCGACATCGGCGACGACATCGTCAAGACCGTGGAACACCCGCCCGTGGACCCCGCCTCCGGCTGGAACGCCCGCCCCGGCAAGCTGGCCGAGAAGGACCTCGCCGTCTACCGGGCCAAGCTCCAGGCGCCCACCAGGGCCTCGTACCGCGGCCTGAACGTCTACTCCATCGCGCCCTCCTCCTCCGGCGGCACGACCGTCGGCGAGGCCCTCAACATCCTGGAGAACAGCGACCTCTCCAAGGCGAGCGAGGTGCAGTACCTGCACCACTTCATCGAGGCGAGCCGCATCGCCTTCGCCGACCGGGGGCGCTGGGTCGGCGACCCCGCCTTCGAGAACGTGCCGACGAAGGACCTGCTCTCCCAGCGGTTCGCCGACTCGCGCGCCTGCCTGATCAAGGACGACGCCGTCCTCACCAGCCCGCTCGCACCGGGCGACCCGCGCCACCCGGCCGCCTGCGGCAAGGGCGGCACGGCGGCCCCCACGACCTACGAGGGTGAGAACACCACCCACCTCACGGTCGCCGACAAGTGGGGGAACGTCGTCTCCTACACGCTCACCATCGAGCAGACCGGCGGCAGCGGCATCACCGTGCCCGGCCGCGGCTTCCTGCTCAACAACGAGCTGACCGACTTCTCCTTCGCCCCGGCCAACCCGGCCGTGCACGACCCGAACCTGCCGGGACCGGGCAAGCGACCGCGCTCGTCCATCTCGCCGACCATCGTGCTCGACGGGCACAACCGGCCGGTGGTGGCGCTCGGTTCACCCGGCGGCGCCACCATCATCACCACCGTGCTGCAGACCCTGACCGGGTTCCTGGACCGGCACCTGCCGCTGGTCGACGCCATCGCCGCACCGCGCGCCAGCCAGCGCAACGCGGCCCAGACCGAACTCGAACCGGCCCTGTACGACAGCGCTCTGCGCGCCCGCCTCGAAGCCCTCGGACACAGCTTCAAGCTCAACCCCGAGATCGGCGCGGCCACCGGCGTGCAGCGGCTGCCGGACGGCAGGTGGCTGGCCGCCGCCGAGAAGGTACGGCGCGGCGGCGGCTCGGCGATGGTGGTGCATCCGGCGCCGTAGCGGCGGCTGCGGGCGACGGCGACCGCTCCCTCGGGTCCCTACGACGCCGGAGGGAGCGGCGGCGCCTCCTGAGCCGGTTCCGGGGCGGGCGGCTCGGGCCGCTCGGCACGGAAGTCAAGCCGCCCGTCCACCACGTCCACGGTGACCCGGCCGCCCGCCGTGATCGTGCCGTTCAGCAGCAGCCGCGAGAGCTGGTTGTCGACCTCCCGCTGGATGGTGCGGCGCAGCGGGCGGGCGCCGTACTCAGGCTGGTAGCCGCGCTCGGCGAGCCAGTCGACGGCCGCGTCGGTGAACTCCACCGAGACGTCCTGGCCGTCCAGCAGTCGCCGGGTGCGCTCCAGCAACAGGTCCGTGATCCTGCGCAGTTGCTCGCTCGTGAGCTGCCGGAAGACGACGATCTCGTCGATGCGGTTGAGGAACTCCGGCCGGAAGTGCTCGCGCAGCGGCCGCAGGATCCGCTCCCGCCGTGCCTCCTCGTCCGCGCCCGCGCCGCCCGGCCCGAAGCCGATCCCGGCGCCGCGTCCGGTGATCGCCTCGGAGCCGAGGTTGCTGGTCATCACGATGACCGTGTTGGTGAAGTCCACCGTCCGGCCCTGCGAGTCGGTGAGCCGGCCGTCGTCCAGCACCTGGAGCAGGATGTTGAAGACGTCCGGGTGGGCCTTCTCCACCTCGTCGAGCAGGAGCAGCGAGTACGGGTGCCGGCGCACCACCTCGGTGAGCTGCCCGGCCTCCTCGTGGCCGACGTACCCGGGCGGGGCGCCGACCAGCCGGGAGACGGTGTGCCGTTCCTGGTACTCGCTCATGTCCAGCCGGACCATGCGGTCCTCGCTGCCGAACAGGGCCTCGGCGAGCGCGCGGGCCAGCTCGGTCTTGCCGACACCGGTCGGGCCGAGGAACAGGAAGCTGCCGATCGGCCGGTCCGGGCTGGACAGCCCGGCGCGCGAGCGCAGCACCGCCTCGGCGACCACGCTCACGGCCTCCTCCTGGCCGACCACCCGCTGGTGCAGGTGCTCCTCCAGGCCGAGCAGCCGCTCCTTCTCCTCCTGGGTCAGCCGGCTGACCGGGATGCCGGTCTGCCGGGACACCACCTCGGCGATGGCCTCCGCCGTCACCTCCAGGTGCAGCCCCTCGTCGACCTCGTCGCCGCCGCTGGCCTCGGCGATCCGGCCCTTCAGCTCGCCGATCCGGTCGCGCAGCTGCGTGGCCCGCTCGTACTGCTCGTCGGCGACCGCCTGGTCCTTGTCGCAGACGAGCTGCTCGACCTCGCGCTCCATCGCCCGTACGTCCGTGCCCTTCGTCCGCGAGCCGAGCCGCACCCGGGCGCCGGCCTGGTCGATCAGGTCGATCGCCTTGTCGGGCAGGCGCCGGTCGGTCAGATAGCGGTCGGACAGCTCCACGGCCGCCACCAGTGCCTCGTCGGTGTAGCGGACCTGGTGGTGGGCCTCGTACCGGTCGCGCAGGCCGCGCAGGATCTCGATGGCGTCCTCGACCGTCGGCTCGGGCACCAGGATCGGCTGGAAGCGGCGGGCCAGCGCCGCGTCCTTCTCGATCCGCCGGTACTCCTCCAGCGTGGTCGCGCCCACGATGTGCAGCTCGCCCCGGGCGAGCGCGGGCTTGAGGATGTTGCCCGCGTCCATCGCGCCGCCCTCGCCGCCGCCGCCCGCGCCGACGACGGTGTGCAGTTCGTCGATGAAGACGATGAGCCGGTCGGAGTGGGCGCGGATCTCCTCGACGATGTTGTTCAGGCGCTCCTCGAAGTCGCCCCGGTAGCGGGTGCCCGCGACCACCCCGGTCAGGTCCAGCGCCACCACCCGCCGGCCGGTCAGTATGTCCGGTACGTCACCGTCCACGATCCGCTGGGCCAGCCCCTCGACGATCGCCGTCTTGCCGACGCCCGCGTCGCCGATCAGCACGGGGTTGTTCTTGCCGCGCCGGGACAGCACCTCGATGGTCTGCTCGATCTCCGTGTCGCGGCCGATGACGGGGTCGACCCGGCCTTCCCGGGCCAGCTCGGTCAGATCCCGGCCGTACTTGTCCAGCGTGGGCGTGGACGTGGGCCGGCGGGTCTCCGGCCGGGTCTGGGTGGCCTCCGGGGCCTCGGGCGGCAGGGAGTTCGCGGAGAAGCGGGCCGCGTTCAGGATGTGCCCGGCCGCCGAGTCGGGGTTCGAGGCCAGCGCACTCAGCACGTGCTCCGGGCCGATGTAGCCGGCGCCGCTCGCCCGCGCCATGTCGTGCGCGTCCAGCAGTGCCCGCTTGACGGCAGGCGTGAGCGAGAGCGAGGTCGGCGGTGGCAGCTCCCCGGGCGGGTGCTGGACGGGGCCTGCGCGGTGGTCGATCTCGGTCGCCAGCGAGTCCGGGTCGGCGCCCGCGCGGCTCAGCAGGCTCCGGGTGGGCTCGGCCGACAGGGCCGCGCGCAGCAGGTGCTGGGTGTCCAGGTCCCGGCTGCCGTGCTCGACCGCGTACACCGCGGCCCCACGGACCAACTCGCGGGCCGGCTGGCTGAGCAGGCGGCCGATGTCGATGTGCCTCGGGCCGGGCCGGGCGTCGCCGGTCCCGCCGAAGAAGCGGGCGAAAAACTCGCCGAAGGGATCCTCCGGGCCGATGTAACCGCTGGTCATCGTTTCGTTTCCTTCGCAGACGACGTGCGGAGCGGCCGGGTAACCCGGGGGCGGGCCGCTCATGCCACGATGACACGAGCTTGTGCGAAGGGCACGCGCGGAGGGCTCCGCCGGCCGGGCGTGCCCGGAGGAGGAGGGGCGATCGCCGGCCGCGGCGGGGTGAGCGAGGACCACGCGGCCTCGGCGCGGGGCGCGTGCCGGAACCCACGGGTGCGGCGCGGACCGGTCCGCCCGGCGGGCGCGGCGAGGATCGCGCCCTTCCACACCCGGCGCCGTTCAGGCGGGCCGCAGGGCCGGGCAACGCCGCACCCTGCTCAGGTGGGCTGCCGAGCCGGCACGCGTTCCCTGTCCTGTGACGGGCCGCCCCGGGGGCCCTGGGGGCGGCCCGCGCGGCGCTCAGGCGGGCCGCCGGGCCGTGCAGCGCGTACCTCGTGTCGGTCAGCCGGCCGTCGGGCCGTGCAGCGCGTACCTCGTGTCGGTCAGCCGGCCGCCGGGCCGTGCAGCGCGTACCTCGTGTCGGTCAGCCGGTCGTCGGGCCGTGCAGCGCGTACCTCGTGTCGGTCAGCCGGCCGCCGGGCCATGAACCGGATGCCCCCCGCCGCTCAGTCAGGCCGCTCGCGCCCCGGGCCCGGGAAATCCCCCTCAGCCGTTTTCCCAGGCCGTCAGGACGCGGGGGCCGTCCGGGGTGATCGCCACCGTGTGTTCGGCGTGGGCGGCTCGGGAGGCGTCCGTGGTGCGCAGGGTCCAGCCGTCCTCCGCCTCGTAGTAGCCGTCCTTGCCGCTCGCGATCAGCATCGGCTCGATCGCCAGGGCCATCCCCGCCCGCAGCGGGAGGCCCCGGCCGGGCCGGCCCTCGTTCGGCACGTCCGGGGCCTCGTGCATCCGGCGGCCGATGCCGTGGCCGCCGAAGCCCGCCGGGATGCCGTAGCCGGCGCCCCGGCACACCTGGCCGACGGCGTGCGCGATGTCGCCGATGCGGTTGCCCACGACGGCGGCCGCGATGCCGGCCGCCAGGGCGCGCTCGGCGGTCTCGACCAGGCGCAGGTCCGCGGGGCGCGGACGGCCGACCACGAAGCTGGTCGCCGAGTCGCCGACCCAGCCGTCCAGTTCGGCGCCGCAGTCGACGGAGAGCAGGTCACCGTCGCGCAGGCGGTAGCCGGTGGGGATGCCGTGCACGATCGCGTCGTTGACCGAGGCGCAGATCACCGCGGGGAAGGGGGTCGCGGCGAAGGACGGGCGGTAGCCGAGGAAGGGGGAGGTCGCCCCGGCCTCGCGCAGCACCTCCCGGGCCACCTCGTCCAGCTCCAGCAGGGAGACGCCGACGCGGGCGGCCCCGCGCACGGCCGTCAGGGCCCGCCCGACGACCTGTCCCGCCGCGTGCATCGCGTCGATCGATGTGTCCGTCTTCAGTTCCACCATGCCAATTACTATACCGGTATTTTAATGGGGTCGATGCTGCGGGGTGCGGTATTAGAATGGGCGGCATGGTGCGCACCCCCCTCACCCCCGAAGAGCGCGAGCGCGGCGAACGGCTCGGGCAGTTGCTGCGCGAGGCCCGTGGCGGACGCAGCATGGCCGAGATCGCGGCCGAGGCCGGCGTCTCCGCGGAGACCCTCCGCAAGATCGAGACCGGGCGGGCGCCGACCCCCGCCTTCTTCACGGTCGCCGCGCTGGCCAGGGTGCTCGGGCTGTCCATGGACGAACTGGCGCTGTGGTGCGCGCCGGTGGGCGTCTGACGCGCGCCGCGGGGAGTGTGGCGGGGAGGTGCCCGCATGCTTCCCGAAAACTCTCCGTAGCAGTGCCGTAACACAACTGGTGTTGCCTACCGACCGGAGCGCTGGCGATCGGGCGGGAGTCGGGCATGTCGGTAGATCAACTCCCAAGGCAGCTCAGGGAGTTCGCGAACTACCTGGACGGCTTCCTGGAGCGCCTGAGGCAGGACGGGGGCTGGTGCGGGATCTTCTGGCGGCGCGACCCGGAGGGCATGCGGGCCTGCCTCGACGGACTTGAGGTGCCGCCGTGGGACGTGATGGAGGCGCTGCTGCAGGACATGGCCGCCGCGTACGGCCCCGCGGCGGCCACGGCGGAGCGGGAGCGCGCGCTGAGCCTGCACACGGCCGCCGTCGCGGCGTTCGACGCGCTGCCCGGCGCCCGCGACGCCCTCGGCGACCACCTCGACGCGATGCTCCGGGCCCAGCGGTACGCCGTCGAGCGCCAGGCGCAGCTCGCGCTCCTGCTCGCCGCGGCGAGCACCCGCGAGGAGGCCGACGCCCTCCGCGTCGACATCGCCTGGGCTCACGACGACCACGACCGGGCCACCGCCCGCTGCGCCACACTCCGAGCCCGCCTGGCCGCCCTGGACCGGCCGGCGGCGCCGGAAGACGACGGCGGGCCCACGGGAGCCGAACCGCCCGGCACCACCGGCGGGCACCCCGCCCCGAGGCACACCCGCCCCGCCGGACCCGCCGCCCCGGCCACCGGTCCCACGCCAGGCCCGGAAGGGTTCGGGCGGCCGGCATCCGGTACACACGAACCCCCAACTCCCGGTGCCGAGCAAGCACTCCGGCCGACCGACCGGCATCCGACGACGTCCGACGCCTCCGCCCCCGCCACGGTCTTCGCCCCCGGTCCGGCGGGTTCCGGCGCGTCGGTGTCCGGTGTTCCCGGGGCCGCGGAGTCCGGTGCCGGGTGGGCACCCCGGTTCACCGATCGGTCCGGCGGGCCGGCCTCGATTCCGGGTCCTGCAAGGTCCGACGCTGCCGGTCCTGTCGCCCCCGCCACGGTCTTCGCGCCCGGTCCGGCGGGTTCCGGCGCGTCGGTGTCCGGTGTTCCCGCGGCCGCGGAGTCCGGTGCCGGGTGGGCACCCCGGTTCACCGATCGGTCCGGCGGGCCGGCCTCGATTCCGGGTGCGGCAGTGCCCGATGCTGCCGGTCGCGCCGCCCCGGAGGTCGGTCACGCCGCCCCGGGCGTCGTCCTCGGCCCCGACCCGTCGGCGTCCGGCGTCCCGGGGTCCATGGCTTCCGGTGACGCGCAGGCTTCCTGGTTCGCCGAACGGACCGGCGCCCCCGCTCCGCGGCCCGGGCCGTCCGCTGTCTTGGGGGGCACTGCCGCCGGGGCCGATGCCGGGCGCCGCCTCCCGTCGCCCGCCGGGGGCGAATCGTCCGCTCCCGGAGGGAAGGCGCGCAAGCGGCGGCGGGGGAGTGCGCGGTTCGCCGGGATGGTGGAGGACGAGGGGGGTGCCGTCGTCGTGCCGCAGGCGTCCGGTGGGGCGCCGGGGCAGGGGCGCGGGGCCCGGTTCGCCGGGGCGGGGGAGCAGGGGGAGACCGGCGCGCCGGCGCGCGAGCCCGCCTCGGAGGTGGATCCCGCCGCAGGGGCCGCTGTCGCCGCAACCGTACGGGCGCTGGCGCGGCTGAGGGCGGAGGGCCGCAGCGGCGAGGCGCACGCGCTGCTCGCCGAGTGCGCGCACTGGCCCGCCACCCGCCTGCCCCTGCTCGCCGACGCCCTGGAGCCCGCCGGGCTGGGCGCCGACTGGGGGACCCTGCTCTGGGAGGCCGCCTCGCTGCCCGCCGAGCCACTGGTCGCCGCCGCCGAGGCGCTGACCGCGGCGGGGAGGCCCACCGACGGGCGGCAACTGCTGCGTCAGGGCGTCGTCAGGCCGGCCGCCGAGATCGGTGCCGCCGTGCTGGGCCTGGACACGCAGGGACGGGGGCGCGAGGTGCTGGCCCTGCTGGACGCCTACGTCCGCGTCCGTCCCCCGCAGGAGGCCGCCCGCAGCGCCGCCGCGGACCCCAGCCGCCTCGTGCCCCTGCTGCTGCGGGCTGCGCGGGGCGTCTCGGAGGAGCGCGAGTGGGACCTGGTGCACGCCCTGCGGGTCGCGGGCCTCACCGCCTGACCGGCCCCGCGGCCCGCCCTCGCCCGGCCCTGGGGCTCACCTCTCGGACCGCCCCCGCGGCACCCCCGAGGCCGTCCCCGGTTCACCGCACCGATCACCCTAAGGAGTGTGAAACGAGATCGACTCAGCGGGTTGACGACGATGGTCTTGGCAAGGGCCCCGGCGAGGCTTACTTTCGTCCCTCTACGGGCCGTTTCTACGGGCGTAGAGGCTCGTACGTCGCGTCGAAGGAGCAGCTCATGGCCAACGTCGTACGTGCCGCACTGGTTCAGGCCACCTGGACCGGCGACACCGAGTCCATGGTGGCGAAACACGAGGAGCACGCCCGCGAGGCGGCCCACCGGGGTGCGCGGATCATCGGCTTCCAGGAGGTCTTCAACGCCCCCTACTTCTGCCAGGTCCAGGAGCCGGAGCACTACCGCTGGGCCGAGCCGGTGCCCGACGGCCCGACCGTCCGCCGGATGCGGGCCCTCGCCCGCGAGACCGGCATGGTGATCGTCGTACCGGTCTTCGAGGTCGAGCAGTCCGGCTTCTACTACAACACCGCCGCCGTGATCGACGCCGACGGCAGCTACCTCGGCAAGTACCGCAAGCACCACATCCCGCAGGTCAAGGGCTTCTGGGAGAAGTACTACTTCAAACCGGGCAACGCCGGCTGGCCCGTCTTCGACACCGTCGTCGGCAAGGTCGGCGTCTACATCTGCTACGACCGCCACTTCCCCGAGGGCTGGCGCCAACTCGGCCTCAACGGCGCCCAGCTGGTCTACAACCCCTCCGCCACCCACCGCGGCCTGTCCTCGCACCTGTGGCAGCTCGAACAGCCCGCGGCGGCCGTCGCCAACGAGTACTTCGTCGCCGCCATCAACCGGGTCGGTCAGGAGGAGTACGGCGACAACGACTTCTACGGCACGAGCTACTTCGTCGACCCGCGCGGCCAGTTCGTCGGTGACGTCGCCAGCGACAAGGCAGAGGAACTCGTCGTCCGTGACCTGGACTTCGACCTCATCGAGCAGGTGCGGCAGCAGTGGGCCTTCTACCGCGACCGCCGCCCCGACGCCTACGAAGGGCTGGTGCAGCCGTGAACGACCTCTACGCCCGCCACCGCAACGTCCTGCCGGACTGGCTCGCCCTCTACTACGACGAGCCGCTGGAGATCACGCACGGCGAGGGCCGCCACGTCTGGGACTCCGCGGGCAACAAGTACCTGGACTTCTTCGGCGGCATCCTCACCACCATGACCGCGCACGCCCTGCCCGAGGTGACCAAGGCGGTCGGTGACCAGGCCGGCCGGATCATCCACTCCTCGACGCTCTACCTCAACCGGCCGATGGTCGAACTCGCCGAGCGCATCGCCCAGGTGAGCGGCATCCCGGACGCCCGGGTCTTCTTCACCACCTCCGGCACCGAGGCCAACGACACCGCCCTGCTGCTCGCCACCGCCTACCGGCGCAGCAACACGGTCCTGGCGATGCGCAACAGCTACCACGGCCGTTCCTTCAGCACCGTCGGCATCACCGGCAACCGCAGCTGGTCCCCGACCTCGCTGTCCCCGCTGCAGACCCTCTACGTGCACGGCGGCGTCCGCCACCGGGGCCCCTTCGCCGACCTCGACGACCGCGCCTTCATCGACGCCTGCGTGGCGGACCTCCAGGACATCCTCGGGCACACCCGCCCGCCGGCCGCGCTGATCGCCGAACCCGTCCAGGGCGTCGGCGGCTTCACCTCGCCGCCGGACGGCCTCTACGCCGCCTTCCGCGAGGTGCTGAGCGCCCACGGCATCCTGTGGATCGCCGACGAGGTGCAGACCGGCTGGGGACGCACCGGCGAGCACTTCTGGGGCTGGCAGGCGCACGCCCGCAGCGGCCCGCCGGACATCGTCACCTTCGCCAAGGGCATCGGCAACGGCTCCTCCGTCGGCGGCGTGATCGCCCGCGCCGAGATCATGAACTCCCTGGACGCCAACAGCATCTCGACCTTCGGCGGCACCCAGCTCACCATGGCCGCGGCCCTCGCCAACCTCACCTACCTCCTCGAACACGACCTCCAGGGCAACGCCCGGCGCGTCGGCGGACTGCTCATCGAGCGGCTGCGGGCCGTCGCCGCCCAGCTCCCCGGGGTCCGTGAGGTGCGCGGGCGGGGACTGATGATCGGCGTCGAACTGGTCAGGCCCGGCACCGACGAGGCCGACCCGCGGGCGGCCGCGGCCGTCCTGGAGGCGGCCCGCGAGGGCGGGCTGCTCATCGGCAAGGGCGGCGGTCACGACACCAGTGCCCTGCGCATCGCCCCGCCGCTGTCGCTGACCGTCGCGGAGGCCGAGGAGGGCGCCGCGATCCTCGAATCCGCCCTGAGGAGCACGTACTAGAGAACGGGTGCACGGACATGACCACCACCTGGGAGTCCCGGCACGTCCACGCCCCGGAACCCGCCCTCTCCGTCCGGCAGGTGCTCACCCTGGAGCGGGTCCAGGCCGGCGAGCCCGAGGTGGTGGCCGGAGCGGCGCAGCTGGACCGGCCCGTGCGCTGGGTGCACGTCGCCGAGGCCGCCGACGTCGGCGTGATGCTGCGCGGCGGCGAGATGGTGCTCACCACCGGCGTGCTGCTCGCCGGCGACGAGGCCAAGCAGGCCGAGTACATCCAGTCCCTGCACCGCGCGGAGGCCGCCGCGGTCGTGCTGGGCCTCGGGCGAGCCTTCCCTGCGCCGCCCGAGGTGATGCGCCGCGCCGCCGAGCGGTGCGGCCTGCCGCTGGTCGTGCTGCACCGGCCCTTCCCCTTCGCCGAGCTGACGGAGGAGGTCCAGTCCCGGCTGGTACGGCGGAAGTTCGCCGCCGTGAGCCTCTCGGAGACCGTACGGACCGCGCTCACCGGGCTGATCACCGCCGGCGCCCCGCTCGGGCGGCTGCTCGACGAGGTCGCCCGGCACAGCGGCTGCCCGGTCGTCGTCACCAACCTCGCCCACCGCGTGCTCGCCACGGCGGGGGAGCGGCCGGCCGTCGACGACGTGCTGCGCGACTGGGAGCGGATCGCCCGCCAGGCCGGCGGCAGCGAGGGCGACGGCTGGGTCCGCGCCGAGCTCGGCGGGCGCGGGGAGCGCTGGGGCCGGCTGCTGCTGTGCGGATACCGGGGCGACACGGCCAGCGGACGACTGCTCGCCGACCGGGCCGCCGAGGCCCTGGTCCTGCACCGCATGCTCGGCGGCTCCGCGCACAGCTGGGAGGAGCAGTCCGCGCAGGGCCTGCTGACCGACCTCGCCTCCGGCGTCGTACCGGCCCGGCAGCTGCTGCCCCGGGCGCGGGCGGCCGGACTGCCGGTGAACCGGCGCACCTTCGTGCCCCTCGTCGTGCCGGGCGGTGAACCCGGCCGCCTCGACCGGGTGCTGCGGGTCCTCGGCATGTCCGGGCTCGTCGCCGAGCTGGCCGACGGCGCCACCGCCGTCCTGCTCAGCCTCCCCCGCGACCAGGACGCGCGGGAGCTGACCGCCCGGTTCGCCGCCCGGCTGCGCGCCGGGACCGCACCGCCGCACGCGGTGGTCGCCGCCGCCGACCCGCGCGCCGACTGGGACGAGGTGCCGGCCGGGCTGCGCGAGGCCCGGCACGTCGCCGACGCCGTCGCCGACTCCTCCGCGGCCCTCGACCTGCCCGCCGTCGTCCGGCTGCGCGACGTCCATCTGCGCGGCCTGATACGGCTGCTGCGGGACGACCCGCAGGTGCAGTCGTTCGCCGAACGGGAACTGGACGGTCTGCTGTGCGGCGCGGACCAGGAACTGCTCGGCGTGCTGCGCACCTACCTGGCGACCGGCCGCAACAAGTCCCGCACCGCCCAGCTCCACCACGTCTCCCGGCCCGCCCTCTACCGCCGCCTGGAGGCGATACAGACCCGGCTCGGCGTCGACCTCGACGACTTCGAGCAGGCGGCCTCGGTGCACATCGCGCTCCTCGCGCACGACGCGCAACAGGGGTGAAACATGCCACGACCTGGGAAAACGACGGTGAAACATGGGCTCGCGCACTCGTGACACGGTGGCACGCCGACCACCCGCAGACGTGACACCGTGCCCGTCGAACGACGCGCCGGGGCTTTCTACGCTCGCCCTACACCGAGCTACCGGAGGTCCCGATGAGCCGAGTGATCCGTGCCGCCCTCTTCCAGACCGCCTGGACCGGCGACAAGGAGTCCATGATCCAGGTGCACGAGCAGGCGGCCCGGGACGCGGCCGCGCAGGGCGCCCAAGTCCTCTGCTTCCAGGAGCTGTTCTACGGCCCCTACTTCTGCCAGGTCCAGGACAAGGCGTTCTACGAGTACGCCGAGCGGATCCCGGACGGTCCCACCGTCCAGCGCTTCCAGGCGCTCGCGCGGGAGCTGGGCATCGTCCTGGTCCTGCCGATGTACGAGGAGGAGCAGCCCGGCGTCCTCTACAACACCGCCGCCGTGATCGACGCGGACGGCTCCTACCTCGGCAAGTACCGCAAGACCCACATCCCCCAAGTGCAGGGGTTCTGGGAGAAGTTCTACTTCCGCCCGGGCAACAGCGACTGGCCCGTCTTCGACACGGCCGTCGGCCGGATCGGCGTGTACATCTGCTACGACCGCCACTTCCCCGAGGGCTGGCGGGCGCTCGGACTCGCCGGCGCCGAGATCGTCTTCAACCCCTCGGCCACCTCGCGCGGTCTGTCCCGCTACCTGTGGCAGCTGGAGCAGCCGGCGGCGGCCGTCGCCAACGAGTACTTCGTCGGCGCCATCAACCGGGTCGGCGTGGAGGACCTCGGCGACAACGACTTCTACGGCACGACCTACTTCGTGGACCCCGAGGCCCAGTTCGTCGGCGAGGTGGCGAGCGACAAGGAGACCGAACTCGTCGTCCGGGACCTCGACCTCGCCAAGCTCCGCGAGGTCCGCGACCGCTGGCAGTTCTACCGCGACCGGGCGCCGGGGGCGTACTCGCCGCTGACCGCTCCGTAGCGGCACAGGTGCCGCCCGCGCCCCGGCCGGGGCGCGGGTCCGTGCCCGGCGGCCGGCCGGCGCCGCCCGGGCGCGTCCAGCCCCACCCGACCCGCACCCACCCAGGAGAGGCACCATGAGCAGCCGCACTCTCATCCGCGGCGGTCTCGTCATCACCGCGTCCGACGAGATCCACGCCGACGTCCTGATCGAGGACGGCCGCATCGCCGCCCTCGCCGCCTCCGGCACGCCCGCCGCCGAGGCGTTCACCGCCGACCGGGTCATCGACGCCACCGGGAAGTACGTCATCCCGGGCGGCGTCGACGCCCACACCCACATGGAACTGCCGTTCGGCGGCACCTTCGCCTCCGACACCTTCGAGACCGGCACCCGGGCCGCCGCCTGGGGCGGTACGACCACCATCGTCGACTTCGCGGTGCAGAGCGTCGGCCACACCCTGCGGGAGGGCCTGGACACCTGGCACGCCAAGGCCGAGGGCAACTGCGCGATCGACTACGCCTTCCACATGATCGTCTCCGACGTGCACCAGGAGACGCTCAAGGAGATGGACCTCCTGGTCGAGGAGGGCATCACCTCCTTCAAGCAGTTCATGGCCTACCCGGGGGTGTTCTACTCCGACGACGGGCAGATCCTGCGGGCCATGCAGCGCTCCGCCGAGAACGGCGGCCTGATCATGATGCACGCGGAGAACGGCATCGCGATCGACGTGCTGGTCGAGCAGGCGCTGGCCCGCGGGGAGACCGACCCGCGCTATCACGGCGAGGTCCGCAAGGCCCTGCTGGAGGCCGAGGCCACCCACCGCGCCATCCGGCTCGCCCAGGTCGCCGGCGCGCCCCTGTACGTCGTGCACGTCTCGGCCACCGAGGCGGTCGCCGAGCTGGCCCGGGCGCGCGACGAGGGGCTGAACGTCTTCGGCGAGACCTGCCCGCAGTACCTGTTCCTGTCCACCGACAACCTCGCCGAGCCCGGCTTCGAGGGCGCCAAGTACGTGTGCAGCACGCCCCTGCGGCCCAGGGAGCACCAGGCAGCGCTGTGGAAGGGCCTGCGCACCAACGACCTCCAGGTGGTCTCCACCGACCACTGCCCGTTCTGCTTCGTGGGCCAGAAGGAACTGGGCCGCGGCGACTTCTCCAAGATCCCCAACGGGCTGCCGGGCGTGGAGAACCGCATGGACCTGCTGCACCAGGCCGTCGTCGACGGGCACATCTCGCGGCGCCGCTGGATCGAGATCGCCTGCGCCACCCCGGCCCGCATGTTCGGCCTGTACCCGAAGAAGGGCACCATCGCCCCGGGCGCCGACGCCGACGTCGTCATCTACGACCCGAGCGCCGAACAGATCATGTCCGCCGAGACGCACCACATGAACGTCGACTACTCGGCCTACGAGGGCAGGCGGACCACCGGCCGGGTCGAGACGGTCCTCTCGCGCGGCGAGCCGGTCATCACCGACCGCGCGTACACCGGACGCGCCGGACACGGGGTCTTCACCCCGCGCGCGACCTGCCAGTACCTCAACTAGGAGCGGTGCCCATGGACTTCGGACTCGTCCTGCAGACCGACCCGCCGGCCTCCCAGGTCATCAGCCTGATGAAGCGGGCCGAGCGCAACGGCTTCACCCACGGCTGGACCTTCGACTCCGCCGTACTGTGGCAGGAGCCGTTCGTCATCTACAGCCAGATCCTCGCCAACACCACCCGGCTGAAGGTCGGCCCGATGGTCACCAACCCCGGCACCCGCACCTGGGAGGTCACCGCCTCCACCTTCGCCACGCTCAACGACATGTTCGGCAACCGCACGGTCTGCGGCATCGGCCGCGGCGACTCCGCCATGCGCGTCGCCGGCCGCAAGCCGAACACCCTGGCCCGGATCAGCGAGGCCATGAAGGTCATCCGCGCCCTCGGCCGGGGCGAGGAGGCCGACCTCGGCGGCACGACGGTCCGGTTCCCGTGGATCCGCCCGGGGGCCGAACTCCCCGTCTGGATGGCCGCGTACGGGCCCAAGGCGCTGAAGATGACCGGCGAGGAGGCCGACGGGTTCATCCTCCAGCTCTCCGACCTGTACCTGACCGAGTACATGGTGAAGGCCGTCAAGGAGGCCGCCGCCGCTGCCGGCCGCGACCCCTCCGACGTCACCATCTGCGTGGCCGCCCCCGCCTACGTCACGGAGGACGACTCACCCGCCGCGCTCGCCCACGCGCGTGAACAGTGCCGGTGGTTCGGCGGCATGGTCGGCAACCACGTCGCCGACCTGGTCGCCAAGTACGGCGAGCACTCCGCCCAGGTCCCCGACGAGCTCACCGACTACATCAAGTCCCGCCAGGGGTACGACTACGCGCACCACGGGCGCAGCGGCAACCCGGACACCCAGTTCGTGCCGGACGAGATCGTGGACCGCTTCTGCGTCATCGGGCCGCCCGAGAAGCACGTCGAGAAGCTGAACGCGCTGCGCGATCTCGGCGTCGACCAGTTCGCGGTGTACGCCATGCACGACGCCAGGGAAGCCGCCATCGACGCCTACGGCACGAAGGTCATCCCGGCCGTCAACGCCTGACCGCGGCGCGGCCGGCGGCCGCGCCGCACCGTCCCTCCCGGTCTCCCCCTCCCGACGTCCGGGAGGGGGCAGGGCGCCTCTTCGCGCACCCCCCACGGAGCACCCGCACGGCCTCACGTCCCACCCCTTCCCGATTGGCCTGCCCATGACCGACACCGCTCCCACCGCCATACCGCCGACCGCACAGGTCACCCTCGCCGACGGCCGGGTGGAGATCGCCCCCGGCGCGCCGCAGCCCAGCGGCCCCTACGCCAACGAGGACCTGCTCCCCGTCCCGGTGGCCAAGCGCACCTGGACGACGTACAACTTCTCCGCGCTGTGGGTGGGCATGGCCCACAACACGGCCTCCTGGACCCTGGCGTCCGGTCTGATCGCCGTCGGCATGGACTGGAAGCAGGCGGTGTTCACCATCGCCCTCGCCAACCTGATCGTCCTGGTGCCCATGCTGCTCACCGGGCACGCGGGACCCAAGTACGGCATCCCCTTCCCGGTCTTCGCCCGCGCCTCCTTCGGGGTGCGCGGCGCCAACCTGCCCGCCGTCGTCCGGGCGCTGGTGGCCTGCGGCTGGTTCGGCATCCAGACCTGGATCGGCGGCGAGGCCATCTACTTCCTGGCCGGCAAGCTCATCGGCGACCGCTGGGCGAACGCCGGGCACATCGGCGGCCACGCGTGGACCATGTGGCTGTCGTTCGCGATCTTCTGGGCCATCCAGGTCGCCATCATCCACCGCGGCATGGAGACCATCCGCCGCTTCGAGAACTGGGCCGCGCCCTTCGTGCTCGTCGGCGCGTTCGTGATGCTGTGGTGGATGAGTGACAAGGCGGGCGGTGTCGGCCCGCTGTTCGACCAGCCGTCGAGTCTGGGCTGGGGCGGCGACTTCTGGAAGCTGTTCTGGCCCTCCCTCATGGGCATGATCGGCTTCTGGTCCACCCTGTCGCTGAACATCCCCGACTTCACCCGGTACGGCCGCAGCCAGAAGGCGCAGACCTGGGGACAGGCCCTCGGCCTGCCGACCACGATGACCCTGTTCGCCTTCCTGTCCGTGCTCGTCACCTCCGGCTCGCAGGCGGTCTACGGCAAGCCGGTCTGGGACCCGGTCCAGCTCGCCGCCAAGACGGACAACGTGGTCGGCCTGGTCTACGCCCTGGTCACCGTGCTGGTGGCGACCCTGTCCGTGAACATCGCGGCCAACCTGGTCTCCCCGGCCTTCGACTTCTCCAACGTGGCGCCCCGCAAGGTGAGTTTCCGCACCGGCGCGCTGATCACCGCGGTCCTCGCGGTGGTGATCTGCCCGTGGAAGCTGTATGCCGACCCGCAGGGCTACATCTTCACCTGGCTCGGGCTGGTCGGCGGCCTGCTCGGCACGGTCGCCGGCATCCTCGTCGCCGACTACTGGATCCTGCGCCGCACCCGCCTCGCCCTCGCCGACCTCTACCGGGCCGGCGGCCGCTACTGGTACGCGGGCGGCTGGAACTGGCGGGCGGTCGTCGCCTTCCTCGCCGGCGGTGTCCTCGCCGTCGGCGGAGCGGACTTCCATCCGCTCATCGACGGCCGCCCGGTGCCCGCCCTCAAGTCCCTCGCCGACTACGGCTGGGCGGTGGGCCTCGGCACCTCGCTGGTGCTGTACCTGCTGCTGACCGTGCTGACCGGCCGCCGGGAGCGGCCGGCGCAGGAGACGGGGCAGGAGACGGTCTGACCGGAGGTCCCCCGGCGGCCGCGCGCCGCCGGGGCCCCGGCGTCAGCCCGACCGGCCGCCCCGCAGCGCGGCCACGGCCGCCTTCGCGGCCTTGATGGCCCCCTTGTTGATCTCGTCGGTGCTCGGCGCCTTCTTCGTCTCGAAGTCGCTGCCGTTGTACGTGACGATCACCAGGGCGTTGGACAGGCGGGCCAGGACCACGCCCTCACGGGTCTGCTGCTTGTCCTCGGTGGTGAGGTTCACGAGGGAGTAGCCGGTGTCCCCGAGCCCCGGGACGGCGCCTCCGCCGCTCTTCTCGGTGACCCGCTGCTGGTACTGCTTGGTCGCCTCCTGGTCGGAGCCGGCGATCTCGAAGGAGACGTCGAGCCAGCGGTACTGGTAGCCCTGCAGGGCGTTCCAGGAGCAGGTGCGGCGCAGCTCGGTGTCCGTCGAGGGGATCTCCTTGCCCGCCGTCTTCGCGCCCGGCACCAGGGACTTGACGGTCGCCGCCGGCACGGCGGCGCAGGGCGAGGGGGCGCCCGTGTACGTCCTGGACGTCGCGGTGGAGGACGGGGCGGAGGACTGCGCGGTGGGGGCCTGCGGAGCCGGCCGGTGACCGCCCGCGGCGGCGGGCGTGTCCGGGCCCGAGGTCAGCGCCCAGCCGGCACAGGCCAGCACGGCGACCGGCGTCAGACGCGCGGTGAGGGCGAGCGGCAGAGGAAGGGAACGCACGGCTCACTTCTCGTGGGGGAGGGGGTGCGGAGGCGGGGGGTCCGCATGGTGGACGGGGACGACAGTGTCACACGAGTGCCTGTGGGGTGGAAGGGTCAACTCGCTGCGTGCGCGGCCGGTTACGGCACCCCGGTCACGACGCACCGCTATGCCCCTTATGCTCCCTGCCGGGCCGTGGGTCCGGTGGCGTGCGCCTCGAGCCAGCGGCGGGCGCCGACCTCGCTCGGGTACGCGCGGACGGTGAGCCAGGCGGCCAGCCGTCCGGCGACATAGGCCGCGACCGCGGGCATCACGGGCGCGGCGAGCAGCACGAGCCCGCGGCCCAGCGCGATCCGGCCCGGGACCCGCCGTTCGTGGTCACGCCGGGCCCGCAGGGTCCGGTCCGGATCCGGGGGATCCAGCAGCGCCGCGCGGTGCTCCCGGCGCTGCGCCACCGCGCCCCACACCAGCGCCACCGCGGACGCGGCCGCCTGCACGCCGTCCCACACGACCCGCGCGGAGGACGGCAGCAGGTCGCGGACGCCCTCGTACAGGCCCGCGACGAACAGGGAGAACAGCGCCATGGCGAGGACGACGAACACCGTCGTACGGGCCCGGCGCAGCCAGTAGGGCGCGCCGCGCCGGTACCACGTCCGGCCCAGCCGCGGCAGGGCCGGGACCGGCACGCAATAGCCGGGCTCCGGAGCCTCAGAAGATGCTCGTGACGCCATGCCAGACATCCTTCACCAGTCGCTTTCCGTCGTCGACGGTCTCCGAGGCGACGTGCTTCGTCCCGGTCCACACACCGCCGACCACCCCGTGGTCGTGGATGTCCTCGCTCCAGTGCTCGTGGAAGGCGTGGTCGAGGACGGACGTCGCGGCGACCACCGTGCCCACGCCGACCGCGGCGACGGCGACGGCGCCCTCGACGGGCAGCGCCGCCGTGATCGCCGCACCGGCGGCCAGGCCGCCGAGGGCGACCCCGCCGTCGACGACCACGGAGTGCTGCCAGGACCAGCCCTTGTCGTGGTCGTCCTTGGCCTCGATCAGACCGCACGCGGCGGCCGCCGCGACGTCCAGCACCGGCAGCTCCCGCAGGGCCTCCGGCAGCGCCTCCAGGCCCTTGCCCAGCCGCAACGCGTCGGCGGCGTCGGCCAGTTTGACGTTCAGGGCGCGGTCGTAGGGCAGCTTGGTGCTGCCGTTGTCGGCTCGGGCGATGTCCTCCTCCAGCGCGCCGACCTTGTCGACCGCGTCGCGGTAGGCGCTCTTGGCGGGCAGGTCGTCGGGCATCCTGCGGCCCTGCTGCTGGAACACCTTGCGCTCGGCACGGAGTTGCTTCTTGGCCGCCTGCGCCTCGGCCCTGGCCGAGTCGATGTGCGCGCGGGCCTCCTTGCCGCCCGCCCGGGCGTCCTCGGCGTCGTACGCGTACAGGCCGCGCAGCGCGTCGTACAGGGTGACCTTGTCGCCCGGCGACACCGAGTCGTCCTTCGACGTCACGTGGTCGTACAGCCCCTGCAGCTGCTGCGCCGCCACCAGCCGCGCGTGCTGCGCGGTGCGCAGGATCTCGTCGCGCGCCGCGGCGTACTCGTTCATCGCGGAGATGGTCTTCTGGTCGTCCGCGCTCGGCGGGGACGCCGTCATGATCGGCTGCGGCGCGCCCTTGGGGTCCGTCGCCACGCCCTTGCGGGCCGCGATGTGCTGCGCGTTCTGCAGCGAGGTCTCGCACGTGGACAGCGCGTCGGCGAGTGTCTGGAGGATCTCACCCGCCGCGTGCACCAGTTCGGCGAAGCCGCCGGCGGCCAGCGCGTCCTCGCTCCACCTGGCGCGGAAGCCCTCGGCCGCCTCGCCCTTCCAGCTCGCGTCGCCGACCAGCTTCTCGACCGCGCCGCTGAGCGGCTTGACCACGTCGTCGAGCTTGTCCTTGGCGTTCTTGTACGTCTCGGCCATGGTGCGCAGCCCGCCGATGTCGCCGCCGACCCAGCTGTCACCCATCAGCCCTCACCCGCCATCAGATCCTCGAACACCCCGTGGACGTCCACGTCGTGCCGGTGGAAGGAGTCCCGGGCGTAGGCGACCTTGTCCCCGTGGTCGTCCATCCGGTCGGCCATGCCGACGTGCAGCGCGATGATGAGGTCCGCGACCTCCTTGACGGCCGAGTCCAGGCCCGCGTCGCCGCCGGCGGCCACGGGCGGCGCCACGTCGGGGCGTAGCTTGCGGTAGTCGCCCGCCTGCTCGTGGAACGTTCTCGCCATCGCGGCGAGGTCGTCGTAGACCGCCTTGAAGTCGCTCACCGGCGCACCTCCCGCGCGTAGGCGGCCACGTCCGACGGCCGCCAGTGGGGTTCCCCGGGTGTCAGCGCCGGGTCGAGCAGCACAGGCACGCCCTGTTCGGCCACGTTCTCCGCGAGCGGGCCGAGCGAGGCGGCGACCCACGGCTGCGCCTCGCCCAGCGCGTCCGCCAGCTTCCGCGGGGTGCTGAACGCGAAGGCCGCGGCGCCGTGCTCGGCATGCTCGAACAGTTCGAGGACGATGAAGGGCACGCGCGCGGGCCGGCCGTCCGTGCCGGTCCCGGCGACGGACCTCGGATGCGCCGGCACGCACACCGGCGTGTGGTACCCGGGCACTCCCGGCCGCGGCCGGGCGCGGCCGTCCGCGCCGGCGTCCGGCGGCGGGGCCGCCGCCACGAGGTCCAGCAGCTGCGAGCGCGGCGGCTCCTGGCCGGGAACCGGCTGTCCCGGTGGATCCGGCTCCACGAAGTCGAGCAGGCGTGAACGTATCGGCGCCCCCACCGCCGTCACCTCTTTCCGCGGTTCCCGTCTGTGCCGTGGCCGATTCGGCCCGGCCGAGCCCGACCACGGTAGCCAGCGGGACCCGGGGGCAAATCCGGCTATGTCGGGGCCGGGGCCCGGACGTACACGGAACCCATACGACCCCTTGGCGAGCGCCGGGGCAGCCCTTGACCCGTTGCTGAACCTGCGGCCAGGCGGGCGACCGGCTACGGCACCCGCGCCGTCCACCGCGGGTCGGCGAACTTGGTCCGCGCCAGCTCCGTCGCCCGCGCCAGCTCGGCGTCCGTGACCCCGCCCCGCGCCAGGCCGTACCGCCCGCGGAACGACTCGATCATCCGGTCGATGACGGCCTCGCGGGCCAGCCCCGTCTGCCGCCGCAGCGGGTCCACCCGCTTGCGCGCGCTCCCCGTCCCCTTGTCGGACAGCTTCTCCCGCCCGATCCGCAGCACCTCCACCATCTTGTCGGCGTCGATGTCGTACGACATGGTCACGTGGTGCAGCACGGCCCCCGGGCCGCCGCCCGGCCCCACGAGCCGCTTCTGCGCGGCGCCGGCGATCTTGCCCTGGTCGGTGGCGATGTCGTTCAGCGGCTGGTACCAGGCGCGGATACCCATCTCGGCGAGGGCGCCCAGCACCCAGTCGTCCAGATAGGCGTAGCTGTCCTGGAAGGACAGGCCCTGGACCAGCGACTCCGGCACCGACAGCGAGTACGTGATCGTGTTGCCCGGCTCCACGAACATCGCGCCGCCGCCGGAGATCCGCCGCACCACCTCGATCCCGTGCCGGGCCGCGCCCCGCGGGTCCACCTCGTTGCGCAGCGACTGGAAGCTGCCGATGATCACCGCCGGGGCGCCCCACTCCCACACCCGCAGCGTCGGCGGCCGCCGTCCCGCCGCGACCTCGGCGGTCAGCACCTCGTCCAGCGCCATGTGCAGCGCCGGGGCCTGCGGGCCCTCGTGGATCAGCTGCCAGTCGTAGTCCGTCCAGTCCGTCGCCCGCGCCAGCGCCCGGCGCACCGCGATCCCGACCCCCTCCGAGGTCAGCCCGTACATCACGGTCCCCGCGGGCAGCGCCGCGTCGATCCGCGCCGCGAGCCCCGCCGCGTCCGTGTCCGCCGGAGCGCCCTCCAGCGCCCGGTCCACCGCGTCGAGCGCCTCGTCCGGCTCCAGGAAGAAGTCGCCCGCCACCCGCACGTGGCGCAGCACCCCGTCCTCGACCTCCACGTCCACCACGACGAGCTTGCCGCCGGGAACCTTGTACTCACCGTGCACAGCCTGGCCTCCGTTCCTGCCGCAGAAGATCAACGCGCGGGCGGTCCGGGGTGTTCCCCGGCGGCTGCCTGGTCCGTACCATCGCGGACAGAGCCGTGGACGATCAGCCGCCCCGGGCCGGAGGAGCGGCCGGGCCGGCCACGGCACCGGGCCCGCCGGCGTCGCCGTGCCCGCGACGAGCCGTCCCGGCACCCGCGGCCGGGCCGCACCCGAGCAGAGGAGCACACCCGTGTTCACCACCCGCCCCACCCTCCAGGGCACCTTCGGCATGGTGTCCTCCACCCACTGGCTGGCCTCGCAGTCGGCGATGGCGGTGCTGGAGGACGGCGGCAACGCCTTCGACGCGGCCGTGGCCGGGGCGTTCGTGCTGCACGTGGTGGAGCCGCACCTGAACGGTCCCGCCGGGGAGGTGCCGATCCTGCTCGCCCCGCGCGACGGTGAGGTGCGGGTGCTGTGCGGGCAGGGCGTGGCGCCGGCGGGCGCGACCGTCGCGCACTACCGGGGGCTCGGGCTCGATCTCGTGCCCGGCACCGGACCGCTCGCGGCCGCCGTGCCCGGTGCCTTCGACGCCTGGCTGCTGCTCCTGCGCGACCACGGCACCAAGTCCCTCGACGACGTCCTGAAGTACGCCGTCGGGTACGCCGAGCACGGGCACCCGCCCGTGGAGAAGGTCGGCGCGACCGTGGAGGCGGTACGCCCGTTGTTCGAGACGGAGTGGACCTCGTCGGCCGAGGTCTACCTGCCCGGCGGACGTTCGCCCCGGCCGGGGGAGCTGCTGCGCAACCCCGCCCTCGCGGCCACCTGGAAGCGGCTGCTGGCCGAGACCGCCGGGGCCGGCGACCGGGAGGCGCGCATCGACGCCGCCCGCGAGGTGTGGCGCTCCGGATTCATCGCCGAGGCCCTGGTCCGCCAGGCCGGGCGTCCCACCATGGACACCAGCGGCGCACGGCACACCGGCACGCTCACCGCGGCCGACCTCGCCGGCTGGTCGGCGTCCTACGAGCGCCCGGTGACGTACGACTGGAACGGCTGGACCGTGTGCAAGGCCGGCCCCTGGAGCCAGGGCCCGGCCTTCCTCCAGCAACTCGCCCTGCTCCCGCCCGAACTGCCCGCGTACGGCTCCGCCGACTACGTCCACCTGCTGGTCGAGGGCTGCAAGCTCGCCATGGCGGACCGCGAGGCCTGGTACGGCGACGCCGCCGAGGTGCCGCTCACCGGGCTGCTGGCGGACGACTACAACGCCGCACGCCGCGACCTGATCGGTGACAAGGCCTCGTACGAGCTGCGCCCGGGCGGCCCCGGCGGACGTGCCCCGCGCCTGCCCGCCCACGTCCACGCGCGCGTGGACGTGCGTTCCGACGACGGCTTCGACCCGATGGGGGCGGGCGAGTCGACCGTCGCCGAGCCGCGGGTGGCCGCCGACGGCGGCACCCGCGGCGACACCTGCCACCTGGACGTCGTCGACCGCTGGGGCAACATGGTCGCGGCCACCCCCAGCGGCGGCTGGCTGCAGTCCAACCCGGTCGTGCCCGAACTGGGCTTCCCGCTCGGCACCCGGCTGCAGATGACCTGGCTGGAGGAGGGCCTGGCGAACTCCCTCACCCCCGGACGCCGCCCCCGCACCACCCTCACCCCCTCCCTGGCCCTGCGCGACGGCGTCCCCGTGCTGGCCTTCGGCACGCCCGGCGGCGACCAGCAGGACCAGTGGCAGGTGCACTTCTTCCTCGCCGCCGTCCTGCGCGCCCCGGTCCGCGGCGGCCTCGACCTGCAAGGTGCGATCGACGCCCCGAACTGGCACAACGACAGCTTCCCCAGCTCCTTCCACCCGCGCGGCCGCCGCCCCGGCAGCCTGACCGTGGAGTCCCGCACGGACCCGGCCGTGGTCGAGGAGCTGCGGCGGCGCGGCCACGACGTCACCGTCGGCCCCGGCTGGTCGGAGGGCCGGCTGTGCGCGGTCGCCCGGGACCCGCGGACCGGCGTCCTGTCGGCCGCGGCCAACCCGCGCGGCATGCAGGGATACGCGGTGGGCCGCTGACAGCGACCGGCAGCGACCGGCAGCCGCCGACGATGGCCGCGGCACCTGTTCTTCATCCCGATTCCGCCCGGCGGCCACCGGCCGGGCGGGGGGAGTGTCAGTGGCCCGTGCTCTCATGGAGGGCATGATCGAAGAGACGGAAACCATCGAAGAGTTTCTCCTGCACCGCTCGGCCGACGTGGAGGAGGCCGTCCGCAAGGCGGCCGCGGCCGAGATCCTGCCCCGCTTCCGCCACCTCGCCGAGGACGAGGTGGACCACAAGAGCGGGCCGCACGACCTCGTCACCGACGCCGACCGCCTCGCCGAGCGCCGGCTCACCGAGGCCCTCGGCGCCCTGCTGCCCGGCTCCCTGGTGGTCGGCGAGGAGGCGGTGCACGCCGATCCGGTGACGTACGAGGCGCTCCAGGGCGACACACCGGTCTGGATCGTCGACCCGGTCGACGGCACCCGGCAGTTCGTGAACGGCGACGCCGGCTTCTGCACCCTCGTCGCCTTCGCCCACCGGGGCACCGTCCTCGCCTCGTGGACCTACGCGCCCGTGCGCGACGAGTTCGCCACCGCCGTCCGCGGCCGGGGCGCGTTCCTCGACGGCGAGCGGCTGTTCGCGGGCCCGCCCGCACCCGGCCGCGACCTCACCGTCGCCACCTCCCACCCCGACTACACCACCCCGGACCAGAAGCGGGCACTGCGCGCCCTGTGGACCGACGGCGTCGCCCCGCGTCCGTGCGGCTCGGCGGGCCTGGAGTATCTCGCCGTGGCGCGCGGCGAGTTGGACGCGGTCGCCTTCTCCTGGGAAGCCGCCTGGGACCACGCGGCGGGCCTGCTGCTGGTCGAGGAGGCGGGCGGCGCCCACCTCACCCTCACCGGCGAGCCGTTCCGCGTGACCGGTGCCAACGCCCTGCCGTTCACCGCCGCCCGGGACGCCGCCACCGCCCGCCGGGTCGCTGAACTGCTGCACACGTCCGGCTGAGGCCCCCGGTCCCGGGGAACGCCGGCCCCGCGGCATATCCTGATGCCGAGTGGCCATCGGCTGACGAAGGGGTCCGAAGGTGCCGTCGATGCTCGATGTGGTCGTGGTGGGTGCGGGGCCGAACGGGCTGACCGCGGCCGTGGAGCTGGCCCGCCGCGGCTTCTCCGTCGCCGTGTTCGAGGCCCGGCCCACCGTGGGCGGCGGGGCCCGCACCGCGGAGCTGACCCTGCCGGGCTTCCGGCACGACCCGTGCTCGGCCGCCCACCCCCTCGGCGTCAACTCGCCCGCGTTCCGCGCCCTGCCGCTGGAGCGCTACGGCCTTCGGTGGCTGCACGCCGACCTGCCCATGGCGCACCCGTTCCCGGACGGCAGCGCGGCCGTACTGGCCCGTTCCGTCGCGGAGTCGGCCGCCTCCTTCGGCCCGCGCGACGCCGGCGCCTACCGCAGGCTGGTCGAGCCGTTCCTGGCCAAGTGGGACACGCTGGTCCGGGACTTCATGTCCCTGCCGCTGACCGCGCTGCCCCGCGACCCGGTCACCCTGGCCCGGTTCGGCCTCGCCGGACTGCCGCCCTCCACCTGGCTGATGCGGCGCTTCCACGACGAGAAGGCCAAGGCCCTCTTCTCCGGCCTCGTAGCCCACGTCATCGCGCCCCTGACCGGCATCGCCACGGGGGCCGTCGGCCTGGTCTTCGCGCTGGCCGCGCACGCCCGCGGCTGGCCCGTCGCCCGTGGCGGCTCGCAGGCGATCTCCGACGCCCTCGCCGCGTACCTGGTGGACCTCGGCGCCGCCGTGCACACGGACTACGAGGTCAAGCGCCTGGACGACCTGCCGCCCGCGCGCGCGTACGTCTTCGACACCTCACCCGCCGCTCTCGCCCGCATCGCCGGCTTCGGCGGCTACTACGAGCGCTTCCGCTACGGCCCCGGCGTCTTCAAGATCGACTACGCGCTGGACGGCCCGGTCCCCTGGACCGCCCCCGAGGCCCGGCGCGCCGGCACCGTGCAGATCGGGGCGAGCCAGGCCGAGATCGGCACCGCCCTGCACGACGTGGCCCGCGCCGGCCGCGCCCCCGAGCGGCCGTTCCTGATCACCGTGCAGCCCAGCGTGGCCGACCCGACCCGCGCCCCCGAGGGCAAGCACGTCTTCTGGGCCTACGGGCACGTGCCCAACGGCTGGGACGGCGACCTCACGGACGCCATGGAACGCCAACTGGAGCGCTACGCCCCCGGTTTCCGCGACCGTGTCCTCGCCCGCGCCACCGCGGGCCCGGCCGAGCTGGCCGCCCACAACGCCAACTACGTCGGCGGCGACATCGCCTGCGGCGCGGCCGCCGGACTCCAGCTCCTGCTGCGCCCCCGGCCGACCCTGTTCCCGTACCACACCCCCCATCCGGCCGTGTTCATCTGCTCCGCGGCCACCCCGCCGGGGCCCGGTGTGCACGGCATGGCGGGACACAACGCGGCCAAGGCCGTGTGGCGGAGGCTGAGACAGTCATGACCACCATCACCCTCGTCCAGGGCGACATCACCCGGCAGAGCGCCGACGCGATCGTCAACGCGGCCAACTCCTCGCTGCTCGGCGGCGGGGGCGTGGACGGTGCGATCCACCGCCGCGGCGGCCCCGCGATCCTCGCCGAGTGCCGCGCGCTGCGCGCCTCCCACTACGGCAAGGGCCTGGCCACGGGCCGGGCGGTCGCCACCACGGCGGGCGATCTGGACGCCCGCTGGGTGATCCACACCGTCGGCCCCGTCTGGTCGGCCACCGAGGACCGCTCCGGCCTGCTCGCCTCCTGCTACCGGGAGTCCCTCCGGATCGCCGACGAACTCGGCGCCCGCACGGTCGCGTTCCCGGCCGTCTCCACCGGCGTGTACCGGTGGCCGATGGACGACGCGGCCCGCATCGCCGTGGAGACGGTGCGGGCCGCGGACACCGCCGTCGAGGAGGTCACGTTCGTCCTCTTCGACCGGCAGGCGTACGACACGTTCGCCGGACAGCTCGGCCGATGACGCACGGGCTCGCCGCCCGGCGGGTCAGCCCAGCAGCCTGCGCTTCTGGTCGGCGAACTCCTCCTCGGTCAGCACCCCCTGCGCCTTCAGGTCGGCGAGCTGCTTGAGCTGGTCGATCTTCTCGGTCATCTCGTCGGCGGCCGGGGGCGGCGGCACGGCGGGAGCGGGCGCCTGCTGCTGTGCGTACGCCTGCTGTTGCTGCGGCTGTGCGGCCTGCTGCTGGTCGTACTGCTGCTGCTGTGCGGCGTCCTGCTGAGCCCAGCGGCCCGCCTGCCGGCGGGAGACGCGGTTGGACACGGCGGTGGCGGTTCCGGCGACGACGGCGGTACGCGCGACGCCCCTGAGCAGTCCGGGCATGATCAGTCCTCTCCCACGGGGTTCAGGCGGCCGCGGAGCCGCCGGGCGGCACCGTCTCCTCCGTGGCGTCCAGCGCCGCCACCAGGGCCTGCACGGGGATGCGCCCGCTCGCCACGAGCTGGGCGCCGCTGCGCCGCAGCGCGCGGGCCAGGGGAGCGGCCCACAGGTTCTCGTACACCAGCACCGCGGCCGAGTTGCCGGGCTCCAGCGCGTTGCCGGCCTCGTCGATGTCCGACTGGTCCAGAACCCCGGCCGAGGCCCCTTCGAACACGGTCAGGTCGATCTCGTCGCCGAGGTCCCGCAACTCCAGTGCGACGACCGAGCCGTCCGTCTCCTTGCGGACGAAGGCGAGGTCGATGATCCGGACGATGCCGCGCTCGGCGAGATCGACCAGCAGCGGGAACGCCTCGCCCGTCATGCGGTTGCCGGGGAACTCGATGACGAGGTAGTCGACGGGTCCCATTTCTTCGACGTCCATGAGCACTCCTCGGGAGCCGGACAGTGTCACCGGAAGCGTGTCCCGCACGGCCGGTCTCACCGTCGGCGCCCCACGCCCGGTCGGCCTCCAGAGCCATTCCAGCACGGGGCGCAGGGCCTCGCACGTCCGTCCCGGGCGGGGGTCAACCGGTCAGCTGGTAGATGCTCTTGCCCACCAGCCAGAAGCCCAGCAGCAGGCAGAGGGCCACCACCGCCTGTTCCGAGTGCCGCTCCATCCACGCGCGCAGGGCCAGCAGCCGCGCCTTCGCCGCCGTCGGGGAGAACACCACGTACAGCTCGACGGCCAGCAGGCTCGCGGTGGCGACCACACAGAAGGCGAACAGGGCGAACCAGCCGGCGAGGTGGGACGTGTCCGCCTCCACCACCGTCGTCGCGCCCGCCGCGACCAGGCCCCAGGGCTGCAGGAGCACCGCGAGTCCCGCCGCGGCCCAGCCCGTGGTGCGGTCCATCTCCCTGGTCAGGCTCGCGGACGACGCCCCGTCGTCCGCCCTGTCGCCCGTCCCGACGGCCGCGGCCGTCGGGGACGGCGCGCCCGGGGTGGCCTCCGTCCCCGGCTCCGGTACGGCCCCGCCGCGGGCCCGCACGGCGGCGAGCCGGCGGCGCCGGTGCTCGCCGTAGACGACGAGCGCCACCCCGACGGCCAGCTTCACCCCGAGCGCGGCCGCGGACGGCGACGACCTCGGGGGCGGCGGCTGTCCACCGGTCAGGAGCAGCACGATGCCGATGACCAGGACCAGACAGGCCAGCCAGCTCAGCAGGAAGACCAGCCCCTTGCGCGCCCCGCCGGTCGACGCCACCACCAGTACGAAGGCCATGAGGGGCAGCGGGTCGAGCGTGATCGCCAGGGCGATGAGCAGCAGGTCGAGCACCATGGGGAACCCCAACCGGTCGGGACACCACGAGCGTAAGCAGCACGCGTGCGGACGACATTTCGTGGCGGCCACGGGGGGACGCGCGCGGCGCAGGCGCACACCCCGGCGTCGCCCGTCCGGGTCCGTCCGGCGCGCGGGGCGGGCGGGGTGCTGAGGAAATGGGAGTTGTTCCGCCACCGACCGCGCCGGAGGGCCCCGTGACCCAGCCGCCCGTCCCCGAGTCCCCGGGCCCGGAAGAACGTGCCGCCACGGCACCCGGTACCAGGGGCGGGACCGGCGCGGGCGGGGACCGGCCGCACGGGGGCGGGGCCGCCGGACGGGTCGCGCGGAGCACCGCCTCCGCCGTGCTGATCGTGCTGACCTGCATCCTCGTCCCCGTCGCGCTGCTCGCCACCTGGGTGCACGACATCGCGCTCGACACCGACCGCTACGTGGCGACGGTCGAGCCGCTGGCCACCGACCCGGCCGTCCAGGACGCGGCGGTCCACCGGATCACCGAGGCCGTGGGCGCCCACGTGAACGGCCCGCAGGTCGCCGGGGACATCGCCTCCTGGCTGCAGTCCCAGGGCCTGCCGCCGCGTGCCGCCGACGCGCTCAGCCGGCTCGGGCCGCAGATCGACTCCGCCGTGGACCAGGCCGTCACCAAGATCGCCACCAGGGTGGTGGACAGCGGCGCCTTCGCCACCGTGTGGACCGATGCCAACCGCGCCGCCCACAACGCCGTCGTGCACGCCCTGACCGGCAAGGGCCGCGGTGCCGTCGGGGTCAGCGACGGCACGGTCACCCTGGACGTGGGCACGGCCGTCGACCGGGTCAAACAGCAACTGGTCGACGCGGGCCTGAAACCCGCCGCCAAGATCCCCCAGGTGAACAAGCAACTGGTGCTGTTCCAGTCCGACGAACTCGCCAAGTTCCGCAAGGGGGCGCGCCTCCTCGACATCGTCGGGAACTGGTTCCCGGTGATCGTCGTCCTCCTCGGCGTCGCCGGGGTGTTCCTGGCCCACGGACGGCGCCGGGCCCTGGCGCGCACCGCGCTCGGCGCCGCCTTCGCCTGTCTGGTGGTGGCCGTCGCCCTGGTCGTGGGCCGCCACTACTACCTCGACCACCTGCCGCCCCAGGTGCAGTCCAAGGCGGCGGCCTCGGCCGTCTTCGACACGCTGCTGCGCTTCCTGCGGGTCAGCCTGCGCACGGGCATCGTCCTCGGCGTGGTCATCGCGCTGGGCGCCTACTTCGTCGGGCCGGGCCGGCTGCCGGTGGCCGTCCGCGGCACCTCCGACCGGACCGCCGACTCCGCCGCCCGCTGGGCCGCCGCCCACCACGTGACCACCGGCCGCGTCGGCGCCTGGGCGCTGGCCTACCGCCGGGCCGCCGCCCTGGGCGTCCTGCTGATCATCGCCCTGGTCTTCGCGCTCTGGAACCACCCGACGGTCCTCACCGTCCTGCTGCTGGTCCTCGTCCTGCTCGCCGTCCTGGCCGTGCTCGCCCTGCTGGCGGCCGGCGGCCGCGCCCAGCTCGACGCGGCCCGCCGGACCGCACCGGGCACGCCCCGGGACGGGGCCTGACGCCGGCCGGCGGGACGGGCCCGAAGCCGGCCCCCGGCGAGCGGTGACCCGCGACCCCGCGACCCGGCGGGACGGAAGGGACGCAAGGGGCGAACGGCCGGCCCGATCGTCCCTGTGCGAACCGAGCCGTTATCGGCGATGCTGATCGAGTAGTGCGCCGTCCATGGCCCGAGGGACAGGGGTGGTGACCTGTGGGTGCACAGCACGACGGAACGCGGGAACCGGCCGCGGCCTACGTCGATCCGCTGGGGGAGCCGTACCTGCAGACGCGGTTCGCCCTGCCGGTACGGCCGGCGACCTTCCTGCGCCGCCCGCGGCTCGCCGCACATCTGGACCGCGCCCTGGAGACGCCGCTGACGATGGTCAACGGCTCGGCCGGGGCGGGCAAGACCCTGCTGGTCGCGGACTGGGCCGCCCGGCTCGGGCAGCCGGTCGCCTGGTTCACCAACGAGGCCGGTGACCAGGGCGGCGGGATGTTCTGGGCCTATGTGCTGCAGGCCCTGCGCGCCGCCGGCGTACCGCTGTCCGCCGAGGTCGGCTGCCCCGCCGACGCCCACCGCGTCGACCACCGGCTGCTGGCCCGCCTCGCCGACGAGCTGAGCGGCCTGGAACGGCCCGCCGTGCTCGTCCTCGACGAGTTCGACCGGGTGACCACCCCGGGCACGGCTGAACAGGTGGAGTTCGTCCTCCAGCACGCCGGCGCGGGACTGCGGCTGATCCTCGTCACCCGCACCGAGCCGCTGCTGCCGCTGCACCGCTACCGGACCGCCGGGACCATGACCGAGATCCGGGACGCCGAACTGGCCTTCACCGCCGAGGAGGCGGCCGAGTTCCTCGACCTGCACGGACTGCGGCTCACCGCCGAGGCCACCCGCGCCCTGGTGGAGCGCACCCGGGGCTGGGCCGCCGGCCTGCGCCTGTGCGCGATGGCCGCCCAGGAGGACCCCGATCCCGAGGGCTATCTGAAGGACTTCGAGGCGGGCCGCAGCACGGTCGCCGACTTCCTGCTCGCCGAGGTGCTCAAGCGGCAGCCGCCCCACACCCAGGACCTGCTGCTGAGGGTCAGCGTCGTCGAGCGCTTCTGCCCCGACCTGGTGACCGCGCTGACCGGCCGTGACGGGGTCGAGTCCGTGCTGGCCGAACTGCACGGCCAGAACGCGTTCGTGGAGGACCTCGGGCACTCCTGGTACCGGCTGCACCCGCTGTTCGGCGAGATCCTCCGGGCCCATCTGCGGGTCCGCTCGCCCGGGCTCGAACCGGAACTCCACCGGCGGGCCGCCCGCTGGCTGCGGGCCTCCGGCTGCCTGCCCGAGGCCCTCGGGCACGGCGCTGCCGCCGGCGACTGGGACTTCACCGCCCGCGCCCTCGTCGACGACCTCGCCATCGGCCAGCTTTTCACCGGCCTGCGCGCGGACGACCTCGCCGAGCTGTTCTCCCACATGGGACCCGAGGTCACCGGCACGGCGGCGGACCTGGTGCGCGCGGCCCGCGACCTGTCCGACCGCGACGTCGACCGCGGCCTCGCCCATCTGCGCCGGGCCGAGGAACACATGACCGCGCAGGCGCCCGACGCGGCAGGACGGCTCAGCTGCGTCCTGCTGGAGTCCCTGGTGGCCCGGCTCACCGGTGCGCCGGGGCGGGCCGAGGCGGCCCTGGCGACGGCCGAGGAACTGCGCGGCGAGGTCCCCGCCCAGCTCCTCGACAAGCACCCCGAGCTCATCGCCCTGCTCCTCACCCACCTGGGCTCGACCCGGCTGTGGGCCGGCCGCCTCGACGAGGCGAGCACCGCCCTGTCCGAGGCGGCCGGGTGCCCCGGCGGCGCCTCCACGGCGCTGCCCCGCGAGGACTCCCTCGGGCACCTGGCCCTGATCGACTACCTGAACGGCTGGCTCGGCCGGGCCGAGCGCAAGGCGCGGGCGGCGCTCAGCGAGACGGAGCAGTTCGGGCTGCCCCATCCCCCCGGATCCGGGCTCGGGCAGCTGGTGCTCGCGGCCGTGGCCGTGGACCGGGACGACCTCGGGCAGGCCCAGACCCTGCTGGACGAGGCGCCCGGCCCCGGCACCGGGCCGCCCGACCCGGTGACCGCCGCCGGCCGGTCCCTCGCCACGGCCCGGCTGCTGCTGGCCCGCGGCGAGCCCGGGGCCGCGGCGGCCGCGGCCGACCTGGCCGTACCGGCCCTCGTGGCCTCCCCCTGGGCCGAGGCCCACACCGCGCTGGCCGCCTCCGCCGCCCATCTGGCCGAGGGCCGGCCGGACAGCGCCGCGAAGGTGCTCGACGACGTGTCCTGCGAGGGGGAGCCCGCGTTCGTGGCGGAGATCGCCTGGGCCCGGCTCGCCGCCGGGGACCGCGACGCCGCGATCGAGCTGCTCGACGGGCTGCGCCCGCCAGGGCGCACCGGCCCGGGGGTGACGGTCCGGGCCGCGCTGGTGCGCGCGCGGGCCGCCCACGAGGCGGGCGACGTGGCCACCGCCCGCAAGCTGCTCGCCCGGGCCCTGCTGGAGGCGCGGCGCGAGCACCTGCGCCGCCCCTTCCTCGACGCCGGGCCGCGCATCCGCCACCTGCTGGACGCGCCGCCCCTCCAGGCGCTGGCCGCGGGCTGGCTCACCCCCGGCGGAACGGCGCCGCACGCCGGACCGGGTACGGCCGCGGAGCCCGCGACGCTGGTCGTCGAGGAGCTGAGCGGACGCGAGCGCGAGGTGCTGCGGCGGCTGGCGCAGATGATGTCCACCGAGGAGATCGCCGCCGACCTGTACGTCTCGGTCAACACGGTGAAGACGCACCTCAAGAGCGTCTACCGGAAACTCGGCGTGAACCGGCGCGCCGACGCGGTCCGCCGGGCCCGCGAGCGCGGGATCCTGTGACCCCGGGCTCGCCGCCCCCGACCGGGGGGTCCGCGACCGGTTCACCTGTGCCGGGTGAGGTCCGCCGCCCCGGCGCGGCGCAGTCTCGTAGACGAGACCGCAGCCGGCCCGCGGCGGGAGAACGGGACATGCGCTACGAGATCCGCGTCGATGGACTCATGTCGGAGACCCTCACCAGGGCCTTCCCGGAGCTGGAGCACGTCATGATGTCCGGCCAGACGGTCCTGTTCGGGCCCGTCGTCGACGAGGCGCACCTGTACGGCCTGCTGATCCGCTGCCAGTCGCTGGGCCTGCGGGTGGTGGAGATGCGGCAACTGCCGGAGTGAGCCCCGCCCCGCCGTCACAGCTCGGCGGCCCGCACCCGGCCCGTCCGTACCGCCTCGCGCAGCGCCGCGAAGTCGCGGTCGTTCTGGTCGGCGTACGCCTGCGCGAACCGGGTCAGCGCCCGGTCGAAGCGGTCGCCGCGTCCCAGGTAGGCGGCGATGGCCACCGGGTCCCCCGAGCGCGCGTGGGCCCGTGCCAGCGAGGCACCGCAGACCTGGGCGAAGAGATGCAGCAGGTCCGGGTCCATGGTGTCCGGGCGGGCGATGCCCTTCCAGTCGCGCAGCTGGCGCACGTAGAAGTCCCGGCCTCGCCCGTCCAGGCCCACCACGCGGGTCCAGCCGAGGAAGATGTCGCTGGTCGTCTGGATGAGCCGCTGCCCGGTCACCACCCGGCGGCCCTGGTTGTCGTACCGCTCGCCGCCCGCGTGTGCCGCGAGGACCGACTCCTGCGCCTCCTTGGCCTGGAGCAGCAGCGGATCGTCGTCGTCCCGCCCGAGCAGGAGCAGGATCCAGCACCGGGTGCCGACGCTGCCGACGCCCACCACCTTGCGTGCCGCGTCCACCGGACGGTAGTGGCGCAGCAGGTGCCGCCGGTCCGCGGGCAGCGAGCGGGCGTACCCCTCCAGCACCGTCCGCAGCTCCTTGTCCTCGGCGTCCGCGCCGTACCCGGGGTGCTTCCCGCTCCCCGCGGCCGGGAGGCCGTCGCGCAGCTCGCGCAGCGGCACGATCAGCGGCGGGTCCGCCGCGATCCGCCGGCCCTCGGGCGTGAGCCGGGTCAGCTTGGCGTACGCCTCCAGATGGGTGCGGGAGCGGGCGCGCGCCGCCGCCTCGGCCGTGCGGCGGCGGGCCGCCCGGTCCATCGAGGAGGCCAGCAGCTCCCGCATCCGGTCGGCGTCGTCCTGGGCGTACCAGACGTCGAGCACCCGGGCGCCGGCGAACTCCCGCATCCGCTCCCGGTACGCCCGCACGCACGCGCGCACCGCCCCGTCCTGCTTCGCGGCCGGGAACCCGTTGGCGCGCGCCGCGATGACGAAGCTGGCCGCGTGCCGCTTGACGTCCCACTCGAACGGCCCGGGGAACGTCTCGTCGAAGTCGTTGATGTCGAAGACCAGACGGCGCTCCGGGGAGGCCAGCAGCCGGAAGTTCAACAGGTGGGCGTCTCCGCACAGTTGGACCCGTAGCCCGGTGTCGGGCAGGGCGCCGAGGTCCGCCGCCATGACCGCGGCCGCCCCCCGGTAGAAGCGGAAGGGGGATTCGAGCATGCGGGCGTAGCGGACGGGCACCAACTCCGGCAGCCGGGTGGCCGACTGACGCTCCAGCACCTCGACCACGTCGGTGCGCTGGGGCGTGGGCGCGAACTCCGCGTGACCCGAACGCGGCACCCGGGCACGGGCGTTCCTGCCGTGGGCCACCCGGTCGGCCACCGGTGAGGCGACGGTGAGGGCACTCGGTGCGGTCATCATGCACGCTCCTGTCCGGCGGCCCGCCGGGCGCCGGGGGTCCCGGCCCGCACGGGGGCGGGCGGGCCGCGGTCCGCCCCCGCAGCAACCCCACCGCCACGGGCGGCCGGAGGGATCACCCGTGGGGGGTGACCCGCCGCACCCGGGGAGCGCGCGACGCTGTGCGGGTGAGGGGTCCGCGCACGCCGCCCCCGCCGGCGGTCCGAAAGCGGCCCGTTCGATCACGCGAGGAGGAGCCATGACCGAGTCGCGTGGTCCGGCACCGCGTACCGGACCGTCGCACCAGTCCCCGGGGACGGGCACCGCCCCCGGGGACGCCGTGGCGGCCGTCGCCCGCTCGTGGACCTGGATCCTGGGTTCGGCCGTCGTCACGCTCGTACCCGGGGTGCTGATCCTCGTCTGGCCCGACGAGACGCTGCACATCCTGGCCGTCATAGTCGGCCTGTACCTGCTGCTCGCCGGCGCGTTCCGGTTCGTCACGGCCTTCGGCCGGGAGGGACACGGCGAACGGCTCGCGGCCGTCTCCATCGGAGTGCTGTTCGTCCTGGCCGGGGTGCTCTGCCTGCGCCACCCGATGCAGACCGTCGCGGCGCTGTCGCTGATCGTCGGCCTCACCTGGCTGGTGTCCGGCATCCTCACCCTCTACGCGGCGATCACCACCGAGGACCTGCCGCACCGCGCCGTCGTCCTGGTCACGGCGCTGCTCGGCATCGTCGCCGGGATCGTGGTGCTGGCCCTGCCCACCGAGTCGGCGCGGGCCCTGACCCGGCTGCTCGGCCTGTGGCTCGTGCTGCTGGGCCTGGTCGAGCTGGTGCTCGCCTTCGCCTGGCGGGCCGCGCTGCGCCGCGCCGCCGTCCCGCCGGACCCGGCGCCCGGACCGGCCCCGGCCGACACCTCAGGGCCGCCGTTCTGATCCGGCGCCGCCACGATCACCCGCCTCGGGTGAGGACGCTCCCGACCCGCCGTGCGCACGCTGGGACCGGCAGAGACCGGCCTGCCGTAACGCGCCGCGGCCCGTGGCGCACGGCCGGGCCGGAGCCCCGCAACGGAGGAGTGAAATGAGCGCACCGACCTACCTCGCGTACGACTATCCACTGCTGAGCGCCTTCTGGACGATGCTGTGGTTCTTCCTCTGGGTCCTGTGGTTCATCCTGCTGTTCCGCGTCATTCTCGACGTCTTCCGCGACGACGACATGAGCGGATGGGCCAAGGCCGGCTGGCTGGTCTTCGTCGTCCTGGTGCCGTTCCTCGGCGTCCTCGTCTACGTCATCGCCCGCGGCCGCGGCATGGGGAAGCGGGAGATCGCGCAGGCGCGCGCGCAGCAGCAGGCCTTCGACTCCTACGTCCGGGAGGCCGCGAAGGGCTCGGCCCCGACCAGCAGTGTCGACGAACTCGCCAGGCTCTCCGAGATCAGGGCCCGCGGCGACATCACCGACGAGGAGTTCCGCAGGGCGAAGGAGCTGGTCCTCAGCGGCGCCGGACAGGCGCGGCAGCCGGGCACGGCCCCCACCCCGCCCGCCTCACCCACGTCCTCGTCCACGCACTGAGCACCATCACACCACCCACGCCAACGAATCGAGGAAGCCGTATGAGCGCGACGAACCGCACCCGCGCGCGGACCGAGTCCGCCGGCCAGCAGTGGGCCTTCGGCCTGACCGCCTTCGCAGGCGTCATGCTCCTGCTCACCGGGCTGCTGTCGATCTTCCGGGGCATCATGGCGATCGCCCAGGACGACGTCTTCGTCACCACCCCGAACTACGTGTTCAAGTTCGACCTGACCAGCTGGGGCTGGATCCACCTGGCCCTCGGCGTGATCGCGGTGATCGTCAGCTTCGGCCTGTTCCAGCCCGCGCTGTGGGCCCGGATCGCCGGCGTGGGCATCGCCGGGCTGGTGATCATCGCCAACTTCCTCTCCCTGCCGTACTACCCCGTGTGGTCCGTCGTGATGGTCGCCGTCTCCGGCTTCATCATCTGGGCCCTGTGCGTGGTCCGGCGGGACGACGACACGGCCATGGCCCCGTAACGGAGGACGAGGGAGATCACATGGACCGGTATCCGCCCATCGCGGAGCACGGAATGGTGGGCGACCTCCAGACGGCGGCCCTGGTGTCGTCCGCCGGGACCGTCGACTGGTGGTGCACGCCCCGCTTCGACTCGCCGAGTGTCTTCGCCTCGCTCCTGGACAGCGAAGGCGGCGGCTACTGCCAACTGGCGGCGGAGCATCCGCCCGGGGACGGCATGTCGGTCCGGCAGCTCTACCTGTCCGACACGGCCCTGCTGATCACCCGGTTCATGGGGCCCGGCGGGGTCGGCGAGGTCGCCGACTTCATGGAGCCCCTCGACTCCCCGACGCCCTCCGACCGGCACCGCCTGGTCAGGGTCGTCCGGGTGGTACGCGGCAGCCTGCCCTTCACCTTCGTCTGCCGCCCGCGCTTCGACTACGGACGCGCCCGGCACACCCTCGCGCTCACCGACCACCACACGGCGGTCCAGCACGGCCCGGGTCTCGACCTGCACGTCCAGTCGACGACCGGGATCCCGCTGCGGGCCGACGGCGACGACGTCACCGCGCGCTTCATCCTGCACGCGGGCGAGGCGGCCGCCGTCGTCCTGACCAGCACGGCCCAGGGCGCGGCGGCTCCGGCCGCCCCGTCCCTGCAGGCCCTCGCTGAGGACGTCGAGGAGTGCCGCGAGTTCTGGCAGAACTGGCTGCGCTCCTGCACCTACCGCGGGCGCTGGCAGGAAGTGGTGAACCGCTCGGCGATCACCTTGAAGCTGCTCACCTACGCGCCGAGCGGCGCTCCCGTCGCGGCGGCCACCATGGGTCTGCCCGAACAGGTCGGCGGCGAGCGCAACTGGGACTACCGCTACACCTGGATCCGGGACGCCTCGCTGTCCGTCAGCGCCCTGATCGACCTGGGCTTCGAGGCGGAGGCGTTCGCCTTCCGCCGCTGGCTGCGCGACCGCGTGGAGGCCGGCGGCACCGCCTCGGGCGACCCGTTGCAGATCATGTACCGGGTGGACGGCGACCCCCACCTGACCGAAGAGATCCTCGACCACTGGGAGGGCTACCGGGGATCACGGCCGGTACGGGCCGGCAACGCGGCGGCCGACCAGCTCCAGCTCGACATCTACGGCGAGGCCTCCGACGCCCTGCTGGTCGGCGGGGACATCGGCGCGGTGCGCGGCTGGAAGGCGCTGCGCGACGTCCTGGACTGGCTGGCCGACCACTGGGACCGGCCTGACGAGGGCATCTGGGAGACCCGCGGGGGCCGGCAGAACTTCACCTACAGCCGGCTGATGACGTGGGTGGCGTTCGACCGGGGCATCCGGGCGGCCACCCGGTTCTCCCGCCCGGCCGACCTGGAGCGCTGGCGGGAGATCCGGGACATGGTCTTCCGGCAGATCGTCGAGCGGGGCTGGCACGAGAAGCGGCAGGCCTTCGTGCAGCACTTCGACACCGACGTGCTGGACGCCTCGCTGCTGCTCATGCCGCGCGTCGGCTTCCTCTCCCCGCGCGACCCGGACTGGATCAAAACACTCGACGCCATGGACCACGACCTGGTCAGCGACAGCCTGGTCTACCGGTACGACCCCGCCGCCTCGCCCGACGGGCTGCGCGGCTCCGAGGGCACGTTCAACCTGTGCAGTTTCGTCTACGTCGAGGCGCTGGCCCGGTCCGGACGGCTGCCCCAGGCACGGCACGCCTTCGACAAGATGCTCACCTACGCCAACCACGTCGGCCTGTTCGCCGAGGAGATCGGTCCCTCGGGCGAGCAGCTCGGCAACTTCCCGCAGGCGTTCACCCACCTCTCCCTGATCTCCGCCGCCATGGCGCTGGACGAGGAGCTGGCCCGGGCGACGCCGCGCACCGGGACCGGCGGCACCCGCCACCCGGGGATCCACGGCTTCCGGGTACCGGCGGAGGCGGCCGACGCCGTCACCGCCGGGTCCGGCGGTGACGGGGCGGAGCACGGGAGCGGGAACGGCGGTGCGGAGGGCGGTGCGACCCCGGACGGGAACGGGGGCCGGGGCGGCTGACCGGTGATCCGCCCCGGCGGGCACCGCCCGGCCGCGACACTCCGCCCCCCGGCCATGACGGCCGTGACACCCCGGCCCCGGCCATGACGGCCGGGGCCGGAGTGTCGCCGGGGACGGAATGTCTTGGCCCGGCCGCCCTCCGGGAGGGACCCGCTTCTCGGCCGCACTCCCGGAGGGGGCCTGCTCCTCGGCGTCCGCGGCTCGCGTGACATCATCGGCCCGGACCAGGACCGGAGCACACGGTCGCAGGCGAAGCCGCCCGAGGAGCACGATGAACCCCGCCCTCACCGCCCCGCCGGCGGCGGGCACCGCGCTGCTCGACGACTTCTCCCTGGAGATGACCGGCAAGGACGTGCCCAGGCTGGAGGAGGCGCGGGACAGCATCCCCCGCGGCACCCGGATCAACGTCACCTTCCTCGCGGGCGAGGACCCCGGCACCCGGCTGGCCGCCGCCCGCGCGGTCAAGCGGCTCGGCTTCGTGCCCGTCCCGCACATCTCCGCCCGCCGGCTGCCCTCCCGGCGGCACCTGGAGGAGTTCCTGGCCGGCCTGGCGGCCGACGGCACCGCCGACAACGTCTTCGTCGTCGGCGGCGACCCCGCCCGCCCCGAGGGCCCGTACGAGGACGCCCTCTCCGTCATCCGCTCCAGGCTGCTCCAGCACCACGGCGTACGGCACGTCGGCATCAGCGGCTACCCCGAGGGCCACCCGGCCATCACCGACCACTCCCTGTGGTCGGCGCTCACCGACAAGACGGCGGCCCTCGGCGCCGACCGGCTGGCCGGCGACGTCATCACCCAGTTCGGCTTCGACGCCGAGGCGGTGCTCCGCTGGGTGGCGGCCGTCCGCGACCGGGGCGTCCGGCTGCCGGTCCGGGTCGGCGTGCCCGGCCCGGCCGGCGCCCGCAGGCTGGTGTCCTACGCCACCCGGTTCGGTGTCGGCACCAGCGCCTCCATCGTCCGCAAGTACGGCCTCTCGCTGACCAACCTGGTGGGCACGGCCGGTCCCGACCGCTTCCTGCACACGCTCGCGCGGGACTACGACCCGGCGCGGCACGGCGAGCTGAAGGTGCACTTCTACACCTTCGGCGGCCTGCGGGCCACCTCGGAATGGATCACCCGCTTCCGGCACGGGGACCGGCACTGAGGCGACCGCCCACGGGCGGGACGCGCGGGGTGGGAATCCGTTCGACCGGTCGGCCGGGTGCCGACGGATCGGTGGCCTGATCCTTTCGGTGGGCGTGGCGCGCGGCGGGACGGCCCGGGAGCCGTTCCGACGCTGCTCGCCGCTCTTGCGCCGGTCATGCCATGGCTCTATAACGTGTCCTGCAGGTATCGGCGGGGATGGCCGGAAAGGCATGTGCCGCCGAGCCAGGGGGATCCTCGGCTCCGCCGCGATCGGCATCATCGCCCGCAGACCGACGGAGACCCACCATGACCGACGACGCCTATCGTGCTGCCCTGACCAGGCTGGCCGTGGACCCCGGCTTCCGGGCCGAACTCGACGGCGACACCGGGGAGGTGGCGCGAAGACTCGGTCTGACTCCCGACCAGGTCACCGCGCTGCGCTCGCTGCGTGTCGAGGGCGGCGCCGACGGGGGGCCGGCGGCGCTCGACCCCCGGCTGTCCAAGTCGTCCCTGTTCTTCGGCAGCGCGGCCCACGCGCTGTCCCACCACGACATCGCGGCCTCCCACGACCCGGCGGCAGGGCACGCCGTCCCGGCGGACCACGGGGCGGCGGACCACGGGGCGGCGGGCACGCACGACGACCCGGCGGCGCACGCCGCGGCCGGGGGGCAGACCCCGGGCGACCACGGGCCCGGCGACTCCGGACCCGCCGGACACGGGACCGAGCCGCACGCCCCGGTCACCGGCCCGGAGGCCGCGGGCCACACCGACACGGCGGCGGGCTCCCACAGCCTGCTCGGCGGCCCCCTGCCGGACCGGTCCCCGGCCGAAGGGAGCGGTGCGCCGGGCGAGTTCGGTGGTTTCGGGGACTTCGGCGGGTTCGGCGAACCCGGCCACGAGGGCCCGGGCGGCGACTTCGGCGGGTTCGGCGGCCATGCCGGCGGGGGCCCGGAGGGAGGTCCCGGCGGCTTCGGTGGTGACGGCGGACTCGGCGGTTCCGGTGGGGACTTCGGCGGGTTCGGTTCCGGTGGTGACGGTGGACTCGGCGGCCCCGGTGGGGGCTTCGGGGGGTTCGGAGGCGGTGGCGACGGCGGGTTCGGCGGCGCCGGTGGGGACTTCGGCGGGTTCGGCGAGGGCGGTCACGGCACCGGCGGGTTGGGTGACGGTGGTCTCGGCGGAGGTGGCTTCGGTGAGGGCGGTGCCGGTACCGGCGGCCACGGCGGCTTCGGCGATGGCGGCACCGGTTCCGGTGGGTCCGGCGGACTGGGCGGTCACGGCGGCCTCGGCGGCGACGGGGGCGGGGACGCCGGTCACTTCGGCCACGGCGGCATCTACGACCGCGACGGCGACGGCGGCGGCGACAGCGGCGGTGGCGGCGGCGGTGAAGGCGGTGGCGACGGCGGCAGCGGCGGTGGCGGTGGTGACGGGGGCGGTGACCCGGAGAACGGCCGGCGACCGAGTGGCGGCGGTGGCGGCGAGGGCGGCGGTGACGGCGGCGGGAGCGGCGGTGGTGACGGCGGCGGGGGTGACGGCGGAGGCGACCCCGAGAACGGCCGACGGCCCAGCGGCGGCGGCGGTGAGCCGGGCGGCGGCGGTGAAGGCGGCGGCAGTGAGGGCGGCGGTGACCCGGAGAACGGCCGCCGGCCCAGCGGCGGGGGAGTGCCCGGGGGCGGCGGCCGTGAGGGCTCGTTCGACCGGGCGGGGACGACCGTGCGCGGCGGCGTCGGCACGCCCGGCACCGGCGGCATCGCCACCCATCTGTCGCCCGCCGCTCCCGAGACGGGCGGCGGCTTCAACGGCGGTACGCTCCGCAGCGGTTCCGGCGGGGGCTGAGCCACCGCATGCTCTGCCACGTCTGCCGCGTCCACGTGCGGCGCGACTTCCCGTACTGCCTGCACTGCGGCACCCCGCGCCGGGGTGCCGCGCCGACCGCGTACGCCGCGCCCCGGCTGCGCGGCCTCGACGACCCCGCCCTCGCCGTCGACCTGACCGGCCGGGTCACCACCCTGGGCCGCGGCGAGGACAACGACCTCGTCCTGGCCGACGGCAGCGTCTCGCGCCGCCACGCACGCGTCGTCCGCACCGCCGACGGCTTCCGGATCGAGGACCTCGACTCCTTCAACGGCACCGCGGTCGGGGGCGCCGACCTGCACGGCGGCACGGCCCCGCTGACCGACGGCGCCGAACTGTCCGTCGGTGACGTACGCCTGGTCTTCGAGCAGCCCCGGGACGCCCGGATCGGCTCGCGCACCATGGTCGTCGGCACCCAGCAGACCCAACTGCCCCCCGCCGGGCAGGAGGAGGCGCCGGAAGCGCACGGCCCGCTCACCGCGCGCCCCCGCCGCCGCTCGGGCTGGGCGCTCAAGCGGGTACCCGGCGGACGCGGTGCCCCCCGCTGGGTGCTCAGCGGCAGCCGCACCGGGCGCTATCTGGAACTGGACGAGCGCCAGGTCTTCCTGTGGCACGCCGTCGACGGCGAGAACACCGTGCGGGACCTGCTGTTCGCCTACGCCGACCGCTACGGCGAACTGGCCCTGCCCCGCATCGAGTCGGCGCTGGCCGCGTTCGCGGACGCCGGACTGCTGCGCGGCCTGCCCGGCCGGCCGGAGGAGGAGGAACGGCCCGCCGGCCGGCGCCGGGCGGCACGCGCGCTGTACCGGACGCTGCTGCGGCTGGAGGTGTCGGTCCCCGGCCTCGACCGGCTGGTGAGCCGGCTCTACCGGGCCTTCGGCTGGCGGCTGTTCACCCGGACCGGCGTGCTGCTCGCCTGGCTGTCGGTGGCGGGCGGCCTCGTCGCGTTCCTCGCCGCCCGCGGCCACCACCGCCTGCTCGACTTCGGCGGGGCCGGCGTCCTCGGCCCGGTCCTGCTGGTCGCCGGATACGTCACCGCCCTGCTCGTCCACGAGCTGACGCACGCGCTCGCCGTCAAGTCGTACGGCCGCAAGGTCAGACGGGGCGGGTTCCTGCTGATGATGGGGATGCCGTTCGCGTTCGTGGACACCAGCGACATGTGGTTCGGCACCCGCTGGTCCCGGGTCGTGGTGGCGCTGTCCGGGCCGCTGTCCACGGCGGCACTGGCCGGCTGGTGCGCGGCCGGCGCCGCCCTGCTGCCCGCCGGACCCGCCTGCGCCCTCCTCTACCACCTGGCCTTCGGCCTCTACCTGAACACCCTCTACAACTTCAACCCCCTGATGCCGCTGGACGGTTACCAGGCGCTGACCGACGCGCTCCGGGTGCCCCGGCTGCGCGAGGAGGCGAGCGCCTACTTCCGCACCGGCCTGTGGCGGGACCTGCGCGCCGGCCGGCGGCCGGGCCCCCGGCAGGCGGGCATGGCCGCCTACGGTCTCGCGGTCGTCGTCGGCACCTACGGCTTCCTGGGCCTCGCCCTGCTGGCCTGGCGCTCGCGGATCGGTGACCTGCTCCAGGGACGGCTGCCCGGGCCGTGGACCACGGCCGTCGAGGCGGCCGTGGTCGCCCTGGTCGCCTTCCCCGTGTGGGCGGCGCCGGTGCGCGCCCTGCTGCGCCGGGCCCGGCGCCGACGGCACCCGGCCCTGCCCGGCGCCGCCACGCCCGTACCCCTGGAGGGCACGGCATGACCCACGACGCGCAACCCGCGACGGAGCTCGGCGACGGCTGGGCCGTACCCGGGTACACGGCCGTACGCACCCTCGGCCAGGGCGCCGGCGGCCGGGTCGTCCTCGCCCGGCACACCCTGACCGGCGCCCCCGTCGCCGTCAAATACCTGAGCGAACGCCTGCGCGGCGACCGGGAGTTCCTCGCCCGCTTCCGCGCCGAGGCCCGGCTGCTCGGCGAACTGCGGCACCCGTGCGTGGTGCGCCTGTACGAGTACGTCGAGGCGCGCGCCGGCGCCGCGATCGTGATGGAGGCGGTGGACGGCGTCAGCCTGCGCCACCTGCTGCGCCGGCACGGCGCGACCGGCCCCGAGGCCGCGCTCGTCCTGCTCAAGGGCTCCCTGCTGGGCCTGGGCGCGGCCCACACGGCCGGGGTGGTGCACCGCGACTACAAGCCCGAGAACGTCCTGGTCCGCGCCGACGGCACCAGCGCGCTCGCCGACTTCGGCATCGCCGTGCGCGACGGCCGGGAGGCCACGGCCGCGGGCACCCCCGCCTACATGGCGCCGGAGCAGTGGGAGGACCGGCCCGCCGGCCCCGCCGCCGACGTCTACGCCGCGTCCGTGGTGTTCTTCGAGTGCCTGACCGGGCGGCGGCCGTTCCCCGCCGACGACCCGGCCGCGCTGCGCCTGCAGCACCTGCGGGCACCGGCCCCGCTGGACGACGTACCCGCACCGGTGCGCGGGCTGCTGCGCGCGGGCCTCGCCAAGGACCCGGCGGACCGGCCCGGCGTCGAGGCGTTCCTCGCCGACCTCGAACGGCGCGCCACCGAGGCGTACGGCGCCGGCTGGGAGGAGCGCGGCCGCCGCCGGCTGGCCGAACTCGCCGCGCTGCTCGCCGTGCTGTTCCCGTTCACCACGACCGCGACGCTGGACGGACCGGCCCGGGCGCTGACCCTGCTCGGCCGCCTGCGCGGCGGCGGCCGGCGGCTGGTCGCCGGCGGGGTGGCCGCGCTCGCGGTCGTCGCGGGCGGAGCGACGTACGCCTCCGGCCGGCCGCACGACACGGCCACGACGGTGGCGAGCTCCACGCCCTCGCCCGCCGTCTCCCCGACGGGCCCCGGCGCCTCGGCCCCGCCTCCGGTCTCCGGCCCGCCGGCCACCGCCCCGCCCACGGCGGACGACACACCCACCGGCACGCCGTCCGACGGCCCGTCCGCCGCGCCCGCGCCGTCCACGGACCCGTCCGCACCGGCCGTGCCGACCCCCACCGCGTCGCCGGGCGCGGCCACCCCCGGCACGGTCACCGTCACCATCGGCTCCTGGCAGCGCGGGCCGAAGCCGGGCACGCTCGTCGCCGCGGTCACGGTCGACACGACGGGCACCGGGCCGCTGACGGTCACCGCCGACTACTACGTCGACACGCCCGCCGATCCCTACGGCTCCCAGAGCCGGCCCCTGTCCGGGAGCACCCGCTACGACCTGACCTTCGAGGCCGACTTCTCCAACCACCCCTGCCGGGGCACCTGGGACGTCACCCTCAGCAGCGATCCGGCGGCCGCTAACGGCCCGCAGACGGCCTCCCTGGACGCACCCCCGTGCTGAGCGCCGCACCGGCCCGCCCTGCCGCCCCGCGCCGCCGCGACGAGAACGGACCGACATGAAGACAGCCACCGCGGTGGCCGGCCGGCCCCTGTCCGCCTGGTCACGTGAGACGCCCCTCGGCACCCGGTACGCCCTGCTCCCCGCCCGGCCCGGCGAGCAGGCCCTCGGCGCGCTCCGCGTCGACCGCGCCCTGCTCGGGCCCGAGGGCACGCGGGAGCGCCTGGCCGCCGCCGTGCTGGCCACGGCGCGGCTCCGGCTGCCCGGGGCGCTCGGCACGGTCGACCTGCTCGCCGAGGCCGGCGAGGTCTGGCTGCTCACCGACCGCCCCCCGGCCCCCACGCTCGCCGACGTCCTGTCCGCCGGCGCCCCCGGCCCCGACGCGGGCAGCGCGGCGAGCGTCCTCAACGAGACCGCGCAGACCCTCCTGGCCCTGCACGGTGCCGGCCTGGCCCACGGCTCCCTCGGCCCGGCCACGGTCGTGCTCGCACCGGACGGAACCGCACTGCTGACGGAGACCGGACTGGCCACGGTCCTGGGGGACGCGGTGGTTCCGGGTGCCGCGGCTCCGCCGCACGCCGGTCACCAGGCCGCCGACACCACCGCCTGGGCCGCCCTGGCCCGCACCCTCGCCGCCGCCTGGACGGCCCCCTCGACCCCGGCGGCCGAGCTGTTCGCCCACTGCGCCACCACCGCCGAGTCGCGGGGCCTCGCGGCCGCCCGGGCCGCCCTGCTGTCCGGCCGGGCCGCCCTCCCCGCCGACTTCCTGCGGCGCACGGCACTTCGAACGGCAGCGGCCGCATCGACCCCGGACCTCACATCCCCGCGGACCCCGCAGCCGGGCCCGGAGGCTGAGCCGCCGCACCCCACATCCCCGCGGACCCCGCAGCCCCGTCCGGCCGCTGAGCCACCCGAGCCGCCGCACCTCACACCCGCACGGCCACCCCGGACGCCCCCGGCTGCGGCGTCCCCGCATCCGCCGTACCTCGCCGGGCCCGCGCGGACGCCAGTGCCGCCCGTCGTCGCCGACCCCGCCCACACCGGATCGGTGTCCGACCGCACGCCGGCACCACCCACCCCAGACCGTGCCGCCGAGCAGCTCACCGGCGTAGGGCATGGGCAACGTGCCGTGGGCCAGGACGCCCGGGCGACCGTGCTCGGCAAGCGCAACCGTCCCTCCTCCGTGCCCGTGCGGGACGGGGCGGAGCCCGGCGAGATCCTGCTCCGGTTCGGGCCGGGGGTCCCCGTGACCGAGCAGGACGCGCTGCGCGCCAGGTGGCGCGGCGCGGAAGCGGTACCGGCGCCGGCGCGGAGGCGGCGACGCAGGGGCGGGCTCGTCACCGCCGCCGTACTGGCGGTCGCCGCCGTCCTGCTGTGGCTGCTGCTGCGCCCGGACCCCGCGCCCGCGGTCCTCGCCGTCCGGGTCCAGGCCCCCGCGGGGGTGCTGCACTGCGGGGGGACGGCCGACCTGGTCGGAGTCGTCACCACCGACGGCCGGGGCGGCCCGGTCACCTACCGCTGGCTGCGCGGAGACGGCCAGGACTCGGGCGAACTGGTCCACCTGGCCCGCCGCGGCGAGCGCCGGGTCCGGGTGCACCTGCGCTGGACGGTGCGCGGCCCGGGCCGCTTCCGGGGCACCGCCCGCCTCCGCGTCGCCGACCGGCACACCCCGATGGAGGCGAAGGGCGGCTTCACCTACGCCTGTCGCTGAGGGCCACGGCCAGGGCCGTACCTGTCCCTGCGGCCCACGGCCACGGCTACGCCTCCCCCTGACTCCCACCGCCACGGCCCCGGCCACGTCCATCCCTGAGCCCCGCTGCCACGGCAGCGGCAGGCCCCACCGCCAGCAGCAGGGCGAGCGCCGCGTACCCGTACGTCAGCGTCACCGCCGAGGCGACCACCGCCACCAGCAACGGGCCGCCCGCGTCGCCCAGTTCGCGGCCCACCTCGGCCGCGCCCATGGTCTGCCCGAGCCGTTCCTCCGGTGTGGCCGCGGCCAGTGCCGCGAAGCCCAGCGGGGTGACCAGGCCGGTGCCGGTGCCGATCAGGGCGGCGGCGAGCAGGACGCCCGTGAGCCCCGGCAGCATCGCCGCGGCCGCGCCCGCCGCCGCGAGCAGCAGCCCGCGGCCGAGACCGGCGCGGACGCCGAGGCGTCCGGTGTCCAGCGCCCGTCCGGCCCGCGGCTGGACCACCGCGCCGCAGGCGGCCAGCAGGGAGACCGCCGCCCCGGTGGCGACCGTGCCCAGGCCCGCCGCCGCCCCGGACACCGGCAGGAACCCCACCCCGGCCGAGAGCGCGGCCGTCGCCCCGGCGAGCGCCGCCGTCGGCACCAGGAAGCCCCGGTCGGTCAGCCGCCGCCCGAGGTCCAGCAAGGTTCCCCGGCGGCGGGCGAGCGGCGGCACCCGGGGCACCGCTGCCGCCGCCCAGACCGTCACCGCAGCGGCCAGCACCGCCAGCACCGCGAACAGCAGCCGCAGCCCGCCCGCCCACACCAGCACCCCGCCGAGCAGCGGACCGAGTGTGTAGCCGAGGGACTTGAAGAAGCCGTAGCTCCCGAACGCCCGCCCGTGCCGCGCCCCGGGGTTCAGCCGGGCCACCAGCGCGGCGGCGGCGGGGGAGAACGCGGAGGCCGCGGCGCCCTGGCCGAGGCGCGCCGCCCACAGCAGTCCCGGACCGCCCGCGACCGCGTACAGCGCCGAGGCCACGGCGAAGGCGACCAGCCCGCCCAGCAGCACCGGGCGCGCCCCCACCCGGTCGGCCAGCGTGCCGAACACCGGCTTCAGCAGCACCTCGGCACCGTCGTAGAGCGCGAGCAGACCGCCCAGGACCAGCAGCGAGGTGACCGCGTCGGCCGAGCGCGCCCCGAGGCTCGCGGCGACGCCGTGCGCCCCGAACGCGGTGGTGAACCCGGCGGCGTACAGCGGCCACGTCCGCGCCGGCGACCCGCCCTCCCGGTGCGCCCCGGCCCCGCCGGACGCGGGGGAGACGGCTGGGTGCCCCATGGCGGCATCGTAGCCACCGGCCGGGCGGCCGGCGGGCCAGGTCACCGCCACGCAGATGTCGGATTCTCGCCAGCGGGCGACCCGAGCGGTGGACGATCCTGGACGCATGCAGACAGGGACGCACCTCGACCGGGAGCACTGCGTGCGCGCCGTGCAGTCCAAGGACGCGCGGTTCGACGGGTGGTTCTTCACGGCCGTGCTCACCACCCGCATCTACTGCCGGCCCAGCTGCCCGGTGGTTCCGCCCAAGCCGCGGAACATGACCTTCTACCCGAGCGCCGCGGCCTGCCAGCAGGCCGGGTTCCGGGCCTGCAAGCGCTGCCGCCCCGACACCAGCCCCGGCTCCCCGGAGTGGAACCGGCGGGCCGACCTGGTGGCCCGCGCCATGCGGCTGATCGCCGACGGCGTCGTGGACCGCGAGGGCGTGCCCGGGCTCGCCGCCCGGCTCGGCTACAGCGCCCGCCAGGTGGAGCGGCAGCTGCTCGCCGAGCTGGGGGCCGGGCCCCTGGCGCTGGCCCGGGCCCAGCGCGCCCAGACCGCGCGGCTGCTCGTGGAGACGACGCCGCTGCCGATGTCGGAGATCGCCTTCGCGGCCGGCTTCGCCTCCATCCGCGCCTTCAACGACACCGTCCGCGAGGTCTTCGCCCTGTCCCCGAGCGAGCTGCGCGCCAGGGTGCCCAGGAGCCGGGCCGTCGGGACCCCGGAGTTCGCCGGCACGCCGGGGACCCTCACGCTGCGACTCCCGTTCCGGGCCCCGCTCAACCCCGACAACCTCTTCGGGCACCTGGCCGCCACCGCCGTACCGGGCGTGGAGGAGTGGCGGGACGGCGCCTACCGCCGCACCCTGCGGCTGCCGTACGGGCACGGCATCGTCGCCCTCGCGCCCCGCCCCGACCACATCGCCTGCCGGCTGACCCTCAGCGACCTGCGCGATCTGACCGTGGCCACCAGCCGCTGCCGGCGCATGCTCGACCTGGACGCCGACCCGGTGGCCGTGGACGACCGGCTGCGCGCCGACCCGGTGCTCGCGCCGCTGGTGGACCGGGCACCGGGGCGCCGGGTGCCGCGCACGGTCGACGAGGCCGAGTTCGCCGTCCGGGCCGTGCTCGGGCAGCAGGTCTCCACGGCGGCCGCTCGCACCCACGCCGCCCGGCTGGTCACCGCCCACGGCAAACCGCTGGACGACCCCGAGGGCGGCCTCACCCATCTGTTCCCCGCCCCCGAGGCGCTGGCCGCGGTCGACCCCGCGAGCCTGGCGATGCCCCGCACCCGGCGCACCACCTTCACCACCCTGGTCGGCGCGCTCGCCGACGGCCGTCTCCACCTGGGCGTCGAGGCCGACTGGGCCGAGACCCGCGCCCGCCTGCTGGACCTGCCCGGCTTCGGGCCCTGGACGGCCGACGTCATCGCCATGCGCGCCCTCGGCGACCCCGACGCCTTCCTCGCCACCGACCTGGGGGTCCGGCGCGCCGCCCGGGGGCTGGGCCTGCCCGCCACGCCGGGCGCGCTCACCGCACGCGCCGAGGCCTGGCGCCCCTGGCGCGCGTACGCGGTGCAGTATCTGTGGGCGACCGACGGCCACCCGATCAACTTCCTCCCCGCATAAGGACCTTCCCCCGATGAAGCAGCACACCGTCATCGACAGCCCCTACGGCCTCCTCACCCTCGTCGCCGACGACGGCGTCCTGTGCGGTCTCTACATGACCGGACAGCGGCACCGCCCGGTGGAGGAGACCTTCGGCATGCCCGACGCCGCCCCGTTCGCCGAGGCCGAGGAACAGCTCGCGGCCTACTTCGCGGGGGAGCTGACCCGGTTCACCCTCGAACTGCGCCTGCACGGAACCCCGTTCCAGCGCAGCGTCTGGGAGCAGCTGACCCGCATCCCGTACGGCGAGACCCGCTCCTACGGCGAACTCGCCGTCGCCCTGGGCAGTCCCGGGGCGTCCCGCGCGGTCGGTCTCGCCAACGGCCGCAACCCGGTCGGCATCATCGTCCCCTGCCACCGCGTCATCGGCGCCGGCGGCTCCCTCACCGGCTACGGCGGCGGCCTGGACCGCAAGCGGCGCCTGCTGGACTTCGAACGGGGAGAGCGGGGAGCGGCCCTGTTCTAGGCCGCCGCGGCCCCCTCACGCCGACAGGCGGGCCAGCAGCTTCGGCAGAGCGGTGCCGATGGGCTCCCGGACCACCTCGTCGGCCAGATCGTCGTACGGCGTGGGCTCGGCGTTGACGATGGTCAGCCGGGCCCCGTGATCGGCGGCCACGCCGACCAGCCCGGCGGCCGGCTGGACCTGGAGGCTGCTGCCGACGGCGATGAACTCCTGGCACGCCTTGCTGATCGCCACGGCCTCGCCGAGCACCACGGGGTCGAGCGCCTCGCCGAACATCACCGTGGCGGACTTCAGGATCCCGCCGCATTCCGGACAGGGCGGATCGTCCTCCCCGGCGTCGACCCGGGCGAGGGCGTCCTCCATCGGGCTGCGGGCGTGACACCGGGTGCAGACGACCCCGTGCGCGCTGCCGTGCAGCTCCAGCACCTTGCGCTCCGGCATCCCGGCCAGCTGGTGCAGCCCGTCCACGTTCTGCGTGATCACCCGCACCGGCACCCCGGAGCGCTCCAGCTCGGCGACGGCCCGGTGCGCCGCGTTGGGCTCGGGCCGCAGCGCCCGGTTCGCCCGCCGCATCCGCCACGAGCGCCGGCGGATCTCCGGATCGTCCATGTAGTACGCGTAGGTCACCAGCTTCTCGGCCTCGGGATCCGTGCGCCACAACCCGGCAGGACCGCGGTAGTCGGGGATCCCGGAGTCGGTGGAGATGCCCGCGCCACTGAGCAGCGCGACGAGAGGCCTGTTCATGGGCCGAGGGTAGGTCGGCCGCGCGCCGGGTGCGAACGGTTATCCGGCCCGCCGCGGTGACGGGCACGGACGGCCCCTTCCGGCCGAGGGGGCGAGACCGTACGGCCGCCGCCGCCCGGGCACCGGGGAAGCACCGCCCCAAGGACACCGGGAAGAAGCACCCCCGCGGACACCGGACGGGCGCCGTCCCGTCACCCGACGGTCATCCCCGGTGCCCGGCCGGGCACCGGGCGAGGGCCGTGGGTGGCGCGTTCCTTGCGGCTCGGCGGTGGGGACGGGGCCGTGGGTGCTAGCGTCCGGGCATGGCCAAGGTGACGGTCTCGCTCGACGCACAGCTCGTCGTGGAGGTCATGGTGCTCGCCGGCGTGAGCAGCCCGCAGGACGCCGTGGAACTGGTCGTCCGGGACTACATCGCGCGCGGACACCGGACCGAGGCGCGGGCGGCCGCGCGGGAGGAGGCGCCGCGCGAGACGCGGGAGTGGCCCCGGGACCCGGAGGGCTGAGCACTGCTCCGGGCGTCGTCGCGGGGGCGGGCGCGAGCCGCCCCGGACGTACGGCGCACGGGACTCGGGGGAGGTGTGTCCCTACTGCCGTGTCCGCATGCCGAGTTCGGCGAGCCGGGCGAGAACCGGGAGGGCCGCGGCGAGGGTCTGCCGCTCTTCCTTTGTCAACTCGGCCATCAGGGGCGTCATGTGACGGCCCCGGTCCTGGTGCCGGGACTGCCCGACCGTGCGCCCCTCCTCGGTGAGGTGCACCAGGACGGCACGGCCGTCCGTCGGGTCGGGACGGCGTTCGACGAGTCCGTCCCGTTCGAGCCGGGTCACCAGCTGGGTGACCCCCGGCTGGCTCATCTGCTCCGTGCGGACCAGGTCGGTCAGTCGCGTGGGTCCGCGGAAGGCCAGCGTGTCCAGCACCGACAGCGTCGTGAAGGACAGCTTCTGCACGGAGGGGAGCCGGATGTAGAAGCGGTTGAAGTTCTCGATCGCCCTGGTGAGGTCGCCGACGTCCAAGTCCGTTGCCCGGTCGAGGTTCTGAGGAGAGGTCACCCTGGAAATGTATCGCATGCTTATATAAGGTCGTGATGCACCACGTCCCCGCCCCGCGGTGATGTGTGGTCCGGCATCGCACCTCGGCGCAACGGCGCGTCAACCACCCCAGAAGCGCAAGGTGAGGGACACATCAATGACTGTGCGCATCGGCATCAACGGCTTCGGGCGCATCGGCCGCAACGTCTTCCGCGCGGTGGCCGCACGCGGCTCGGAGCTGGAGATCGTCGCCGTCAACGACCTCGGTGACGTCGACACGATGGCCCACCTGCTGGCCTACGACTCGATCCTGGGCCGGTTCCCCGAGGAGATCGCCGCCGAGCCGGGTGCCATCCGCGTGGGCAGCCGGACGGTCAAGGTGCTCGCCGAGCGGGACCCCGCGGCCCTGCCCTGGGGCGACCTCGGCGTCGACCTCGTGATCGAGTCCACCGGCATCTTCACCGACGCCGCCCGGGCCCGCGCCCACATCGACGGCGGCGCGAAGAAGGTCGTCATCGCGGCCCCGGCCAGCGGCGAGGACCTCACGGTCGTGCTCGGTGTCAACGAGGACGCCTACGACCCGGAGCGGCACACGATCATCTCCAACGCCTCCTGCACCACCAACTGTCTCGCGGTGCTGGCCAAGGTGCTGCACGAGAGCGTGGGCATCGAGGCGGGCATGATGACCACCGTCCACGCCTACACCCAGGACCAGAACCTCCAGGACGCCCCGCACAAGGACCTGCGCCGGGCGCGCGCCGCGGGCCTGAACATCGTGCCCACCTCCAGCGGCGCCGCCAAGGCCATCGGCCTGGTGCTGCCCGAACTGGCGGGCAAACTGGACGCGTTCGCGCTGCGGGTGCCGGTGCCCACCGGCTCGGTCACCGACCTCACGGTGACCCCGGGCCGGCGCACCTCCGTCGAGGAGGTCAACGAGGCCTACGCGGCGGCCGCGGCCGGCGCCTACAAGGGCCTGCTGTCCTACAGCGAGGCGCCCCTCGTCAGCACCGACATCGTCGGCGACCCCGCCTCCTGCGTCTTCGACGCCGGGCTCACCCGCGTGACCGACGGGCAGGTCAAGGTCGTCGGCTGGTACGACAACGAATGGGGTTACTCCAACCGTCTCATCGACCTCGCCCTGCTGGTCGGCGCCACCCTCTGACGAGCGGGCGCCCCTGCCCCCCGACCCCTTCCCTCCCCTCAGGGCGGGCCGGCCGTCCGCCCCC